>CAYRGJ010000007.1:0-115778 GCA_964423835.1 uncultured Dehalococcoidia bacterium | reverse complement strand
CAGGCCCCCAGCATGAAGATCCAGAACAGCCAGGCGCTGCTGATGTAGAAGAGGTAGGCCCCCCAGTGGGCCATGTTATTCAGGATGTAGAAGTTGACGCCCGAGAGGACGATGATGGTCAGGGTGGCGGCTATGCCCTGGGCCGGCTGGGACAGCTTCGCCCACGGCCAGAAGTGGAAGTAGTTGCTGTAGACAAACATCCAGCAGAATAGCACCAGGAGGTAGTTGGGCAGCATCACGTAGGAGATCGGCTTGACCGCCTCCTCCCACCAGAGCTTCTGGGTGCCCGCGTAGTAGATCATGGCTCCAACGATGGCCGTGAAGACCACCGCAAGAAGGCCGCGCCATGGCTGCTTCAGCTTGAAGTAAAACGGGACTGACACAGGTCCTTGCCCCCTTTCCTCACTACTAGCTATACGTATTACTCGTGAAAGATTTGATCCTCAATGTTCATGACCCTCTGACATATCCACCCCTCACGTTTATGGCAGGCCACCTGAACAAGGGTTATGAGGTGCTACTTCTTTCGGTACCAGACAAGCATGTGCTCATCCATCTCCACGAAGCTCTGTGGTGTGACCACGAGGGTGGTCATGGGATGCTCGATGACCGCGGGGCCGTCGATGCGGTTGCCCGGCTCCAGCATGTCCATCTCCCAGGTCTGGAAAGGCATCCACTTCCCGTCGATGTACGCATCCCGGTTCCCTTTGAACGCCTTCTTGTTGGGGATCTTGCCTTTGAGCGGATAGCTGGCCAGCGCCGGCTTGGTCTTCATAGTCCCAGCCTCCAGCGAAACCTCTGAGATGCGGCACCCGGTGTCGAAACGGGCAGCCACTGGGTAGATGGTAGCGTACGTTTCCTCAAAGGCCTTCACGATCGCGTTGGCATCCGCGGCGGTTCTGACTCTTCCCACCGGGACCGTCGCCTCCCAGCTGTATATCTGGCCTATGTAAGAGGCGCTGATGCCGTACCTGAAGAACACCTTGTCCTTCGAGATGCCCTCAACTTCGAGCTCGGCGTAGGCCTGGTTTTCGAGTTCTTCCCAGGCCTGGTTCAAGGCCATGCCCATGCCGATCTTGTACTCGTCTGGCATGGTGGGGGTGATCATGCAGGTGACAGCCTTGTCGTAGCGATGGAAGTAATCCGCCGTGGCCACGCCGTATGCCGAGAAGGCCGCTGCCCACGGGACGGTGAGTACCCCTCCGAACTTGAGCCTCTTCTCCACCCCCCACATGTGCATCGGACCGCTGCCCCCGTAGACTATGAGGTTGAAGTCCGTCGGGTTCAGGCCCCTCGAACTCAAGGTAGCGTTGATGTGATCAGACATTTCGGAGTGCAGCAGGTCGAGTACCTTCTCCGATGCCTCGTAGACATCGCGGCCCAGTGGCTTGGCCAGCCTCTCCGTCAGGCACTCCAAGGCCTTGGCCTTGTTCACTTTGATCTTGCCGCCCAGGAAGTAGTCGGGATTGAGGTAGCCCAGAATCAGGTCGATGTCACCGACGGTGATCTCCGGATAGTCATAGCAGGTGCCAATCCTGCTGCTGGCGCTCTCCGGGCCGAGGGTGATCCGCTTGGTTTTGGGCTCCACGCGCACCACGGTGCCCGTCCCGGCCCCGACGGAGTTGATATCGACCATCGGTATTCTCAGCCGGTGGTTGGCGAAGTCGGGGTCCTTGTTCACCGGTATGAAGCCGTTGACCAGCAGTCCAACGTCCCAACTGGTGCCTCCCAGGTCGGCGCAGACGAGGTTACGGTTGCCCAAGGTCTCCGCGACTGCCTTCCCTCCCAGGAGGCCCCCCGTCGGTCCCGAAACAACGGCCTCCACCAGCCTGGGATGCCGGATGTTGGCCACCGCTCCGTAGGACAGAAGGGTCAGCAGGTCCCACTTGTAGCCATAGCCCTTGGCCCTCTGTTCCACCAGGAAGAGCTGCTCTGATCCGACCTTGGTGACGTAACATTGGATGAGCAGGGTCTTGAGTCTCTGAGTTTCTCTGGCCAGCGGACATATCTCGCAGGAGGCCGAAACCGGGGTCTCCAGCCCTCTCTTGGCCACAATCTCGCGGGCTATCTTGGCCGCTCTCTGCTCGTGGACCGGGTTGATGTAGGAGCCAAGAAACAGAATGCCGATGTGTTCCACGCCCTCGTCAATCAGCTCGTTGACGGCGCGGACCACCTCTTCCTCATACATGGGGATAACCACCTGGCCGGGCATGTAATGGTGGCCCATGTAGTAGCTGCCCACCGCGATACGCTCAGTGACTTCTTTGATGTGCTTCGGCTCCACCAGGGGCGGCGTGTGCTCGTGCAGCATCTGGCGTGGTATCTCTTCGTAGGGCAATCCCAGCCAGGCCAGTCCCCTCTCCTGCATGGGAAGCGTCGAGAAGCCTCTGGTGATGATGAGCCCCACCCTCGATCCGGTCTGGGTCAGGAGGATGTTTAGCATAGTGGTGCCCGTGTAGGTGCTGCTGATGGCCCTCTCGTGAACATCCTTGCCATTCATGTCCCAGAAGCTGGCGGCATCTTCCACGGAGGCGCCATAGCTGAGGGCCTCACTGGTGTGGTTGGTCAGCGACTTCCCCAGGACGAACTTTCCTTCCTCGCCGACCAGGAATGTATCCGTCATGGTCCCGCCCGCATCGAGCGCAATAAGGTATCGCTTCTTGGGTATGGTCGTCATGCTGTTGCTCCTCCCCGGCCCCACTGGGCCGCATGCTCGATGGTTTTGTCCTGAAACCATTCCGGGCTTTCATCCGGCAGGGGTTTGCCCAGCCAGACCCGATAGAAGGTGTCGAGGTCCGGCAGCATCTCGAAGAAGGGCGGGAAGCCGCGGGGCACCACCTCAGTAGCCAGGAGGCTGTAGCAGCCCGGGCAGTAGTACTCCCGCAGCTCAGCCAGCCGGGGGTCAGGTATCGAAATGTCCACGGGGTATACCTCGGCCATTTCCTCCGCGGATCTCCTCACGTAGACCCGGCACCCCAGCTTCCAGTTGACCCGGTAGTCGCCGAACTCATGGCCGCAATCGCACTTGACTATCCTCTCCTTTCCCTTGGCCACGACGTAGAGGTGGTCCGAAACACGGATCAGTATCTTGTCTTTCCAGGGGACCTTGGCCTGAAGCACTGCCAGGTACTTCCAGAAACGGTCCTTGTCCTTCGGATTCAGGCGGATGAGCTCCTTGGCCTCGTCCCAGGGGATCGTCCCGTTCACCAGGCTGGCTATGATTTCGTTCGTTACGGCGGTCGATTCCATGTCACACCCCTCTCTTCTCGAGCGAGTATTCATCACCCAGTTGCCAGAACCCTTTGAACTTGCGGCGGAACTTCTCGTATTTCATGGAATCCCAGTACATATTGTTGACCTCTTCCTCAAAGTCCTTGGCCTGGACCTGTTGCCGCTCTTGCTCCCACCAGTCCCGGGCGTCTACTGATCGCTCTTTGCGCCTGTTCCGCATCTGCTTACGCAGCTTGTCGGTCTCCCGCTCGTCCACCCTACCGTCCTTGAGGACCACTCCGTACAGATTCCGGGCGACATCCAGGCTGATCCAGCCGTCCTCGACATCCTTGGCCACCAGCGCGGTTGGCCTTTCCAGAACATCGCCCCAGCCCGGGTCGGTTCCGTTGGCCATGCCGAAAACGTCGCCGTTCTTAACGTCGACCGTGGGCGTGTAGTTGTTGTAGTAGGAGAACCGGTCCACCTTGATCTTCCCGGCTTTCATCCACTCCCTGGTCTCTTGTATGTCGCGGGGATAGCTGCCACCGGCGGCTATGACGTCCCTCATGTTGGTGCCGCAGAAAAAGGCGTTAATGTCGTTGGGAGCCGGATAGCCCCCGCACATGCCGTACGCTGGCTCGCACATCCCTCCGCCGGACACGGCAGAGCTGACTACTTCGAGCTTCTTCCCCGGATCGACGATCAGTTGCAGGCTGCATAGGCCGATGGCGCCCCGGTACTTTCCATGCCCGCAGTAGTTCTGAAGTGGCCTTCTGCCGATGAACATGTTGGTCGGCTGTATGAACTCGGTAGCTTCCATCTCCCCGGTGTCAGACTGGGGAGCCGGCCCACCGAACACCAGTATCTCCCCGTCTCTGAAGGGGGTGGCCGGCCCGCCGCGGGCGCAGATGTGTGACCAGTCCCCGCCGGCCCAGCCGAAACCGTCCGCAAACTGGCCTTCCACAGCCATGCCTGTCCCGGACCCGCTCTGAGTGAAGGCCTCCTCAAGAAAACCCCTGGCGAACTTGGCCTGGCTCACCACCTGGTAGAACATGCAGATGAAGGACTGTGCTTCGATGAGGCCGGTACACGCGCCGGCGAAGGGATTCTGGGGGTTGTAGAGGCTGCCGGGCGGGATCTTCCAGTGAGTCATGTACTGCAGGGCGGTATTCAGCGTGGAGGAATAGGCGAAGGTGGGCCAGCAGCCCAGGGAGCTGACCATCCGCAGGGCCGATTCGTAGCAGTTGGCATAGAACTCGTCCTCGCTGCTGGTGCCTTCCAGGTCCATGGTCAGATCGCCGTCCACGCCGATGTACGTCTCGCACCCTTCGTTGAGCAGCCAGTCCCTGTCGGAATGCGGCCAGAGCTTGGTCATGATGCCTTTGAAGAGCACCCGGTTGAAGGACTGGTACTCGTATTTGCCGGGCACTGTCTGGGCGATGATCCTGCCGGTGAGGACCCTTCTCTCCCGTTCCAGGATCTCCCTCACCGCCTCCCGGTAGTAGTCGACCCCGAACTCCTTGACGATCTCAATAATCTTGTCGTGCAGAATGACGGATCCGGTGGCCCGCATTCTCTCGTCCATGACATTGAAGTCGCCGGTCCGGGTCCTTCTCTGCCACTGTTCATAGAACCAGCGGTACTGCTTGAAGTTCTCCCCGGTCTTCACTGGAGGGTAAACGAACCCGTCCGTGAAGGCCGATACGCTCATGGAGCTGAGGCCCCCGGGCTGGATGCCGCCGACATCGCTGATATGGCTCATGCCCATCGCCCAGCCAACCAGCACACCGTCATAGAAGATAGGGACGGTGGTGAAACAGTCGGCGTTGTGCGGCGCACCGAACTTGGGATCATTGCAGGAGAATATGTCTCCCGGCCTTATCCCGTCTTCTTCCAGGTCCATGGTGCCAATGGCCCGGATCATGAAGGGCGCGCTCTGCAGGTGACCGATGAGGCCATATGAGGATGAGACCAGGTCGCCCTCGGGAATGCCAAGCATGAACTGCAACTCGGACATGATGAGGGCGATGGGGTTGGCGGTGATCAGCTTGGCGGTCTCCCTGGCGGCGACGCAGGCCGCCACCAGCTTGGTTTGGAATCTCATGAACTTGACCGGGTCCTGCTCAAGTAGGGGAAGTTCTTTAAGTCCGAAGATGGTCCCCGTCTTTTCAAACAGGTACCGCGACTCTGCCTGTGCTTCCCTTAGGGTCTTTCCCCCGTAGCATATTCCCATCTGGCTCCTTTCGACCGATTACTGTGACGCCGGCTTGCTGTGCTCTCCAACTCCTGTTCCGGCGATGTGCTGTCGGCTCGAGTCCCCCTTCCGAAGCTGATGGCAAACAGTGTCTCCTGGTTGTTTGCCTCGAATGAATCGGATTCTACAGGTGTTTAATGCACCGATTTGGGGTGCGCTCCCACTGGTCAAAATGTTGACCGGGCTGGTCAAAACCGCAGGCGATATGGCCAGCCACCAAGCCATCCGGCGGCGAAGGTGCGCCGCTAGTTTGGGTGAAGCGAACATAATTGAGCAGAAATGAGCAGACTGACCACAGGCGTGGCCGGAATCGCCGCATGTCACATTCGCGTTACCTGTCGCCTTTTTGGCGACGGTGCAGTATTGGCTATCGGCCTGGTCATATTGGCCACTGAAATGGCCAATATGCTCAAAACGGTTGCCATGAGCACGGCCGACGTCGATCACTTCCCTTGGGGAAATGAGCAGAAGAATCCCCCTTTTCGGCGTAACTAGACCACCGTGGCGAGCAGATTGACATTTCAGATGGCCTTGGCCTAGAATCCGGTTATGCGCGGAGAGACAAAATACGCACTGGATCCCGTTGACGAACAGCTTGTGAAGCTGCTGTCCGAAGATGCCAGGATCAGCAGCGCAGTGGTGGCCAATCAGCTCGATATCAGCCCATCGACGGCCAGGCGCAGACTCAGAAAGCTGGTTGAAGATGGCATAATGCGTATCGGGGCCATGATCGATCCATACAGATGCGGATACCCTGTGATCGCCATGATCGGTATCCGCCTGGCACACGAGAACCTGGAGAGCACTTCCGACATGCTTGCTGCCAATCAGGAGATCAGGTGGGTCTCCACTACCACCGGGCAGTTCGACATCATGGCCATTGGAACGTTCCGCTCCACCGCGGACCTGGGCAGATTCATCGAGGGCCGCCTGGCCCAGATAAAGGGACTGAAGGAAACCCAAAGCTTCGTCTGTCTGAACGTGAAGAAGGGCCATTACGTGCAACCATGAACGTGATGTGTTGCTCTGCCTATTCCTGGCGAGACTCCACGAACTGATAGGGGCTCTTGCTCTCCCGGAGCACAACCGAGGTTGCGATTTCTTTCACCCCTGGTATGGCGGCTACCGCCCCGGTAATCAGGTTGCCTAGATCGTTCAGGTCACGGCACCAGCACCAGGCCAGCATGTTGTGGCGTCCCGTGCAGAGAACAAGGTACTGGAGATTGCTCAGGGACTTCAGCCCGTCAGTGACGATCTGGAGCTGTCCTGGCTTGACTGACACGCCGAGAATGACTCTCAGCCGGTAGCCCAGCGCTGTGGGGTCCGCGATCATCACCGGCCTGGCGATGCCCTGGGCGAGAAGGCGTTCCAGCCTGATGGCAACGGTCTTCCGGTTCATTCCGAGGGCCGACGCCAGTGCCGAGGCCGGCCGCCTTATGCTCCGCTGAAGCTCGCTGATGATGGCACGGTCCTGGTCATCGAGCTGGTAGTCTGGAGCGACTCCGGTTCCCGGCCGGCCTTGGTCGGCTGCTATCGGTCGTGAACTCACAGCTCCCAGAGTGAATCTCTCCAACCCCACGCTTCTCATGGTGTCGACGGTCAGTATTCCGCGGATCCGGCCCAACCGGTCGGTGACGAAGGAGTAGAGATCGGTTTCGCTGCGAAACCGGCCCCCCGAGAGGACGATGTCATAGGCGCCGGCGCAGACGTGAACGAACTGTATGCTCTGGAAAGCGGCTACCTGATCAGCGACGGTGTTGATATGGCTCGGGGCTACCCTGACCCCTATGGTTGCCGGAGCAGAGTATCCCAGGCAGGTGGGGTCCACGTGTACAGTCGGGGTGATTGTCCCATTCTTCAGCAGGCGGTTCAGCCTAGCCTTCACGGTATTCCTGTGGATCCCCAGTGCCTCGGCCATTTCGCCCAGACTGACACGTCCATCTATCTGCAGCCGGCCTATCAGGCCAAGGTCACACTCGTCAAGCCGGTGCTCCGTACCGATAAGAGTTGCAGAATCCATGGCCTTCGTTCCGTGGTCAGCCCCGCGGGGCACTGTCTGCTGATTGTAGCGCTCGAATGCCATAGTTTTCAATGATCGGACAGGAGATGCAGCAATATGTCCAATCCAAAGTTGATTTGTGGGCCATTGTCGATATTCTCTGGGCAGAGATGTGGCATTGCTGGCGGATAACCCCGATACATATGGCGCTGTCGACAACCTGAGACAGCGACATCCCCGGTGTTTCCTTCTGCCCCATTGGTCCGGCGTGCATGTTGTGGTGGCCAGGGCGTATTATGTAGTGAAGGCGTCCGGACGGCACCGCATGGCCGGACAGGACAGCCTGCCTACGACAAATGCGCGCGGCAAGAAACGTCAGCAGGCGGGCGCGACTGACAGCCGGCAGCCGGCTGCTCGAGATCGAGCGCATAGCCGGGATGCTGGCCGGCGGCGCTCAGAAGCCGGATACTGCACTGCAGCTGCCCCTGCAATACGTGGTTCGAGAGCTGGGCTCCGCCGACGTTGGGATGTTGTGGAGGCCCGGGGGGACAGGCGGACGGCTGGTGGCTCAGGTCGCCTGCGGCGGCGGCGTTGACGCGGCGCGGCAGCCCGAGATCAGCCCCGGTGAAGGCATGATCGGCCGTGCGTTTCAGACCGGGAGACGCGAGGCCTACACGGCGCGCAGGGATGCCCCGGGCGCCAGGGCCGCCAGCTGTCCGGACTTTGGCGCCGATATCGCGGGCCTGGGTAATCCGGCATCCGCTATCTGTCTGCCCCTGAGCACGGACAGGATGAGCTACGGTGTGCTGGCCTTCATCAATCTCAGGGAGGGAGCCAGGTTCAGCCGGAGCCAGGTTTCGTTCTTTCAGGTCATAGCCAGCCTGGCGGCCCTGCTGTTGGAGCGGACGGTTCTGCTCGAGGAACTGGAGGCCGGGCGGGCATCGGGAGAAGATGACCGCTACAAGGCCGCGCTGATTCCCACCCTGTGCCACGAAATGCGCACGCCGCTGACCTCAATCAAGGGGTATTCTTCGGCCCTGCTCATGGAGGATGCCGCCTTCACCCCCGAGGCCCGGCGGGAGTTCCTGGGAATCATCGACAGGGAGTGCGACACACTGGAAGGGCTGATCTCAGACTACCTGGAGTCCTCAGCCATCGATGCCGGCATGATGAAGATAGACCTTCACCCGGTCAGGCTGCCCCGCCTGGCGGCAGGGGCCGCCGAAGAGGCGGGGCACCGGTTCCCCGGTCACACGCTGATCGTCGATTTCCCCTCCGAATTCCCGTTGATCGATGCCGATCCCGAGCGCATCCTGCAGGTGCTCCGCCAGCTGCTGGACAATGCCGCCAAGTACTCGCCCGATGGCGGAATGATAGTCCTGCAGGGGAGGGCGGCCGAAGGAAGGGTCATTGTCAGCGTGGCCGACGAAGGAGTGGGGATCGATCCGGAGGACCTCGACCATCTCTTCGAGAGATTCTTCCGCGCCAGGCCTGACTCGGGTGGTCAACACAGGATCATGGGCACCGGCCTGGGACTGCCCATAAGCCGGGCCATCGTTGAGGCGCATGGTGGTCACATCTGGGCTGAAAGTCAACCCGGAAGGGGCAGCAGGTTCTGCTTCACCTTGCCTGCGGGAGAGATGAGCCCCGAACTGCCCGAATGAAGGAGCCGGCATGAAAGAGAAGATCCTGGTGGCCGAGGACCAGCCGCAGGTGGTGCGCCTGGTGACCGAGGTGCTGCGGGCCGTCGGCTGCGATGTGATGCACGCCGCCAGTGGCGAAGCGGCGGTGCAGATGGCCGCCCTGGAGCAACCGGCCCTCATACTGCTGGACATCATGTTTCCCCAGGGGCCTGACGGATTCGCTGCTTGCCGTCAAATCAGGCAGTTCTCTGATGTGCCCATCATCATGCTCACCGCCAGGGCCCGGGAGAGCGACAAGCTGCAGGGTTTTGACGCCGGCGCCGATGACTACATCACCAAGCCATTCAGCTCCAAGGAGCTTGTAGCGCGGGTCCGGGTGGCATTGCGGCGCGGCCACCAACCGAATGAGCGGGTGGCCCCCCTCAGATCCGGCGGGCTGGTGGTCGACTTCGCCAGGCAGACCGTCGAGAAAGACGGCAAGAAGGTTCCCCTGACCCGTACGGAGTACTCACTACTGCGACAGCTGGCCCTCAACCCCAACCGGGTGGTCCTGCAGGGGGACCTGCTGAGGGCGGTGTGGGGACCGGAGTACCTTGATGATGTCGACTATCTGCGGGCTTACGTCCGCCATCTCAGGCTCAAGCTGGAGAGGGATCCCTCCCATCCGGAGTACATCATCACCTCGCCCGGGGTAGGCTACATGCTGGCCTGCCAGGAAGAGGACTAGTACCTCCCAGGCCCAGTCCCGGCCATCTGTTCCTGCGGTGTTCCCGGGCCCCTGTTTTCACGTTTTTTTCATGAACCAGGGGCCGTTTTATATGGGATATTCACGGGCCGTGATCCAGAATGGTGATACCGCATGGATGGGACAGGACGGGACGGGATCCTGCCATGCCAGTACGCGAGATGGGGGGAAAAGGGAGTGAAGAAGGTACAGCGCGCAGCAACCGCGTCCGGACTGTTGGATCCCGTTAGCACCGTCGACAACGTTGTGGCCACCGCCTTGAGCACATCAGCGCGCAAGATGGGCCTGGACGATACCGGCGCCTTCGTGACGTCCCTGAAGAACTGCGACTGCACCGCGGTCAGCTACTACTGCCATGATGTGGCCATGGGGCTGGGCGAGGTGATTGGCTCATGGAGCAAGAACGTGAGGGCGGTCTATGCCTGCCAGTATGATGACGGCACCTCCGGAGAGTGCTGCGTCGGCGGAAACACCGCGACACTGGATTTCATCCATATGATCATCTGGGCGGAGAGGAAGAACAAGGCCCTGAGCGCCCTGATCGATTCCCTGGACAGCGCCATGGCGCAGCAGCACCGGCGCCTGCTGGGCCGCGATCAGCTCACGCAGGTGCTGGATGCCCAGGTAGTGGACGACGAAGACGTCAAGAATCGCACGGGGTACGCGGTGCTGCTCGGATCCATCCATCAGCCTCCCGTTCAGGTGTGGCGCAACGATCCGGGTTGACTCACTGATGGTCCGGAAAAACATCTTCGCTGCGGAGAGGTGTGTTCTATGGAAGTAGATGGTCAGATAGATGGCGGAGGCCTGCTGTCAGCTCTTCAGGAGACTCAGAACCAGTACGGATATCTGCCTGAAGAGAAGCTGAGAGAGATCGCGGCCAGGCTCAAGATGCCGCTCACTGACGTGTACGGGGTGGCCACTTTCTACAAGTCCTTCAGCCTGGAGCCCAGAGGCCGCCATCACGTGAAGGTCTGCCTGGGCACCGCCTGCCATGTCCGGGGCTCCAGCAGGATTGCCAGGGAGACCGAGCGCAAGCTGGGCATTGGCCCCGGGGAGACCAGCGCCGACGGCGAGTTCTCGCTGGAGACAGTGATGTGCCTCGGCTGCTGCGCCATAGGGCCCGTCATGGTAGTGAACGGCAAGTACCACGGCCAGATGTCGCCGGCGAAGATAGAGAAGGCACTCCATGCATCGGTGAAAAGCAGTGTCTAGCGGATTGCGGACGGGATCAATACGCCATGCGGCCGACCTGGACAGCCTGCGGAAGAAAATAGTCCTGGCGGCGTCGGCCCAGACACCATGCATAACGGTCTGCGGCGGCACGGGTTGCCGCGCCGCGGGAAGCGAGGAGCTCAGAGACGCCTTCCTGGAGGAGATCGCCAGGCGCGAGCTTCACGTGAATGTGCAGCTGAAGGAAACCGGCTGTCACGGCTTCTGCGAACGGGGACCGGTCGTGGTCATCCGGCCGCAAAGGATCTTCTATCAAAGGGTAAGGCCCGAGGATGCCCCGGAGATCATCTCCGAAACCATGCTCAAGGGGACCATCATTGAGCGGCTGCTCTACGTGGACCCCATAACGGGGAGGAAGATCGTCCATGAGCCTGACGTTCCGTTCTACAAGAAGCAGGTGCGGGTTGTCCTGAGCGCCAACGGCGACATTGATCCCTCGGAGATAGACGACTACATCGCCCTTGATGGCTATGCCGCCCTGGCCAAAGCCCTCCTTACTATGTCTCCTGACGAGGTGATTGCCGAGGTAAAGGAGTCCGGCCTCCGCGGTCGCGGCGGCGCCGGTTTTGGGACGGGAGCGAAGTGGGAGCTATGCCGCAAGGCCGGGGGCGGCGTCAAATACGTTATCTGCAATGCCGATGAGGGCGACCCGGGGGCCTACATGGACCGCAGCCTCCTGGAAGGCAATCCCCACGCTGTGATAGAAGGCATGATCATCGGCGGCTACGCCATAGGGGCCGGCCGGGGCATAGTCTACGTGCGCGACGAGTACCCCCTGGCTGTCCGCCATTGCCGGCTGGCAATTGACAGGGCCAGGGAGTATGGGCTCCTGGGCGAGAACATACTCGGGTCTGGGTTCGACTTTGACATAGGGATATCGATGGGGGCGGGAGCCTTCGTCTGCGGTGAGGAGACAGCCCTCATAGCCTCGATTGAAGGGAAAAGGGGCACCCCCCGCCAGAGACCCCCCTTCCCGGCCCAGAAGGGACTGTGGAACAAGCCCACCAACATCAATAACGTAGAGACCTGGGCCACTGTCCCGGCGATAGTGACCAGGGGAGCACGATGGTACCAGGGCATAGGCACCGAGAGGAGCAAAGGAACCAAGATATTCTCCCTCGTGGGCAAGATAAACAACACCGGCCTGGTTGAGGTCCCGCTGGGATTGACCCTCCGCGAGATCATACATGACATCGGGGGGGGCATTCCCAATGGGAGAAGGCTGAAGGCAGTGCAGACCGGCGGGCCCTCCGGCGGCTGCATACCGGCTTCGCTCATCGATATGCCCATCGACTACGAAAGCCTGAAGAAGGCCGGGTCCATCATGGGCTCCGGCGGCATGATAGTGATGGACGAGAACACCTGCATGGTGGACATCGCCCGCTACTACACCGCCTTCCTCAACGATGAATCCTGCGGGAAGTGCCTGTCATGCCGTGAAGGCACCCGCAAGATGCTGAACATACTGACCGATATCTCGGAGGGGAGGGGCAGGGAGGGCGACATCGAGCTGCTGGAGGAGCTGGCGCAGGCGGTAAAGGACGTGTCCCTCTGCGGCCTGGGGCAGACCGCCGGCAATCCGGTCCTGGCCAGCATCCGCTACTTCCGCGAGGAATACGAGGAGCACATCAGGAAACACCGCTGCCGGGCCGGCGTGTGCAAGGCGCTGGTCAAGTCGACCTGTCAGAATGCCTGCCCGGCGGGCATAGACGTCCCCCGCTACATCCGGCTGGTCCGGCAGGGCCAGCCCGGCCAGGCCGTGGCCGTGATCAGGGAGAAGGTCCCCTTCCCGGCCGTTCTGGGCTACGTGTGCCTGCATTTCTGCGAGTCCAAGTGCCGGCGCGGCGAGGTGGATGAGGCCCTGTGCATTAAGCTGCTCAAGCGCTTCGCGGCCGACCATGACAACGGGTCCTGGAAGCAAGACCTGAAGGCCCCGCTCCCGACCGGCAAGAGGGTGGCGGTAATCGGCTCCGGGCCGGCCGGGCTGACCGCGGCCTACTACCTGGCCCGGAAGGGGCACCGGGTGACGGTCCTGGAAGCCGCCCCGGTGCTGGGCGGCATGATGCGCCTGGGGATACCGGAGTTCCGGCTGCCGCGGGACGTCCTGGAGAGAGAGATCGCCGAGATCCAGGCGGCCGGGGTAGAGATGAAAGCGAGCTGCCGGGTGGAGTCGCTCGACGCGCTCTTCCAGGAGGGCTACGATGCGGTCTTCGCCGCCATCGGCGCCGGGCGCAGCCGGAGCATGGGCATCCGGGGTGAGGACGCCGCCGCGGTGTTGAACGGCACGGATTTCCTCAGAGACGTGAACCTGGGAGTCGAGACGGCCATCGGAGACAGGGTCCTGGTGATCGGCGGCGGGAATGCCGCCATCGACGCCTCGCGGACCGCCCTGCGTCTTGGCGCCAGAGAGGTAGTGATAGCTTACCGCCGCACCTATGGCGCCATGCCGGCCAGCCCCGAGGAGGTCAAGGAGGCCCTTGAAGAGGGCGTGAGGATCGATTTCCTGGTCACGCCGGTCAGTGTCTCCAGCGCCAATGGCAGGTTGAGGGTGGAGTTCGTCCGGATGGAGCTGCGCAGCACGGATGAGAGCGGCCGGCGCCAACCCGTGCCCATCCCGGGCAGCGAGTTCACCGGGGAGTACGACACCATGATCAAGAACGTCGGGGACCTGCCCGATGTACCTGCCGGGTACGGGCTGGCGGTGGGCAGGGGAGGAGAGATCAGGGTTAACCCTGACACGCTGGCCGCCTCCAGAGAAGGCGTCTTTGCCGGAGGCGACGTGGTATCCGGGCCGGCGTCGGTCATAGAGGCCATCGCTGCCGGGCGCCAGGCAGCCATATCCATCGACAGGTACCTGGGCGGCGATGGGAACATCGAGGAGAAGCTGGCTCCCCCGGAGGTAGTGCAGCCCTGCCACATCGAAGAGGGGGAGCGGCGCCGTCCCCCGATGAGGATGCTGGGCATGGACGGGAGAGGGGGTTTCTCCCTGGTGGAGCTTGGACTTGGCCCGGATGAGGCCATTGAAGAGGCCGGGCGCTGCCTGAGGTGTGATCTGGAAGGGCGCTGACGCACAGCGGAATGCAGGTGAGGAAGACAGATGCTGAATCTCAGAATAAACGGGCTTGACGTCAAAGCTGAGGAATGGTGGAGCCTCCTGGAGACAGCCCGGTTCTACGGCATGGAGATACCCACCCTCTGCCACCGCGACGGGCTGTCGCCCTGGGGAGGCTGCCGCCTCTGCGTTGTCGAGATCGGCGAGGGGGAAAACGCCAAGCTGGTCAGCTCCTGCACCTACCCGGCCACGGAGGGCCTGGTGGTCAGGACCCATTCCCGGAGGGTGATCGCCGCCAGGAAGCTGATGGTCGAGCTCCTGCTCTCTACCTGCCCCAGCTCCAAGACGGTCCAGGACCTGGCCTCCGCGCTTGGGGTCCGGCAGGTGAGGTTCAAAGTGGAGCCGCGGGACTGCATACTCTGCGGTCTGTGCGTCAGGATCTGCGCTGAACAGATGGACGGCCGGGCGATTGGCTTCGCCAACAGGGGCGGAAAGCTCACCATAACCACCCCCTTTGACGTGAAGTCCGATGTCTGCCGCCACTGCGGCGCCTGCATGTATGTCTGCCCCGCCTGCCAGCTTCGCTGCCAGGGCCCGGAGGCCCCCGGGGTCATATGCGGGAGCTGCCTCCGGCCGGAACCGACCTGCACCGAGTTCTATCCGGACCAGATGTGCTATATGGGTGCTGCGGGGGACTGCGGCACCTGCGTGCGGGAAGCCAGGAAGGGCTGAGCCAAAGCGGAAAAGGAAGCGCCAGAGCCGCGTGGCCTGGTACTCGAGAAGGAGAAGGGACAATGACTCTGTCAAGGATTAATGCATCCGCGGCCACACTGACCAAGAACCGGACGGAGGGCTCTATCAGCTCGCTGAGCGGAATGTGCGTCACCTGCGTGGACGGCTGCATAGGGATGTGTGAAATCGGCAAATCGGCCTACCGGGGAGCGGAGGCCATCTATCCTCAGCCCTTCGGCATTATCAGTACCGCCGCCGAGAAGGTCTATCCCGTAGACCTGTCCCACTTCTCGATCCTGGGCACCATAGTCGGGGCCAAGGGCATAGAGGCGGATTCAGAGAAAGCCATCTTTAACAACGTGGACCTGGAGGCCAAATACGGGGTAGATGGCGGGGTCAAGGTAAAGATGCCCATCATCATGGGGGCCATGGGCTCGACGGCTATCGCCAAGAACAACTGGGAAGGCCTGGCCATTGGGGCCGCCATAACCGGCATCCCCCTGACCGTCGGCGAAAACGTCTGCGGCATGGACCCGGCGGCCAGGCTGGTCAATGGGAAGGTGGCCGAATCCGCGGACATGGTCCGCCGCATACAGCTGTACCGGGACTGGCAACAGCGTGGTTACGGCACCGTGATTGTGCAGGCCAACATCGAAGACACCATGCTGGGAGTGCACGAGTATGCCATCTCGCAGCTGGGCGTCGACAGCGTTGAGCTGAAGTGGGGCCAGGGGGCCAAGGACATCGGCGGCGAAGTCAAGATCGAAGACCTGGAGAAGGCCCGGCTCCTCAAGCGGAGGGGCTACATCCTGGTTCCCGATCCCGACTCTGAAGCGGTGGCTGAGGCCTTCAGGCAGGGCAAGTTCAAGGAGTTCGAGAGACACTCCAGGGTGGGCATGGTCTCAGAGGAGGCCTTCCTCAAGAGAATAGAACAGCTGCGCCGGGCAGGGGCCAAACACATATCGCTGAAGACCGGGGCCTACCGGCCGGCCGACCTGGCCCGGGCGCTGAAGTTCGCCTCCCTGGCCAAGATAGACCTGCTGACCGTGGATGGCGCCGGAGGCGGAACGGGGATGAGCCCCTGGCGGATGATGAACGAATGGGGCATCCCGGGGGTGCCGCTGTGGTCGCTGGTCTACCGGTATGCAGACAAGCTGGCCGCCAGCAAGCAGCATCTGCCAGCCATCTCCATTGCCGGCGGCTTCGTGTTTGAGGACCAGATCTTCAAGGGACTGGCGCTGGGTGCCCCTTATGTCAGGTTCGTGACCATGGCCCGGGCCCCCCTGGCAGCGGCCATGGTGGGGAAGACCATTGGGCGGCGCATGAAGGACAACCAGGTGCCGGTGTACATCGAGAGGTTCGGCACCACCCCTGAGGATGTATTCGTGACCGCATCGGATCTGAAGCAAAAGTTCGGCAGCGATTTCGAGAGGATACCCACCGGCGCCCTGGGCCTGTACACCTACCTCCAGAGGGTGGCCCAGGGCTTGCGCCAGATGATGGCCGGCGCCCGGAAATTCTCCCTGCAGCACATCAGCCGGGATGACATCACCGCCCTGACCGAAGAGGCCGCGAAGACCAGCGGCATCCGGTACGTGACCGAGGTCGACCAGGAAGAGGCGGACAAGATACTGGCCGCCTGATACGGACGGAGCCGTCATACCGCCGGCTACCGCCCGGCCGGGGGGCACATGACCATCTGGACCTGAAGAGCTGGAGCAGGAGCCCTCGTCGATAACATGCGAAGAGGGGCCTTACCGGCCCCTCTTCTGTTGGCGATCAGGGATGGCCTACTTCTTGCCTTCCGTGGGCCTGACCTTTATCTCAATCTGCTTCTTCTTCTTCTCCTCTGCCTTCGGCAGGGTGATGGTCAGGACACCGTTCTCGTATTCGCTCTCTATCTTGCCGGTGTCCACGGTATCCGGCAAGCGAAGCGCCCGGTAGAACGAGCCGGTAGGCCGCTCCTGAATCAGGTAGGTCACGTCACTCCCCTCCGGCTCCGCCTTTCTTTCGGCCTTCAGCGTCAGAACGTTGTCTTCCACCGTAACCCGTATCCCGTCGGGCCGGACTCCGGGTATTGACGCCTTCACCACGATATCATCCTTCTTCTGGATGACATCCAGCAGGATGTGCCAATCCTCGGTTCCCTCTCGGTAGGCAGGGCTCATTCTCCAGAACCGGTTCATCGTGTCTTCCATTTGCCTCAGGTCTCTAATTGGGTCCCAACGCTGCATCACCATGCTGACACCTCCTATCAATCTTCGCCCGGGCATTCGGCCCTTTCGACCATCCTCCCGGCAATTAGCAGTCTCGGCTTGCGACTGCTAATTTCATATGGTAATCGCCGGTCGTTTCCTCGTCAATACCTGGTCTGTTAGAAGTGCGTTAGAAGGCCGTCCCGTTCTACAGCACCCGCTGCGTGCCCCGGTAGGGGACGCCTGCCAGCGATATGGCAAAGCCTTCCCCGAGGGCATCATGGAGAAGGCGCTCACCGGCGGGCCACAGGCCCAAGGCGAGCCAGTCAGGTGACGATCAGGAACCGCACCGGCTGGCCACGTTCTTCTTGAAGATGTCGTAGGTGAGCAGCGGGAACACCAGGTCATACCCATACGGGTGCCGGTTCTCTATCAACCTCTTCCAGTCATGCTGGCCGATAAACGCCGGCCTGTCCATGGAGTGCACCATCTCCCGCAGCGTTCCGGTCATCATCCACGATTGGAAGTCCCGCCAGAACCCGGAGGACCCCTTCTTCTCGTGGATGATGCGGCCAGCCCCGCTTTCCCTCAGTATGTCCTTCAGGATGGGCTTCTCCTCACCGTCCCTGACGTATCTGACCTCCGGTGAAACGCTCTTCACCAGCCGTATCACATCCTGGTCATAGTAGAACGGTATCAGCACCACACCGGCCGCCGCGAACAGTGTCTCGAAGCTGACCGAGGTGTTGTAGGCGGCAGCCACTGTGCCCGTGTCATGTACCTGCTCCACCCGGTTGTGGCTGGTCAGGGCCCTCTCCACCAGGCTGCGCCGGTATTCCAGCCCATCCTGGATAGTGCGGTCGCCCAGGAAATGGCGCAGCGTCTCAATGGTGGTGTACGGGAGGCCGCAGGTGTTGACCGGGTCCCGGCAGCAGGCCGGCCTGCGGAGGCATCTGTAGCTGGCGGGCATGAAGGCGTACCGCACGGCGTCCGGCACGCCCGCCAGCTCCTTCCGGAAGATGGGGGTCCCGAAAAGCCTGGCGGACTCCGTGATCGCATAGCGGCCGGGAAGCCTCCTCCGCCAGTTCGAGCCCATGGCGCCCTCGATGCTGTCCAGATCGACGCCGTGAGTCGCATCACCCCCCATCCCCATGAAGACGTGCAGCCCGGGGTGGTTGGCGGCGATGTGCTCGGCCAGCGCCAGCTGCCCCGGATCGTTCTCCGCCTTGATGTTGGGCTGGGCCAGGGTCTCCACAGCCCTGACCAGCAGCGCAGCATAGTCCCTGTCGCGCATGCCCAGGAATGTGTGCTGCGTGCCCAGCGCCTCGCTGGCCTGCCTGGCATAGTCGACTTCGAACTGGAAGCCCGGGGCTTCCCAGACCAGGCTGAAGCTGCGGGAAGACTCGCTGGCGGCGGCAGTCCGGCCGATAAGCAACTGGATGACGGCCGAGTCCACCCCACCCGACAGCTCATTGCCCACCCGGCCATTCCGGCCCTCGATAGCATGCACGTACGAGGCCATGATGCGGGAAAGGCTCCCCATATAGCCCTGGCACTGGCTCCGGTCCAGGTGATCGTAGATCGGCCGCTCCGGCGGGCAATACGTGTCCCGGAGATGCTTCACCTTAAGAGCCCCATCGCGCCAGTCCAGGATCTCCCCCGGGAACACCCGGGCAATCCCTTTGAAGTGAGTGTTCGGGCCGGGCGCAATCCGGAACATCAGGTGCAGGGGAAGCGCATCTTCGTTGATCGCGACCTCGCCGGCCAGGCGCAGCAGCACTCGCAGGTCCGTAGCGCACAGGATCCCGCCTTCCCAGGGCATGTAGTAGACCTGGGATGTGGCCATGAATGTGGGGAAGACAGTGAAGGCCGGTTCCGAATTGCGGAACCTGACCAGGTAACCGTTGCCGGACACGGACCCGATCTCGAAATCGTCGGGGGTGAGCTTTCGCTCGCAGTCTTCATCCAGACCAAGGGGCTGCCCGTCCGCCGATCGGACGAATCCCAGCGCCAGGTAGGTTGACGTCCCGGTCTGCTGGGTCTGGCCCTGGTTGCTGTAGAGGAAGCGCAGGCTGTGGCCGGGGCAGGTGTCTATCGCAGGGTTAACCCCGATCCGGTCTTTGAAGAAACCAGTCAGCCACTCACCATCCCTGCGGGTGTACCCGAATACTGAGAAGAGGCCCGGTCGTGCGCCCTGGTCCTGCATCAGTGCCAACCGGTCAGTGCGGCCCGGCTGCCGGCCGCTTGGGCTCCAGCGAAGGCGGGAGGTCATCGCTTCCGGGCTCAGGGTCGAACTCGAACTTGCCCACCGTGAAAAGCCTGATACAGGCATCTACCGCGTCAGCGTCGTAGAGGGTGCCCTTGCCAATGGCGATCTCCCTCATGGCGGCATCGACACCAAGTGCCGGGCGATGGGGCCGGGCCGAGAGCATGGCCTCCACCACATCCGCCACCGCGATAATACGGGCCTCCGCCAGTATCTCATCACCCTTCAGGCCCAGAGGATAGCCGGAGCCGTTCATCCTCTCATGGTGCTGGTGGACGATGTCCGCAATGGGGCAGAACATGTCGATAGTGCTGAGCACCTGGAACACCGCGTCGGCGTGACCTTTGACGGCCGCGTACTCAGCTTCGCTCAGCTTGCCGGGCTTGTTCAGGATGTCGGTCGGAATGAATACCTTGCCGAAGTCATGCACCAGGGCCGCCAGACCGATGATGGCCACCCGGGTCTTGCCCAGCCCCATCTCACGGCCGATGGCGCAGGCCAGTTTCCACACGCGGGCCTGATGCCGGGCCGTGGAAGGGTCCTTCTTCTGCACCACGGTCTGTATGGCCCCGATGGTGTCCTCCAGCAGCGTATTCAGCTTGACGGATACATCCCGCAGGACCTCCTCGTCCTCGACGTAGGAGGAGACCTGGTTGTGCAGGATCTGGTCCAGGCGCGAGAGCTCACCGGACGGCGCAGCACTGTCCCCGGCCTTCCTCGCCGCCACATCCCTGACCAGTATCGTCAGCTCGCCGCTCCCGCAGGCCACGCCTCTCACCTGGTAAGCCGAGGCCCGGCCTCTGCGCTCAATCTGGAGATCTATGACCTGCACCTCTCCCGTCCGCACGAAGCCGGCCAACAGCCCCCTGGCGTGGCGCGCCAGCTCCCGGCCCAGGGCCCGGCCCGCATCTTCCGGCCGGTCCTCATCGCCGGCCCGGGAGTGGGTGCCGGCCAGCTCGCTGGACGGGACGTTAACGGTGGTGCCGTCACCCGATGCCAGAACCGAGCCATCCGGCTGCAGCCGGACGCGCCAGACGTGATCCGGGACCACCCGCATCAGGGCCCGCAGCTCCGCTTCAGTCCACGGCTGCCAGGCGGGTTCTGATTTGATCTCTGCGGCCGCGCGTTCCCGCGGTGCGGGGGGCGTCTCGGACACAACTACATGATGAGTCTGTTTGGTCATGGCCGTATCACAGCTGCCGGTTGCGCTGAACATCATAAGCCGGGCACCTAACAACGCTGTCTCAGCCCGGGGATGACTTGTCACAAAATCATTCCAACGGGCTCAGGCCAGACCGGCTGCCCGTGGATATCTCTTGTCCCGCCGGAGGCGTAGATGGCGTCAGCCCGGCCAGAGGCGTAGGCGGCGTCTGCCCGGCCAGAGGCGTAGACGGCGTCTGCCCGGCCGGAGGCGTAGACGGCGTCTGCCCGGCCGGAGGTCCGCCGGCAGGCCCGGGAATCCCCCTCTGCCGGCGAGGGAAAACGGCCTGTGGAGCGACCACGCGCGCGTGGAAGCGGTGGCCCGAAGCCAGTCCCTGTCCGAGCGCCTGGCCATCCGCGGAAAGGACGAGGTGGCGGCAGCCGCCGAGGTAGTCAATCAGGCATTGGACTCACGGGAGCGTTCCCATAGCGCCCTGGCGGCCAGCGAGTCCAGGCATCGGGCCCTGGTGGAAGCCATACCGGAGCTGCTCTTCCGCATCAGCCGGGAAGGGACCATCCTGGAGACCAGGAAGCCTCAGAGGGTGGCCTCTCTCAAGGACGATCACGACAGCGTCGAGGGGCAGAGCCCGAAGGACGATGTTCTCGACATGATCCCTACGGAGATACAGCACATTGTCGTCCCTCACATGGCCGTGGCCCTCGAGTCCGGGCAGACCCAGGTCTTCGAGTTCCGGATGTCGGTGGACGGCAACTTGTCCTTCTACGAGGGCCGGGTCCTGGGAACCGGCAACGATGAGGCCCTGGTGATCGTCCGGGATATCACGGACCAGAGGCGCACCGAGCAATCCCGGCAGAACGTCGCCCTCCTGAGGGAGATCCACGATCGGGTCAAGAGCCACCTGAAGCTCATGAGGTCGTTCTCCGAAGTCGGCCTGAGCCAGGCCTTCAACCCCACGCCGGAGCCCGGGCTGCCGGCGGAGGGCCAGCCAACTGATACGGTAATGCCGGCCGAGGGCCAGGAGCACATAACGGAGTTGCCGGCCGAAGGCCAGCCTCAGGACGCTGATCCGCCGGCCGAAGGCCAGCCCCAGAACGCTGATTCGCCGGCCGAGGCCCAGCCTCAGAACGCGGAGCCGCCGGCCGAGGCCCAGCCCCAGAACGCTGATCCGCCGGTCGAGGCCCAGCCCCAGGACGCTGATCCGCCAGTCGAGGCCCAGCCGCGCCACACCGAAGCCGTCGATGCCGTGCCCTCCGCGAAGGGGAACTGAGCCTGGCTGCACCGCATCCCGACATGGAGCAGAGGGGAAGAAGATGAGAAGGCCAACAGACATCGTCTCCAGGAGAGGCCGGAGTATGCTCAGGGCCATTCCGGCCTTCGGCCTCACCCTGCTGCTGGCAGTGGTCCTGGTGCTGGCAGCCATGTTGAGCACGGCCGTGCCCGTTCAGGCCGAAACATCAGGCCCCCGGTGGCCTGGAAGCGGCACCAACGTGAACGGTCCTGGAACGCGAGCGTGGAATGATCCCGCACACCCTCCCCAGAACATCACTATCGACGACGGGTCGTTTGCTCAGGTGGAGTTGCGCAATTACCTGTACGAGACTTCCGAGTATCTGCGGGGCACCAACTACGGCTTCAGCATCTGTCCTGACGCCGATATTGACGGGATCACGGTGACAGTCAGCCGGGCCGCCGGCGACGGTAACCGGGCCAGGGATGAAGATGTCTATCTGCTGCAGGCTGGTACCCACCACGGGTCCGACTACGCCAAGTCAGCCAACTGGAGCCAGGGATGGACAGTGGTCACGTATGGTGGCCCTACCGACAAGTGGGGGACCACCTGGACCCCCGCGGACATCAATAACGCCAACTTCGGGGTGGACTTCTCGGTCCACAACACGTCCTATTGGGGGGTCTTCGCCGGCGTGGAGTACATGCAGATCACCGTCCACTACACTCTGCCGAGCACGACGGCCAGCGTGTCAGCGAGCCCAACCAGCCCCTCCACCTACGGAGACAACGTCACCTTCACCGCCACCATCACCGGGTCCCACGGCTCCAGCACGCCTTCCGGGAGCGTCTACTTCATTGACGGGGGGACCGCCATCGGCTCGGGCACGCTCAGCGGGAGCGGGCTGACGGCCACGGCCACCTTCTCCACCACGTCCCTGGCGGCAGGCAGCCACTCCATGACGGTAATCTACGGCGGAGACGACAACTTCCAGGGCAGCATATCGTCACCGCTGGTGTACACCGTGAACGCGCGGGCGATCACGGTCACCGCGGACCCTCAGGGCAAGGACTACGGGGATGCCGATCCAGGGCTGACGTACACCTGGGCCCCATCACTGATCGGCGGAGACTCCTTCAGCGGGGCTCTCAGCAGGGAGGCCGGCGAGAACGTGGGCTCATATGCCATCAACCAGGGTACGCTGTCGCTCTCCAGCAACTACACCATCGTCTATGTGGGGGCCAATCTGACCATCAGTCCGCTGGCCATAACAGTGACCGCGAATGCCCAGAGCAAGACTTATGGTTCTGCCGACCCAGGGCTGACCTATACCTGGGCGCCAGCGCTCATAGGAGGCGACAGCTTCAGCGGATCTCTGGGCCGCGCTGCTGGCGAAGACGTGGGGGCCTACGCCATTAACCAGGGCACCCTGACGGCTGGGGCCAACTATACCATCACCTACGTCGGGGCCAACCTGACCATCAGTCCGCTGGCCATCACTGTTACTGCCGATGCCCAGGGCAAGGACTACGGGGACGCCGACCCGCCTCTGACGTACACCTGGACTCCATCACTGGTCGGCGGAGACTCCTTCAGCGGGGCTCTCAGCCGTGTGGCCGGGGAGAACGTGGGTTCATATGCCATCAACCAGGGCACCCTGTCCCTCTCCAGCAACTACACCATCACTTATGTCGGGGCCAACCTGACCGTCGGTCCGCTGGCCATCACTGTCACCGCGGATGCCCAGGGCAAGACATATGGTTCTGCCGACCCAGGGCTGACCTATACCTGGGCGCCAGCGCTCATAGGGGGCGACAGCTTCAGTGGATCTCTGAGCCGCGCTGCTGGCGAAGACGTGGGGGCCTACGCCATTAACCAGGGCACCCTATCACTCTCCAGCAACTACAACCTGACCTACGTCGGGGCTGACCTGACCATCTCTCCGCTGGCCATTACGGTCACCGCGGATGCCCAGGGCAAGACCTACGGGGAAGCCGACCCGGCGCTGACGTACACCTGGGCCCCATCACTGATCGGCGGAGACTCCTTCAGCGGATCTCTCAGCCGGGCGGCTGGGGAGAACGCGGGCTCATACGCCATCAACCAGGGCACCCTGTCCCTCTCCAGCAACTACACCATCATCTATGTGGGGGCCAACCTGACCATCTCCCCACTGGCCATCACTGTCACCGCGGATGCCAAGAGCAAGGTATATGGAGACGCCGACCCAGGGCTGACCTATGCCTGGGCGCCAACGCTCATAGGAGGCGACAGCTTCAGCGGATATCTGGGCCGCGCTGCTGGCGAAGACGTCGGGGACTACGCCATCAACCAGGGCACCCTGTCCCTCTCTGCCAACTATACTATCACCTTCATTGGAGCCAACCTGACCATCAGTCCGCTGGCCATTACGGTTACCGCGGATGCCCAGGGCAGGGACTACGGAGACTCCGACCCGGCCCTGACCTACACCTGCACGCCGTCGCTCATAGGAGGCGACAGCTTCAGCGGGTCTCTCAGCCGGGCGGCGGGGGAAGACGTGGGGGCCTACGCCATCAACCAGGGGACCCTATCACTCTCCAGCAACTACACCATCATCTATGTGGGGGCCAACCTGACTTACGTCGGGGCCAACCTGACCATCTCTCCGCTGGCCATCACTGTCACCGCAGATGCCCAGGGCAAGACATATGGTTCTGCCGACCCGGCTCTGACGTATACCTGGACTCCATCCCTGGTCGGCGGTGACTCCTTCACAGGGTCTCTCAGCCGAGTGGCCGGGGAGAACGTGGGCTCATATGCCATCAACCAGGGCACGCTGTCCCTTTCCAGCAACTACACCATCATTTACGTCGGGGCTGACCTGACCATCTCTCCGCTGGCCATCACTGTCACCGCAGATGCCCAGGGCAAGACATATGGTTCTGCCGACCCGGCTCTGACGTATACCTGGACTCCATCCCTGGTCGGCGGTGACTCCTTCACAGGGTCTCTCAGCCGAGTGGCCGGGGAGAACGTGGGCTCATATGCCATCAACCAGGGCACGCTGTCCCTTTCCAGCAACTACACCATCATTTACGTCGGGGCTGACCTGACCATTTCACCACTGGCCATAACGGTGACAGCGGATGCAAAGGGCAAAACCTACGGGGATGCCGACCCGGCCCTGACGTACACCTGGACTCCGTCCCTGGTCGGCAGCGACTCCTTTAGCGGCGCGCTCTCCCGTGACGCCGGGGAGAACGTGGGCTCATATGCCATCAACCAGGGCACCCTGACGGCCGGGGCCAACTATACCATTACCCTCATCGGAGCCAACCTGACCATCTCTCCGCTGGACATCACTGTCACTGCGGATGCCCAGGGCAAGACATATGGTTCTGCCGACCCAGCGTTGACCTACAGCTGGGCGCCAGCGCTCATAGGAGGCGACAGCTTCAGCGGGTCCCTCAGCCGCGCCGCCGGCGAGAACGTGGACTCATATGCCATCAACCAGGGGACCCTGTCACTCTCCAGCAACTACACCATCGCCTACGTCGGGGCCAACCTGACCATCACTCCGCTGGCCATCACTGTCACCGCGGATGCCCAGAGCAAGGTATACGGGGCTGCCGATCCGGCTCTGACGTATACCTGGACTCCATCACTGATCGGCGGAGACTCCTTCAGCGGGTCTCTCAGCCGGGCGGCGGGGGAAGACGTGGGGGCCTATGCCATCAAACAGGGCACCCTGTCCCTATCTGCCAACTATACCATCACTTACGTCGGGGCCAACCTCACCATTTCTCCGCTGGCCATAACGGTGACAGCGGATGCCCAGGGCAAGGCCTATGGCGACGATGACCCGGCCCTGACCTACAGCTGGGCCCCATCACTGATCGGCGGAGACTCCTTCAGCGGGTCTCTCAGCCGTGTCACCGGGGAGGACGCGGGCTCATATGCCATCAACCAGGGCACCCTGTCCCTATCCGCCAACTACACCATCACCTACGTCGGGGCTGACCTGACCATCACCCCGCTGGCCATAACGGTCACCGCGGATGCCCAGGGCAAGACCTACGGCAACGATGACCCGGCCCTCACCTACACCTGGGCCCCATCACTGATCGGCGGAGACTCCTTCAGCGGGTCTCTCAGCCGGGTGGCCGGAGAGAATGTGGGCTCATTTGCCATCAACCAGGGCACCCTGACGGCCGGGGCCAACTACGCCATCACCTTCATTGGATCCAACCTGACCATTTCACCACTGGCCATAACGGTGACCGCCGATGCCCAGGGCAAGGACTACGGGGAAGCCGACCCAGCGTTGACCTACAGCTGGGCGCCAGCGCTGGTGGCAGGCGACAGCTTCAGCGGATCTCTCAGCCGCATGGCCGGGGAGAACGTGGGCTCATTTGCCATCAACCAGGGTACCCTGTCCCTCTCCAGCAACTACACCATCACCTACGTCGGGGCCAACCTCGCTATTTCCCCGCTGACCATAACGGTGACCGCCGATGCCCAGGGCAAGACCTACGGGGATGCCGACCCGGCCCTGACGTACACCTGGACTCCATCCCTGGTCGGCAGCGACTCCTTTAGCGGCGCGCTCTCCCGTGATGCCGGCGAGGACGTTGGCGCCTACGCCATCAACCAGGGCACCCTCACCCTCTCCGCCAACTACACCATCACCTACGTCGGGGCCAGCCTGACCATCAGTCCGCTGGCCATTACGGTCACCGCGGATGCCCAGGGCAAGACCTACGGGGATGCCGACCCGGCGCTGACGTACACCTGGACTCCGTCCCTGGTCGGCAGCGACTCCTTCAGCGGCGCGCTCTCCCGTGATGCCGGCGAGAACACCGGCAGCTACGCCATCAACCAGGGGACCCTGACCCTCTCCAGCAACTACACCATCACCTACGTCGGGGCCAACCTGATCATCAGTCCGCTGGCCATCACTGTCACTGCGGATGCCCAGGGCAAGACCTACGGGGATGCCGACCCGGCCTTGACGTACACCTGGACTCCATCCCTGGTCGGCAGCGACTCCTTTAGCGGCGCGCTCTCCCGTGATGCCGGCGAGAACGCCGGCACCTATGCCATCAATCAGGGCACTCTGACGGCCGGGAGCAACTACATCATCACCTTCGTCCCCGACAACTTCGCTATCACCCCCCTGAACATCAGCGTCACCGCAGACGCCAAGATCAAGGTATACGGAGACCCCGATCCGCCGCTGACCTACACCTGCACGCCGTCGCTCATCGGCAGCGATAGCTTCAGCGGCGCCCTCTCCCGTGATGCCGGCGAGGACATCGGGATCTACGCCATCAACCAGGGGACCCTGTCCCTCTCCAGCAACTACACCCTGACTTACGCCGGGGCCAACCTCACCATTTGCCCGCCAGTCCTGACCATTACCAGCACCTCACCGCTCCCCGGCGCCACGGTCGGCGTGGCCTACTCCCAGAACCTGACCGCCTCCGGCGGGACGGCGCCCTACGCCTGGTCCATCGACTCCGGAACCCTGCCCGAAGGGCTGGCGTTCGGCGCCGACGGGACCATCTTCGGCACACCCACCACAGCCGGCGGCCCCGTCACCATCACCTTCAGGGTCACCGACAGCGTGTTCGGCTTCGCCACCGCGGACCTCTCGATCACCATCGCCAAGGGCACGCCCACTATCACCTGGGCCAACCCGGACGACATCGTCTACGGCACGGCACTGGACGGCACGCAGCTCGATGCCGCCGCCTCCGTGCCCGGCAGCTTCGTCTACACGCCGGCCTCCGGGACCCTGCTGAACGCGGGTAACGGCCAGACGCTGCACGTGGACTTTACTCCCACCGACACGGCCAACTACAACACGGCCTCCGCGGACGTTACCATCAACGTCAACCCGCTGGGCATCACAATCACCGCCGATGCCCGGAGCAAGACATACGGCGAGGCCGACCCCGCGCTGAGCTACACCAACACCCCGTCGCTCATCGGCGGCGACAGCTTCAGCGGCGCCCTTTCGCGCGATCCCGGCGAGGGCGTGGGGTTCTATACTATCAGCCAGGGCACGCTCGCGGCCGGGCCCAACTACACTATCACTTACGCCGGGGCCAACCTGACCATCTCGGCACTGGCCATCACTGTCACCGCGGATGCCCAGGGCAAGTACTACGGGGATGCCGACCCGGCGCTGACCTACACCTGCACCCCGTCGCTGGTCGGCAGCGACGTGTTCAGCGGTTCGCTGACCCGTGACCCCGGCGAGGACGCCAACACATACGCCATCAGCCAGGGCACCCTGACGGCCGGGGCCAACTATACCATCACCTTCACTGGAGCCAACCTGACCATCAGCCCTCTGGCCATAACGGTGACCGCCGATGCCCAGGGCAAGGCATATGGTGCTGCCGACCCGGCCCTGGCCTATGACTGCACCCCGTCCCTCATCGGCGGCGACACCTTCAGCGGCGCCCTCTCGCGCGATCCCGGCGAGGCTGTGGGGTCCTATGCCATCAACCAGGGCACGCTGACGGCCGGGGGCAACTACACCATCACCTTCATCCCCGACAACTTCACCATCACCCCCCTGAACATCAGCGTCACCGCGGACGCCAAGATCAAGGTCTACGGCGACGCCGACCCGGCGCTGAGCTACACCTTCACCCCCTCTCTGATAGGCAGCGACACCTTCAGCGGGGAGCTCTCCCGCGATCCGGGCGAGGACATCGGCGTCTATGCCATTAACCAGGGCACCCTGGCACTGTCCGGCAACTACACCATCACCTTCACCGGGGCCACCCTGACCATCGCGCCCCCGGTGCTCACCATCACCACCATTTCGCCGCTCCCTGGCGGCACGGTGGATGTACCCTACTCCCAGACCCTGATCGCGGCTGGCGGCACGGCGCCCTACACCTGGTCCATCGATTCCGGGACCCTGCCCGACGGGCTGACCCTCAATCCCACGACCGGGGAGATTTCCGGCACGCCCACCACCGCCGGCGGCCCGGTCACCATCACCTTCATGGTCACCGACGACGTGGCCAGCACCGATACCGCGGACATCTCTATCATGGTCGCCAAGGGCACGCCCACCATCACCTGGGCCGACCCGGCCGGCATCACCTACGGCACGGCCCTGGACGGCACGCAGCTCAACGCCATTGCCTCCGTGCCCGGGACCTTCGTCTACACCCCGGCCGCCGGGACCCTGCTGAACGCGGGCGACGGCCAGACGCTCCATGTGGATTTCGCCCCCACCGATGCGGCCAACTACAACACGGCCTCGGCGGGAGTGACCGTCGACGTGGCGCCGCTGGACATCACCGTGACCGTAGATGCCCGGAGCAAGACCTACGGCGATGCCGAACCGGCCCTGACCTACGCATACAGCCCGTCACTTGTCGGCGGCGACAGCTTCAGCGGTTCTCTGAGCCGGGCCGCCGGCGAGAATGTGGGGACATACGCTATTGCCCAGGGCACCCTCTCGCTTCCCAGCAACTACGCCATTACCTGCATGGGAGCTGACCTCACCATATCCCCGCTGGGCATCACGGTGACCGCGGATGCCCGGGGCAAGACCTACGGTGATGCCGATCCGGCGCTGACCTACTCATACAGCCCGTCACTGATCGGCGGCGATAGCTTCGGCGGTTCTCTGAGCCGGGCCGCCGGGGAAGACGTGGGGACCTACCCCATCTCCCAGGGTACGCTGACCGCAGGCTCGAACTACAGCATCTCCTATATCAGCGCCAGCCTGACGGTGGGCCCCAGGGCCCTGACCATCACTGCCGATGACCTGGGCAAGGCCTTCGGCGACACCCTGACGTTCGCCGGCACCGAATTCGTGGCCACCGGCCTGGTTTACTCGGACGCCGTGGACAGCGTCACCCTGACCAGCGCCGGGGCGGACGCCGCGGCCGCCATCGGTGACTATGAGATCTTCGCCAGCGCGGCTGCCGGCACGGGCCTGGGCAACTACAGCATCGCCTACGCCAGTGGCACCCTGGCGGTCCGACCCACGTTGACTATAACGGCCAACAATGCCACCAAGACCTACGGCGACGCCGCTACGTTCGCCGGGACCGAGTTTACGGTCATCGGCCTGCAGGGCGGGGACAGCGTGGACAACGTGACCCTGGCCAGCAGTGGGGCCAGCGCCTCCGCCACGGTTGGCGCGTACGCCATAGTGCCGGGCGGGGCCGCGGGGACAGGTCTGGCCAATTATCACATCACCTACATCGGCGGCTGGCTGACCATCAGCCCGAGGGCTCTGACCGTCACCGCCAACAGCCTGAGCAAGACCTACGGCGATGGCGCCGCCTTCGCCGGTAACGAGTTCACGGCCTCCGGGCTGGTCAACTCCGACACCGTCACCGGGCTGTCCCTGACCAGCACTGGCGCCGCGGCCTCCGCCACGGTGGGCAGCTACAGCCTGGTGCCCTCCGGCGCCACGGGAAGCGGCCTGGGCAACTACAGCATCAGCTATGTCAACGGGATGCTGACGGTGGCCCCCAGAAACATGACCATCACCGCCGGGAGCATGGCGAAGGTCTATGGCGAGGCGGTCTCTTTCTCCGGGACCGAGTACATGGCTGCCGGGCTGGTCAACTCCGACACCGTCACCGGACTGTCCCTGACCAGCACTGGCGCCGCGGCCTCCGCCACGGTGGGCAGCTACAGCCTAGTGCCCTCCGGCGCCACGGGAAGCGGCCTCGACAACTACAGCATCAGCTACGTCAACGGCGCCCTGACGGTGGGGCCCAGGCCCCTGGCCATCACGGCCAAGAACAGAGTCAAGAGCCATGGCAGCGCCGTTACCTTCGCCGGGACCGAGTTCGTCACCATGGGCCTGGTGAACTCCGACGCGGTCACCAGCGTGGCCCTGGAGAGCGCCGGCGCCGGCCAGTCAGCGGCTGCCGGGACCTACGATATCGTGCCCGGCAACGCCGCCGGCAACGGCCTGGGCAACTACGTCATTACCTACTTCAACGGCACCCTGAGGGTGGACAAGGCCGGCGTCATCTGGACGGTGACCTCTGCGCCGGCGTCGTCCGCTCACGGTAGTCCAGTGACGCTGACGGCCATGGTCAACAACACCGAGGCCACCGGCACCGTCACGTTCATGGATGGAGGGGCGGTGCTGGGCACCGCCGGCCTCAGTCACGGGATGGCCACCTTCACCATCTCAGAGCTCACACCCGGCAGCCACTACATCACCGTGGGCTACGGCGGGGACTCGAACTTCAGCGATGGCCGGTCCCTGGCCCACATCCACACCGTGAAGGCTGCGGAGGGCTTCAACTGGTGGTGGATCATCATCTGCGGCCTGGCGGCCGGCGGCTTCTTCTTCTTGCTGGTGCTCTACCGCCGGCGCAGGAAGGAACAGAAAGAGGCAGTGTAGAGGCAGAGGACTGTCGCTCGAGAAGGCCGTAATCCCCCCCGCCGGCTGGTAGTATTCGACACATGCCTGCCAGATAATGATCATGTATGACAACATTGTGAGGGATTGTCAGGGATGGCGAGACTAACAGGAAGGTATGGAACACCAGGTTCGGCGCAGGGTTGACCGGGCCAGCGTACCCGCCAGGGCATGGGCGGCTCCGGGACGCACCGCGACGCTGTGGCTGGCCCTGACCGTGGCTGTGGCCCTGGCGGCGGTACTCATGGCCGCCATCCCCGCCCCTGTTACCGCCAGCACCGCCGGCCCCCGCATAGCCGGGACGGGCACCGACGCCCCCGGACCGGGTGGCTACGAATGGGCCAATCCCGGCAACATCACCGCCGATGACACCAGCTACGCTACCTGCACGCTGCCCCATGGCGGCCTCTTCGGCTACTACCGCAGCCACTACCTCCAGGGCACCAACTTCGGCTTCGACCTGCCGTCAGGATCGAGCATCAAGGGGATTACGGCCACCATTGCCCGGATGTCGTCCGGGGGCGGCAGCAATACCCGGGATGATGTGGTCCGCCTGATCAAGGGCGGCTCCGTGGCCGGGAACGACAAGGCGGTCAATGTCAACTGGCCCGACATGGTGATCCAGGAGGCCAGCTACGGCGGCGCGTCCGATCTGTGGGGGCTGGCCTGGACCGCCGAGGACATCAATGCCTCCAACTTCGGGCTGGCCCTGGCCGTGAGAAACGCCAGCTGGCTCTACTCTTACACGGGATACGTGGACTACATGCGGGTCACTGTCACCTACACCTTGCCGGGCACGACCACCACCGTTACCACCTCGGGTACGCCGTCCACCTACGGGGATAGCGTGACCTTCACCGCCACGGTCACCCGTGCGGCGGGGACCAACACGCCGTCCGGGACGGTGTACTTCGTGGACGGGGGGACCACTGTCGGCTCAGGCACCCTTAGCGGGAGCGGGCCGGAGGCCACGGCTACCTACTCTACCACGTCCCTGACGGCAGGGAGCCACAGCATGACGGTAATCTACGGCGGCGACTCCAACTTCGGGGGGAGCATATCGTCACCGCTGGTCCAGGCGGTGAACCCGAAGCCGCTGACCATCACCGCCGACAACCGCAGCAAGACCTATGGTGATACGGTGAGCTTTGCGGGGACCGAGCTCACGGCGGCCGGCCTGGTCGGCTCCGACAGCGTCAGCAGCGCCACTCTCACCAGCCCCGGCGCCCCGGCCGCGGCCCCAGTCACTGGCAGCCCGTACTCAATCGTTCCCAGCGCCGCCATCGGCAGCGGCCTGGACAACTACGCTATCAGCTACGTTGAAGGCAGCCTGACCGTCAACAAGAAGGCCCTGACCATCACCGCCAGCGACCGGGCCAAGACCCAGGGCGAGACCGTGATCTTCGCCGGGACCGAGTTTACAGCGGTAGGCCTGGTCAACTCCGATTCTGTCAGCATCGTCACCCTGAGCAGCCCCGGCGCCGAGGCCTCCGCTCCGGACGGTGACTACCCCATCATCCCTACCTTCGCCACGGGCTCCGGGCTGGCGAACTACTCCATCACCTTCGTCAACGGGACCCTCACAGTGAGCGCCTACGGCCTGACCATCACTGCCAACAGCACCAGCAAGACCTATGGAGACACGGTCACGTTCTCCGGCAATGAGTTCACGGTTTCGGGCCTGCTGGGCGGGGACTCTGTGGACAACGTGACCCTCACCAGCGGGGGGGCCGCGGCCGGCGGCCAGGCCGGATTCTGGGCCATCATCCCCAGCGCGGCCACGGGGACGGGCCTGGGCAAGTACACCATCGTCTATGCCAGCGGGATCCTGACGGTCAGCCCCAGGGCATTGACCGTCACTGCCGACAACGCCACCAAGACCTACGGGGACACCCTGGCCCTGGCCGGGACGGAGTTCACCGTCTCCGGCCTGGTCAACTCGGACAACGTCACCAGCATCAGTCTCACCAGCGCCGGCACCATGGCCAGCGCCTCGACCGGCCCCTGGACGATCGCTGCCGCCGCCGCCGCCGGTAGCGGCCTGGACAACTACAGCATCGCCTATATCGACGGCAGCCTGACCGTCAATCCGCGCCCCCTGACCGTCACCGCCGATAACGCCACCAAGGTCTACGGCGACGCCCTGGCCTTCACCGGGACGGAGTTCACCGCTGCCGGGCTGGTCAACACTGACGGCGTGACGGGCGTAATCCTGGGCAGCACCGGGGCCGATGCCCTGGCCCCCGTGGGCACGTACGCCATCACCGGCGTTGTGGCCAGCGGGACCGGCCTGGACAACTACAGCATCTCCTATGTCGACGGCAGCCTGGCCGTCACCCCCAGGGACCTGGTGATCACGGCCAACAGCCGCACCAAGGCCTATGGCCAGGCGCTGGCCTTCGCCGGCACCGAGTTCACCGTGGCCGGACTGGCCAACTCCGACACCGTGGCCAGTGTGACCCTCACCAGCGCCGGGGCCGAAGGGCCAGCGCCTGTCGGTGACTACGCCATCACGACGTCGGCCGCTCTGGGGGACGGCCTGGGCAACTACAATATCACCTATGTCGATGGCTCGCTGATGGTGAGAAAGGGCGTGGTCATCACCGCCAGCAGCTCCAGCAAGATCTACGGCGACACCGCCATCTTCACCGGCACCGAATTCAGCGTTACCGGGCTCGAGGGCGGCGATACGGTCACCAGCGTCACGCTCACCTGTGCCGGCTCCGAGGCCACAGCCGCCGCCGGCCCCTGGGAGATAACGATCGGCAATGCCCAGGGAAACGGCCTGGACCACTACGACGTCACTTATGTCAACGGGACGCTGACGGTCAACCCCAGGCCGCTGTGCATAACAGCCAGCGACGCCAGCAAGGCCAGCGGCAGCACGGCCACGCTCACAGGCACCGAGTTCACCACCAGCGGGCTGGTCAACGGCGACCGGGTAATCCTGGTCACTCTTACCAGCGATGGGGCCGAGGCTGCGGCCGCCGGCGGGACATATGATATCGTGCCCGCTGACGCCATCGGGCAGGGGCTCTCCAACTACACCATCACCTATGTCAACGGCACACTGACGGTGACCAGGACGGCCGTTGTGTGGAGCGTGACGTCGGCGCCGGCGCAGACCACCGAGGGCCAGCCGGTCACGCTGACGGCCATCATAAAGCCGACCATCGTCTGGAGCATGACCCCGCCCTCGGTCTCCAGTATCCCGGAGGGAGAGGAGCCCCTGGTCTACGACATCCAGCTGACCCCATCCGGCGCTGTCGGCACGCTGACCTTCAACTACCTGGGGGTCATGATGACGGCCACCGTCAACTACACGAAGGCCACCGGCACGGTTACCTTCATGGACGGCGGGACGGTCCTGGGCACGGCCCGTCTGGTTAACGGCACAGCCACCTTCACCACCTCCGATCTGCCGCCGGGCAGCCACTATATCACCGCCATTTATGGCGGAGACGGCAACTTCGAAGGCGCCACCACGCTGGCCCATGTCCACTCGGTGCAGCCGGGACCCGGCCCCAACTGGTGGCTGATCGGCGGGTCCGCCGGCGGCGCCCTGCTCCTGGCCCTCTCTCTGCTGCTGCTGTTCTTCCTTCTCCGCCGCAGGCGGAGGGCAGCGGGAGCCTCCATGACTCCGGCGCGCTGAGCGCCTGGGCGCCCACGCCGCCTGCCCATCGGTTGTATACTGGCATCAACCGGGGGCCGCGCCTGGCGCCCCACCGTCAAACGCCAGCCGGGAAAGGAGGCTGCGCCGATTCCCGTGTCACCGGAAGGAGATGGCCCTTCCTCGGCGCGACAGTCTATGGACATGGCCCTCAAGGATACCTTCATCAGCCTGTGGCGGGAGCGCTTCAACGGCGTGGAGCTGCCCATCACCTTCTACTACACGGACGAGGAGGGGCGGGGGGACCGCCCCGGCGCCGGAACGCCCCGGTGCCTGATCGGGGCGCTCTCGGAGGTTCGAGGCGGGAAATCGCTCTGCTTCGACGCCGAGGCCATCGGCTGCCCCGGTGGCCGGAGATACGCCGGGTTCACCGAAGGCCTGATGCCTGATTTCGAGTTCTTTCTTTCCTGCGGCATCCCCGGCCGGCTGAAGGGCGAGCGCTACAAGAAGTCCCCGGAGCTGGTGAAAGAGGCCATGAGGCTGGCGCCGGCCTTCGCAGCGCCTCACCGTTTCCTGGTCTTCAAACGCTGGGACCGCCTGGAGCAGCGCGATCAGCCCGAGGTGGCCGTCTTCTTTGCCGCGCCCGATGTCCTGGCGGGGCTGTTCACCCTGGCCAACTTCGACGAGGCGGAGCCCAACGGGGTGTTCGCGCCGTTCGGCGCGGGGTGCTCCACCATCATCCAGTACCCCTACCTGGAAGGGAGATCCTCCCGGCCCAGGGGGGTCATCGGCCTGTTTGACATCTCCGCCAGGCCCCATGTCCCCCCCAACGTGCTCACCTTCGCTGTGCCCCTGAACAAGCTGGCGCAGATGACGGCCAACGCCCCGGAGAGCTTCCTCATCACAGAGTCCTGGCAGAGGATCCAGGAGAGGATCGGCTGAATGCACAGTCAGAGGTGGTGAGATCAGCAGCCTCAGCGCAGGGCGGAGACCACACTGGCGGCATCTGTCTGGAGAGCCTCGAGGGAAGCCTCATTGACGATGGTGAAGTCGGCCATGGCGATCGGGCCCCCCTTGTTCAGGTTCTGTATTTCGGCCACGTCCCGGCTGGCGGCTTCCTCCGGCGTCAGCGGACGCACCGGCCGCGTCGCCAGCCTCCGATGCCGGGTTTCCGGAGAAGCCCAGACCGCCACCACTACGAAACGGCCGCCGTAGCGCTCTTTCATCAGGAGGTACTCCTCCCACGAGTACAGGCCATCCACCACGGCATGGCCTGACTGCAGCAGAAGGTCGATTCGGGGCAGGCTCAGCCTGGCGTAGGCCGCCATGCCATGCTCGCTTCTCAGCTCCTGCCGCACCAGCCGCTCGTTCCTCTCGTTGAGCTCCAGCCCTCTTCGCCTGATCTCCTCGTCCGTTATGTCCCCGAACCGGACGCTGGCAAAACCGGACTGCTCAAATACCCTGGCCACCTCGGATTTGCCCGAGCCGGCCATCCCCACAATCGCCGCCACCTTCATGGGCGCCCGGTGGCCCCTCCACTGCTCCTCGGCCTGAGGGTCTCGCCGATCTTCTCTTCGTCCCGGGCCAGCTGCTCCTGCAGCTCCTTGAGCTCGTAGGTCTTTACGCCCACGCCCTTCTCCCTCATGTGCACCCTGGTAATGCCGGCGTTGATGATCAGCTTCTTGCAGATCATGCAGGGCCCGTACATCCGGGCCTGCTCCCCCCGGCTACTGTCGTAGGCTTCCTGGTGCCTCTCGCTGGAGAGGTACATCTCGGCGCCGACAATGCTGACTCCGGTCCTGGCGGCATTGATGATGGCATTCTGCTCAGCATGAACGCTGCGGCAAAGCTCATACCGTTCGCCGGGCCCGATATTCAACTCCCTCCGCAGGCATTTTCCGGTGTCGATGCAGTGCTCCGTTCCCCGCGGGGAACCGACGTAGCCCGAGCTGAGCTCCACCCCGTCCTTGCTGACGATGATGGCCCCTATCTTCCGGCGCAGACAGGTGCTCATCTCCGAGACCACTTCCGCCCGGTTCAGGAAGTGCTCGAACTTGTCCGGCCTCTTGATTCTGGGATAGCGAGTAGTCACCGCACACCCCCGACATGAGACTCCGTGCGCCGCTCGTGGAATCGTACCCGGGAAGGCCCGGAGGTGTCAAGGCGCCCGGCAGCAGCTACACGGCCTTCACGTCGCAGGCAGGGGACAGCCGGCAGGCCTGGCACTTCCGGCGGTTACGGGTCCCCACCGGAATGGCCTCCCCATCCACCAGCTGCCTGATCCTGGAGACGGCCCTGTGCACTTCTTCGCGGTGCGCCGGGGTGAAGGTGTGGGCCCAGATCTCGAAGCCCGTCTCCTGGCTGCGGATACCGGCCGTGACCGGCTGCAGCGGGTGGTACTGCTCTTCAAAAGCCAGGCAATAGCCCCAGGCCTGCATGCGGCTGCCCGGCCAGGCCATGTCGCCCGGCCTGCCGTCCACTACCAGGACCCGGTCCGGCATGAAGACGATCTCGTCGATGCATCCCTCCACGTCCAGCCCCTCGACGGCCACTTCCCGGGCAGAGACCACTACGCCCTCCTCCCCGGCCCTGGCCATGGCCTGGTCAACGTCCATCTCCAGCTTTGCCGCCTGGTCGTACACCCTGTCCAGAGAGATCCTGGCCGCCCTGCTCTGCGCAGTCTCCGCCTCCGGCAGCGGCCTGGCCCCCCGGCAGTGCTCCAGGTAGACCTGGTACTCGCAGTAGGCGAAGCTCCTGAGCCACCTGGCCGGAATCCGTTTCACCGGTCACTCTCCCGCAGCATCCGCCGGGCCCTGTCCACCATGGGCTGCGGGTCAAAGCGCGCCTCCCCGCAGACACGGCACGCCGGGGCGCCTCCCCGGGCCACCCATTGGTGCACGTGGTCCAGGATGAGGCTCCGGGACCACAGGCAAAGGTGGGCGTGGGAGTCTGCCATGACATCCGGTCCGGCGTCAGGCAAAGGCGGGTACTCCTCGTGCCCCAGGAGCTGCCAGCAGAACATGCCCATGAGGACGTAGGCCAGGGTCTTCTCGTTCTCGTACTCCCACCACCGTCCGCCCGAGGGGCCGCTTTCCTGCATGCTCTTGGCCCAGTCCCAGTACTTCAGGGACTCCCGCAACCCCTCCAACGGCGTCATGGCCGCGTACTTCTCCAGGACATCTTCCAGGCCGAATGCCACGCGGAGCATGGCCTGGACCTCAGACTTGGTCACTGCCCCTCCTTGACGCGTCTCCGGGGTTCCGCCCGGGAGGGCTCACCCGGGAGATTATAGCACCCGCGCCGGCAGTCGGGCCTTGCCCGGCACTCGGGCCGCCTTCTGGCCCGATCCATGCGGCCCGGCAGACGTGGGGATCGCCCAGCCCCGGACGGGCCCATGGAGGCGGGGCCGGCGCTGATATCGCCGGCCCCGCGGAAGTGAGGTATCCAGAGAGGAGATATGTGAGGGTTAGTTGCTGGAAACAGCCATGGATGCGCGGCTCAGGTAGCCGTCGCGCATCTGAAGGGCCATGATATCAGAGACTATGCTCTCGATGGCCTTGGCCTCTTCAAGGCTCGTCTCCTGTACCTCATCCCGGAGAGCCAACAGGTTGCCCACGATGTTGCCGTAGCTGGCTTCTTTAGTCATCATGCATTGATGATGACACAATCCGGCTCTGGAGTGTATCCATTGGGCTACGTATTCCAACGCCAGGGGGGCCGCAATTACGGCGTGTTGGAATACTTAGCTATGCGCCTGAACCATCCTGACCCGGTTCGTGTCCGCGCGCCGGGACGGCCTAGCCCCTGATGCGTCGCAGCTCGATGGTCACGGCGTTCGCCTTGTCTATGCACTCCCACTGCATGACATCCGGGTCCCCCCAGGGGAACCCGCCCCCGTACTCCAGCATGGTGATAAAGGGGAAGATGTCATGGTAGAAGTAGCCGCAGAGTCCTCCGGAGGAGTAGCCGCTGAGCTCGAACTGGTCCCCCTCCTTGTGGCCGATGGTGCAGGATCCCTTGACCCGCTTGATGGTGCCCACTATACGGCAATTGGCGCTGGACATCTGACCCTCCGGTTCTAACGCGATTCCATCAATTCTCTAGCGTGATTCTAACATGGAAGGACTATCATCCTCTACCGCGACCCACCGCCGGGACCGGCGGCATCGAGCGAAGAAAGGTACGCCGAGAGAGAGAGCCGAAAAAAGTGCCAGTATAGCGCAGAGCCGATCCGGACGGTCCACAGGTGGGACAGAGGTCGCATGCTTAGCCTAGAAGCGGCTCCAGGAGGGGCAACGCCTTGGGAGGGCCTTCTGGGCCAGACCAGCCCACCTGCCGGATAGGACGCAAGAGCGGGACGTCACCAGGTGACGTCCCGCTCGCATATAACGCCGGTTGCCGGGCGAGGACCTCTTCTCAGCCACCTGTGCCCGGGCCCGTCGGTCGCGCCGCGGCATAAGCCACGGCTGCCGGGATCGATCACGGGAGCCACAGCACTAGCCTTTTCGCCCCCTGGGATGCCGAGGTGCCTCATACGCCGTGCAGTACAGCGGCCCTCCCGGCCTCAGCCAGGCGCCGCCCCGACGGGCGCCCCAACAACTCCGGCACTTGCCCGCGACGCTAACGGCCGTCGTGTTTTCCCGGTTCCTCTTTCCCTTCCTCCGGACCCACCGGCGTGGTGAGGAACTTGGTTTGGCCGGCCCGCACTCCCGGGTACCCCAACCGCCCGCGTGCCCCCACTTCGGCTCCGGCGCTCGCCGGCCCGAAGATCCCTCACATCAAGGCAGCCTGGCGCCGGAATGGCCGCTCCGATAGCCGCCTGGCCGGCCGCGTGTGCAGCCGCCCCGGCTATCGCGTCCTCTGACCCGGCCATCACCGGACCGACCTCAGCCTTTCCTCCTCACCCAACTCCCTGTCCGCGGACCAGCCGCGGTGTCCAGGAACGCCTTGAGTCTATCAGGCCCGACTCTCCCGTGCCTCTCAAGAGGTAGGGGCCCACTCACAAAAACACCACCTGAGGGGCAGCACCGCGGAGATGGCAGGCCGCGCCTATGGCCTGGCCAGGCCAGGGACCCGCGCCCTGGCGCCGCCGGTCAGCCGCCGGCGAGCCCTGCCGCGTGCCGGGCCGCCACAAAGCCGAAGGCCATCGAGGGGCCGATGGTGGCGCCCGCCCCGGCATAGGAGTGCCCCATCACGGACGCAGAGCTGTTGCCCGTGGCATACAGCCCTTCGACGGGCGACCCGTCATGGCGAAGCACCCGGGCCTGCGCGTCGGTCAGCAGGCCGCCCTTGGTGCCCAGGTCGCCGGGCCACAGCTCGATGGCGGAGTACGGCGGCGTATCCAGCGGGGCCAGGCACGGGTTGGGCCGTACGGACGGGTCGGCGTAGAACCGGTCAATGGCCGAGTCGCCCTTGCGGAAGTCCCCGTCCTCCCCGGCGGCAGCGTAGCGGTTGAACCTCTCTACCTCGTCCCTGAGCCCCCCGGGGTCAATGCCGCACTTCGCGGCCAGCTCCTCCAGGGTACCGGCCGCTTTGAGGTAGCCGCTGTCCACAAACCGGCGGCCGCTGGAGCCGGGCATCACCGGACCGGCCGGGTACTTCTTTCGAAAGCGCCCATCCATGATGAAGTAGGCCGGTATGGCGCCATCTCCACTGGCGTGGCTGGCATACTGGTTCTTGACCACATCAATGTAGGGCGCGGCCTCATTGGTGAAGCGCTTCCCCCGCCGGTTGACGATGATACAGCCGGGCAGCGAGCGGTCGACGATGCTCATGTTGGGCATCTCGGCCCCGGGGGCCACGCTGGTGGGCATCCACCAGGCATCGTCCATGAGGTCCAGGCCGGCGCCCAGCTCCAGCCCCATGCTGATGGCATCACCCTGATCGCCGGGGCAGGCCACGGTCCAGGCATCGGACACGGGCTGATTCTGGTAATGCTCCCGCATGGCCCGGTTACGGGCGAAGCCCCCGGCCGCCAGGACGACGCCCCTGGCGGCCCTGATGCGCAGGCTCTGCCCGGCCCGCCTGGCTTCCAGCCCGACCACCCGCCCGCCTTCCACGATCAGGCGCTGGGCCGCGGTGTCCAACCACAGCGCGATGCCCCGGTCGGCCAGTGACAGGCGCAGCCGGCCGATCAGGGCGTTGCCCAGGGTCAGTCGAGTATCGGACTTCGCCAGGCTGCGGAACGGGTTGAGGAGGTAGGCAGCCACGATCCGGGCGGCCGCAGTCCGTCCCCGCAGCGACGCATCAACCATGCGGTGGGCGTCGCCGGCAGTGGCCATCATCCTCCCGAACAGCCTGGCCTGGCTGGGCAGAGGCTGCATCTGGGCCCACAGGCTGCCCAGCTTCCTGGCATTCATGGGCCGGGCCTCGATGGTGCGCCCGCCGCCCGGTTTGGCCCCGGGCAGGGAGGGGTAGTAGTCCGAGTAGCCCGCCACCAGCTGAAACCGGACCCGGGAACTCTTATCCAGGTAGCGCACCATCTCCGGGGCCGCGCTCACGTAGGCCCTCAGGCGCTCCTCCGGCACACGGCCGGCCGTGACCGCGTTCAGATAGTTCAGGGCCTCCCCGGGAGAGTCAGCCAGGCCCGCCTTCTGCATCAGGTGATTGCACGGCACCCAGATCGACCCCCCGGACATGGCAGTGGAGCCGCCATAGAGGCTGCCCTTCTCCAGGAGCAGGGTGTCAACGCCGGCGTCACAGGCTGCCAGGGCCGCCGTCATGCCGCCACCGCCGGATCCCACCACCAGCAGACCGGTGGAACAGGCCCACCCCTTGTCCATCATCCCTCCTACGGCCGCTGGTCGGCGCGCTACTGGCTGACGCCGCCGCTGTCGCCGGGGCCCACGCCGCCCCCGGCGCTGTCGCCGGGGCCCACGCCGCCCCCGGCGCTGCCATCGGTGCCCGGGTTGCCGCCACCACCACCGGAGCTCCGGCCACCGCTCCCACCCCCACTGGTGCCTCCGTTGCCGCGGCCAAGATGGGTCAGGGCGCCCATGCCCACGACGAAGATGAGAACGCCGATCAGAACCAGCACCCAGTAGTCGCCCCAGCCTCCCCAGAGCGCCAGGATGGCCATCAGCCCTCCGGCGAGGGCCATGGCCAGACCAATCCATCTCAGCATCATGTCAGACCTCCCAAATCGAACGAGCCCTGGGTCTCAACCCGGTATCCGGCCAGCTCCATCTCACCCCAGTTGCGGCCGGCCTTGACGTCTACCTTGAGGGGCACGGTGAGCTTCACGGCACCGCACATGACATCTCTGAGCAGCGCCGCCGCCTGGTCCGCCTCTTCCCGGGGCGCCTCCAGCAGCAGATCATCGTGGACCTGCAGAATCAGGCGGCTCTTCAATCCCCGCTCGTCCATCTCCCTCTGCAGGTTGACCATGGCCACCTTGATGATGTCCGCCGCCGTGCCCTGCACCGGCATGTTGATGGCCATGCGCTCGGCCGCTTCCCGGACCTGCCGGTTGCTCGCGTCCAGCTCCGGGATGTACCGTCTGCGGCCCATCAGCGTCTCCACGTAGCCCCGCTCCCTGGCCTTCCGCCTGGTGGACTCCAGGTAGCTCTTCACCCCGGGGTACCGGTCAAAATAGGCGGCGATGAAGCGCGCCGCATCACCGCGCGATAGCTCCGTGGCCTGCTCCAGCCCGTACTCGCTCATGCCGTAGACGATACCGAAGTTGACCACCTTGGCCACGCGGCGCATGTCCGGAGTGACCTCGGCGATGGGGACCGCGAAGACCTCCGACGCCGTGGCCGCGTGGATGTCCTTGTCTTCCCGGAAGGCCGCCGTGAGCCGCTCGTCCTGGGAAAGATGCGCCAGGATCCGCAGCTCGACCTGGGAGTAGTCGGCGCCCACCAGCAGGCAGCCAGGGGGCGCCACGAAGGCCTGCCGCACCTGCTTGCCCAGCTCCCCCCTGATAGGGATGTTCTGCAGGTTCGGCTCGCTGGAGGAGAGCCGGCCGGTGGCCGTGGCCGCCTGGTTGAAGGTAGTGTGCAGCCGGCCGGTCTCGGGATCGACCAGGGCCGGCAGGGCGTCGATATAGGTCGAGCGCAGCTTGGCCAGCTGCCGGTACTCCAGTATCAGCTTCACAATGGGGAAGGACGACCTGAGCCCCTCCAGCACCGAGGCCTCCGTAGAGTAGCCGCTCTTCGTCTTCTTCCCTCCGGGCAGGTGCAGCTCCCCGAACAGGACGGCGCCCAGCTGCTGCGGCGAGTTGATGTTGAAGCGGCGGCCGGCCAGGGAGTAGACCTCGTTCTCCAGCGAGGCCAGCTGTCCGGCGAGGCTCTGCGACAGTTGCCGGAACAAGCCGGTGTCCAGGGCCACGCCCCGCCGCTCCATGGCGGCCAGCACCGGCACCAGGGGCATCTCCACCCGCATGAAGAGCTGCACCAGGTCCTTGTGCTCCAGCTCCTCCTCCAGCAGCGGCCGCAGCCGGCCGATGGCCCTTACCTCGGCAGAGGTTCGCCTGGCCCTCTCTTCCATGCTCATCTCGGTAAACAGGCCGCGCCTGGCTGGCGGCGGGGGCGCCGCCAGCTCTTCTCCCAGCCTGCTCAGCGCCAGCGCGGGCAGCTCCGCCCCCTTCTCGCCCAGCAGGTAGGCGGCAATCATGGTGTCGAACACCAGCGGGCCCAGGGCCAGCCCGTGCCCCGCCAGGGCCTTCAGGGACTCCTTGCCATCGTGACAGATCTTGCCAGCCCGCTGGCCGGCCAGTAGCGGCTGCAGCGGCGCCAGGAAGGCCCGCGGGTCCACGCCGGAACCGGTGAGCGGCATGTAGAGCACCTCCCCCGACGGCGCCCCCAGGGCCAGGCCGGCCATCTCCGTGCGGCGGTCCCGCTGCTCGGTATCCACGCGGACAATCAGCCAATGGCCCTCCGAGAGCCTGGCCACGGCCTGCTGCACGGCCGCCACAGTGTCCAGCAGCGTGAAGGGGACCTCTTCCGCCGGCCGCGCGGCGGCCGTCTTCCCCTCCGGCCCCCCCAGGTCAGGCAGCCGATTGAGGACCTTGAAGAACTCCAGCTCACGGAAGAGCCGCACTGCCGCTTCCCGATCATATCCCGAGGACCGGCAGCAATCCAGGTCGAACGCGATGGGGGCATCGGTGACAATCGTCGCCAGCCTCCGGCTCTGCCTGGCCTGGGCTTCCTGCGCCCGAAGGGTCTCCCTGAGCTTCTCCGGCGTCACCTCCGCGATGTGCTGATAGATGCCATCGATGCCGCCGAACTCCTGGATCAGCCTGGCGGCGGTCTTCGGCCCGACGCCGGGCACGCCGGGGATGTTGTCGGAGGGATCGCCCTGCAGCCCTTTCAGGTCAGGGATCTGCTCCGGCCGGACGCCGTACTTCTCTTGCACCGACTCCGGATCGTGCAGCGTGGACTCAACGAAGCCTCTCTGCGGCAGAAGCACCCTGGCCTTCCGGGAAACCAGCTGCAGCTCGTCGTTGTCGCCGGTGACGATCACGGTGTCTATGCCCCGGGCCTCGGCCTGTCGCGCGATGGTCCCGATGATGTCGTCGGCTTCGTACCCGTCCAATTCGAAGACGGGTATGTTGAAAGCCTGCACCACTTCCCGGACGCGCCCCAGCTGGCGCACCAGCTCATCCGGGGCTTTCGGCCGCTGCGCCTTGTACTCCTCGAACTCGAGGTGGCGGAAGGTGGGGGCGGGCCGGTCGAAGGCCATGGCCAGATGGGTGGGCCGCAGGTCCTGGAGCACCTTGAGCAGCTGTAGGACGAAGCCGTACACGGCCCCGGTGGGCTCTCCGGTCTTGCTCACCGAGAGGGGCGGCAGCGCATGAAATGCCCGGTGCACCAGGGCATGGCCGTCAAAGAGCACCAAAAGAGGCTTGTCCAACGAGACTGTCCTCCGGTCACGGCTGAAGCCTTATTCTAACCGAACCCCCGCCCCCTAACAAACCCGGCGGGCGCGGCATCCGGGAGATGCCCTGCGGGCCCCGCGGATGCCGGCGTCCTGTCCGTCGCATGGGCCAGATGCCCGCAGGATCCATCGGACACGGTTTGACGAGCGTGGCTGAGCGTGGATATACTTTCGGCAGCCCCGGATCGGTGGAGACATGTTGTCCTCTCAGGATGAATCACAGCGGGCACCACAGGCCGGCCGGTGCCTCAGTGTGCCGTCACCTCTTGGCCGGCTGGCCATCATCTGGCAGGACAGCACCCGCGGCGCCAGGGTGCGCCGGATACTCCTGCCTGGCGAAGCGGCGCGGGCGCTCCGGAATGGCGAAGCAGCACCGGCATCCCGGAATGGCGAAGCAGCACGCGCGCTCCTGTATGGCGAGGCCGGCCACGAGGCAACGCCCCCGCGGGCAGGCCCGGCCGGGGCGGCTCCACGCTCGAACCCGGCCATTGAAGAGCTGGCGGACCTCATGCAGCGCTACCTCGGGGGCCAGGCGGTGGAGCTGCCTCTCGATCTCATTGACCTCGAGGCCTGCTCGGGCTTCCAGCGAAGAGTGCTCCTGGCCGAGTACGCGGTACCCCGCGGCCGCGTCAGCAGCTACGGGCGGCTGGCGGCGGGCCTGGGAGCGCCTTCCGCCGCCAGGGCCGTGGGCTCGGCCCTGGCCCGGAACCCCTTCCCCATCATCATCCCCTGTCACCGCACCGTACGGTCGGACGGGGATCTGGGCGGGTTCCGGGGCGGGCTTGACATGAAGCGGGCCCTGCTGGAGCTGGAGGGGGTCGAGCTGACACCGGCAGGCAAGGTGCCGGCCAGGATCTTCTGCTGAAGCCGGGCCCTGGTGCAGGGCATCCGGCGATGCCCGCGAATGTGACGCAAGAGGAGGAGGCATTATGGAGTACCGCAACCTGCTGTTCGAGGTCCGCGACCACGTGGGCTGGCTGACGCTCAACCGGCCCGAGCACGGCAACGCCGTGTCGCTGGAGATGGTGCAGGAGCTGCGCTGCTTCTTCGCCGGCCTGGAGCAGGACCTGGATATCCGCGTGGTCGTCATCCGCGGGGCCGGAAAGCACTTCTGCACCGGCCTGGACCTGATGTCCAGTTTCGGAACGGGCCAGAGCGAGATCAACCCGGCAGGGGGCCTGGCGCCGGCCCGGTTTGACCCGCGCGGCTGCCGCATATCCTGGGACTTCAGCGACATCGCGGTCAAGATGAGACAGGCCCCGCAGCCGATCGTGGCCTCCATGACCGGCTCCGCCCTCGGGGCCGGCATGGGGATGGCCCTGGCCTGCGACATCCGGCTGGCGGCCCGGACGGCCCGGCTCAACGTTGGCGCCACCCGCATCGGCTTCTCCGGGGGCGAAATGGGGATGTCCTACTTCCTGCCCCGCCTCATCGGCCTGTCAAAGGCCGCCGAGTACATGTACACGGCCCGCTGGATCGATGCCCCCACCGCGGAGCGCATCGGCCTGATCTCGAGGGCGGTGCCGGACGACGAGCTGGCCCGGGCCACCGAGGACCTGGTGGAGGAGATGCTCAGGGTCTCGCCGTTTGCCCTGAGGATGACCAAGGAGGTCCTGTACGCCAACGTGGACGCCCCCAGCCTGGAGCAGGCGGCCAAGCTGGAGAACCGGACCCAGGTCATGTGCGGCTTCACCCAGGACGCCATGGAGGCCATAAAGGCAGTCTATGTCGAGAAGCGCCGCCCGGTGTACCAGGACAAGTAGGGCCACCGCGCCCTCGGCGCAGGGTGTCCCCGCCCGCGCTCAGCCCTGCCGGCCCCGCTCCGGCAGGAGGCGGGCCGCTTCCTCGGCCACCAGGGGCAGGACCTCGCCCGTCAGGCCCCGTATGAGGTAGTCGGATATCCCCTGCTGCGTCAAGGGCGTGGCATCGGCATTGACCTCGATGATCTTCACGGCCGGCCGGCCGGGGCCCCGGTTCCGGGCCATGGCCGGGAGCGCGGCGAAGGGGTATACCACGGCCGAGGTCCCGCAGATGAGCATCACATCGCACGTCATCGCCTCCGACTCGGCGGCATCCATGATGTCCGCCGGGATGGGCTCCCGGAAGTGGACCACGTCGTACTTCAGGGGCCGCCCGCAGCTGCAGAGCGGGGGCAGGCGCTCCAGCGAGCACTCGCTGATGGCGAACCGGGAGCCGCAGTAGACGCACCGCAGCTTCTCCACGGTGCCGTGATAGTGCAGCACCCTCCGGGTGCCGGCCTTCTCATGGAGGCCATCCACGTTCTGGGTTATGGTGCACTTGACGACGCCCAGTTGCTCCAGGCAGGCGATGGCGTGATGGCCCGGGTTGGGGGCCACCTGGCGCATCTGCCCATAGAAGTCGCTGCCGGCCCCCACGGTGCCCAGCATCTCCTGCCAGTAGGCCACGGGATCGGCAAGGAACCGGTCGCATCTCTGGTAAGCGTCCGCCTCTGCCCGCGGATTGGTGGTCCAGATCCCCTTCGGCCCCCGGAAATCGGCTATTCCGGACTCGGTGGACACCCCGGCGCCGGTGAGCACGATGGCGTACCTGGAGCCCGCCAGGTCGCAGGCAGCCTGCTTGATGAGCTTTTCCATTCCCAGAACCGTCGCGCACCAGTATAGGATCCCGTGCCGCGAGTGTCCAGGGCGTGTACCCGTCCACTGTCTCACGTGTATCTGGACTAGCTCAAGGCCCCCGTCCGTCTCACCATGCGCGTCGGGCCAGGGCATGCCTCGCCGGGGACTTGATTTCCAGCCGCCGGTCTGGGTCTAATGGACCCTGGCCCGGGGGCACGGGGGCCGCGCTGCAAGCAGGTCCCCCATGCGGGCCAGCGTGGACCGCGGATGAAGAGAATCTGGCTGTTGCTGCTGCTGGCGCTGGCCGCGTCGGGCTTCTGCGGGCTGCTGTGGCCGGCGGCCCCCGTGCTGGCCGGGACAGGCGAGATCGTCTTCGTCGAGGCCCAGGTCGACCTGGCGAAGGACGGGTCGGCGGTCCTGGCCTACACCGTTCAATGGAGGGTGACCTCAGGGGACCTGCACGGGTTCTACTTCGAGGAGCAGGACCAACTCCGCATCGGCACGGTCTCGTCGGACTCCTACGCGCTGGACTCTGCCGGGAACCGCTACGGACTGGATATCAGCCCCATCAATGCCAAGAAGCTGGACATCGTCCTGGCGGACGGCCAGGGGGTCTCGTCCGGCACCGTCACCTACTTCTTCTGGTTCACCACCGATTTCGCCGACGCCGGCTATGTCGCCCCGACCACCTCGGAGAACGGCACCGGCCTGGTGGTCTTCAACTGGTCGCCCATGAAATGGGACCAGGCAGCCAGCCAGGACCACTACACCCTGAAGGTGCTGACGCCTTACGTGCTGCCGGCCGGGGTGGACCCCCGCTCTCACGTGGAGCAGAGCGGGCTGGTGCTCACCGAGCCCTTCATGAACCAGCGCTACCTCATCGACTACCAGCGGGGAGAGGGGGACCGGCTGCGCCTCGTCTTCCACAAGAGCTCGCCCGGGAACCTCTACCAGATGCAGGCCCAGTTCTACCTGCCCGCCGGGTGGTTTGACCTTCCGGCCGGAGGAGAGCCTGGAAGCGGGGGGGCCGCGGAGACCTGGGCCACCAGAGCGCGACAGGTCCTGCCCTGGGCCGGTGAGCTGGTGCTGATGGTGGCCTACTACTTCATGGTGACCGCCAAGCACCGCTCCATGGTTTCGGCCCACCGCGGGCTGGACGAGGTGCGCTGGGAGAACCTGGACTGGACGCCGCCCAGACTCATCCTGTCGAACTTCCGCGTGCCCGGCAAGGTCTGCCCGGACCTGACGCCCCTGGAGGCCGCCTTCTACCTGGAGATCCCCTTCAAGCAGATCGTCAGCGCCATGATCCAGTCGCTGGCGGCCGAAGGGTACCTGAAGATCATCTACATCACCCCCGTGCTGCACGCCAGGGTCCTGAAGCCGCCCGACCGCAGCCGGCTGGACCCCTACGAGTGCCAGCTCCTGGAGTCCTTTCAGGACGACGGCGAGCTGTCGCAGCCCGAGCTGGAGGCCCTGATGGACCTGGCGGTAGCCAATATCCAGCAGAAGGCCTGGGACTGCGACATCAAGGCCACCCAGGACCACTACCGGGGCCGCATCGCCGAGTTCGAGAAGGACCAGCGCCGCCTGGCGGACGAAGGGCGTCCGGCCCAGGAATTCGACCAGTGGTACTGGTGGTACCACAACCAGCATCCGTTCTTCCTGACCCGCTTCAACTACGACTGGAACCCCTGGCTCTACGACACGGCCGTCCCGGTGGACACGGACCATATCCTGAAGGGGCCGGTGGACACCGCTCTGGCGCTCAACCTCAACGTCTGCCATGATGCCTGCCACTCGGCTTGCCACTCGGCCTGCCACTCGGCCTGCCATTCCGCCTGCCATTCCGCCTGTCACTCGGCCTGCGTCAGCGGAGGCTCGCATTGAGGCGCCCGCCGGATCTCTCATGGGCCGACGAGTTCATCCGGAACGTCCGGCCGTACATCTGCGTCCGCGAGGAGGACAGCATCCTCATCAAGAAGCCCAACCAGGCGCACCGGCTCAACCCCCAGGGGGTCCGGGTGCTGCGGTTCCTTCTGGACGGCGGCACCACCGCCGGTCTGCTGGAGCACCTGCGGTGCGACGAACGGCAGGCGGCCGACGTGGCCCTGTTCCTCTACGAGGTCCGGCGCTGTCTCGACGGCACCCTGCGGGAGAACAACTACACCCGGGCCGTGGAGGTCCGGCCCCTGGAGGTCAATTTCTCCAGCCTGCCGGTGCTCTCCGAGGTGGCCGTCACCTCCCGGTGCAACCTGCGCTGCGCCTTCTGCTACGGGGCCTGCTCCTGCAACGGCCGCCCGGCCGGCGGCGGGGGAGAGATGACCGCGGGCGAAGTAGAGCGGGTGCTGGCCAGTATCATCCGCCAGGCCAGGGTCCCCTCTGTGAGCTTCACCGGGGGCGAGCCTGCCCTGCGGCCCGATCTCTGCCGGCTGGTGGGCTACGCCAGGGGGCTGGGGCTGAGGGTCAATCTCATCACCAACGGCACCCTGATCACCACGGCGCTGGCCCGGGACCTGGCCGCCGCCGGGCTGGATTCGGCGCAGGTGAGCCTGGAGAGGGTGACCCCCGCCTCCCATGACGCGATGACCGGGGTCCGCGGCTCCTTCGCCGCCACCCTGGCCGGGGTGGCACGCCTGATGGCGTGCGGCATTCCGGTCCATACCAACACCACCCTTAACCGGAGGAACCTCGATGACTGCCGGCAGATGCCGCGTTTCATCCGCGAGGAGCTGGGCCTGGGCAGGTTCAGCATGAACCTGGTGATACCGAGCGGGACGGCCCTGGTCCACGAAGAGCTGCTGGTCCGGTACAGAGAGGTGGGCCCCCTGCTCGAGGGGATCCTGGAAGAGAGCCGGCGTCTGGGAATCGAGCTCATGTGGTACTCGCCGACCCCGCTGTGCCTGTTCAACCCCATCCTACACGACCTGGGGAACAAGGGGTGCGGCGCCTGCGACGGCCTCCTTTCGGTGGATTGCCAGGGCAACGTCCTTCCCTGCTCCTCCTGCGCCGACCCCGTTGGCAATCTGCTCCGGAGCGACTTCGCCGGGATCTGGGGCTCCCCCCGGGCCACCGCCTATCGCCTCAAGCGCCTGGCCCACCCCCAGTGCCGGGAGTGCGACAGCTTCGCCGCCTGCCACGGGGCCTGTCCGCTGTACTGGCGCCATTTCGGTTTTGAGGAGCTGTGCCAGCGGCAGGGCTTCCGCCCCATCGGCTGGCGCGACGTCGAAGAGGGACTGCGCGGCGCCACGGAGGCTACGGGAGCATGAACATCACCAGGAAGGGACCGGCGGTGCCATGAAGGACCGGACCACCTTCTACCGCCTTTCGTCGGCGGACCAGGGTATCGTGGTGTTCCTCTTCTGGCAGTCACTGTCCTACGGCAGGCGGCTGGCGCTGGCCTTCGGCCTGATCCTGGCCGGTTTCGTCATCCAGGTAGTGACGTGGTCCTTCCTGGCCGGCTTTCTTCCCCTGCTGGCCGGGAGCATCCTCCTCCTGGTCAAGGGGTATAACAACCGGGTCGACTTCGGGCGCTACGATGCCACCGCCCAGTGGGAGCCGTCCGATATAGCGAAGCTGGACGAGATCCAGGCCCTGGACAAGAGGATTCGCCAGTGGGATGCCAGCCTGCTGGATGTCTCCAGCTGGCCCGGGTCCCTGGTGTTCATCGGCGCCCTGGCGTCCCTGGGCATCGCCGCCATCTTGACCCGGGGCTTCACCCGGGTGCTGGTGCTGGACGCCATGGTGCTTCTGCTGCCGCACTGGATCACGGGCATCCGCTCCGCCCTGGTCCTGCCGCGGCTGCTGGTCAAGGTCCGGACCACGCAGGAGCTGCTGCGGGATGCCAACGTCCGCTCGGGGCTGAAGGACCACAAGGTAGACCTGATGGTCCTGCTGAAGGGTAAGGAGAAACGGCTGCCGGATGACATCAAGCTGCGGGTCACCCTGAAAGGGCAGCCCCGGGACTTCCTGGGCCTCTACGCGCAGGTAGTGGTCAACGAGGTCAACGGCACCTCTTACCCGTATCTCTACGTGGTCCTGGTGGCGAAGAGGGGCTATGGGCTCAGAAGCGCCTTCGATGGCTACCGGCCGGCCGCGGGCTTGCTGAAGGAGTTCAAGGAGCAGGATGAGGCGGAGGTCCTGGTCATCCGGCAGAAGACGGCTGGCCGCTCCGGCTACTCCACGAGCTATCAGGCCGCCTGCCGCATATTCCTGGAGGGGCTGTCCGTAGCCCAGGGGATGATCGCCAGCCCGAAGCCGTCCTGATCGCCGGCGCCGGATCAGAAGTCGTAGCGGCGGCCCTGCAGAAAGGGGTTGGCCTTGCGCTCGTAGCCCACGGTGGTGGCGGGGCCGTGACCGCAGTAGACCCGGGTCTCGTTGGGCAGGACCATGATCTTCTTCTGGATGCTGTCGATCAGCTGATCGTAGTCTCCGCCCGGGAAGTCCGTCCGGCCGATGCTGAAGTTGAACAGCGTATCGCCGCAGAAGACCACGCCCGGGCCGGACAGGCAGATGCCGCCGGGGCTGTGGCCCGGCGTGTGCAGAACAGCGAACTCCAGGTCCCCCAGCTCCACCTTGTCCCCGTCCTTCAGCTTCCGGTCCACGGCCGGGATGCCCAGGGAGGAGCGCCCCATCATGGCACTCAGCATGGTGCTGGCGCCGTCGATGTAGTTCTTGGAGGCCTCGGACTGGTGCACCGCGAAGGGCGCCCCGGTGGCCTCTTTGACCTTGGCCAGCGCGCCGATGTGGTCGGCGTGCATGTGGGTGGCCACGATGATCCTTATGGCCAGGCCGGCGTCCTGGACCTCCTCCATGATGCGCCCGGCCTCAGCCCCGGGGTCTATGATCATGCCGTCTCTGGTCTTGTCCGAACCTACGATGTAGCAGTTTGACATGTAGGGCCCGACCTCGAGAGCTTTCAGAATCATGACTCAATTGTGCGTTATTGGAGACGGCACAGTCAAGGGCCGCAGTGCCTTCCCGGGCTGCTGCGACGCGTTTGCGGGACCGGCCCCAACTCGCTTTGGTGCGGCAAAGCTGATAACATTATTCGCAGCCGCCACGGCGGCCGCCACGCAGGAGCTGAGCTAATGAGCAGTGTTGACATGGAAACCATCGTCTCCTTGTGCAAGAGGCGAGGCTTCATCTTCCAGTCCAGCGAGATCTACGGAGGGGCCGGGGGCTGCTGGGACTATGGCCCGCTGGGCGTGGAGCTCAAGCGCAACGTGAAGGAAGCCTGGTGGAAGGCCATGGTCCACGACCGGGACGACGTGGTGGGCATCGACGCCGCCATCCTGATGAACCCCCAGGTCTGGGTGGCCAGCGGCCACGTGCAGCAGTTCTCCGATCCCCTGGTGGACTGCAGGTCCTGCAAGAGCCGCTTCCGGGCGGATCAGCTCAAGGAGAACCGGTGCCCCGATTGCGGCGGGCAGCTGACGGAGCCGCGGATGTTCAACCTGATGTTCAAGACCTTCATGGGCCCGGTGGAGAATGAAGCCGCGGTGGTCTACCTCCGTCCCGAGACAGCCCAGGGCATTTTCGTCAACTTCCAGAACGTGATGAGCTCCGCCCGGCGCAAGCTCCCCCTGGGCATCGCCCAGGTGGGCAAGTCCTTCCGCAATGAGATCACCACGGGCAACTTCATCTTCCGCAGCCGCGAGTTCGAGCAGATGGAGATGGAGTATTTCGTCAAGCCCGGCACCGACGATCAGTGGTTCCGGCACTGGCTGGAGGAGCGCTTCAACTGGTACGTGCGGATGGGCATCAAGAAGGAGAACCTCCGTCTGCGCCCGCATGCGAGGGAGGAACTGGCCCACTACGCCAAGGGCTGCTACGACGTCGAGTACCTCTTCCCCATGGGCTGGTCCGAGCTGGAGGGCATCGCCAACCGCGCTGACTACGACCTCACCCAGCACGCCAGGTGCAGCGGCAAGGACCTCTCCGTCTTCGAAGAGGAGACGAAGGAGCGCTTCGTCCCCTATGTCATCGAGCCCTCCGCCGGCGTTGACCGCTCGGTCCTGGCCTTCCTGCTGGACTCCTACCACGAAGAGGTGGTGGAGAAGGAGAAGCGGGTGGTCCTGCGGCTGCACCCGGACCTGGCCCCCATCAAGGTGGCGGTGCTGCCGCTATCCCGCAACGAGAAGCTGCTGCCCCTGGCCACCCAGGTGCACGGCAGCATCCGGGGTTGCTTCAGCACCCAGTACGATGACTCGCAGAGCATCGGCCGCCGCTACCGCCGCCAGGACGAGGTCGGCACGCCCTACTGCGTGACCATTGACTTCCAGTCGCTAGAGGACCGGCAGGTGACCGTCAGGGACCGCGACTCGCTGCACCAGATCCGCGTTCCCGTCGACACGCTGCGGGCCACCCTGCTGGCCAAGCTGGCCGGCGAGGACTTCGACGTCCTGCCCGACGGCGGCTCGATGGTGTCCGGCGCCAAGGGCTAGGCGGATCGAACTGACAGCACAGGCTACCTCATACACCGGCGGCCTTCCGGCTGACAACGCCTAGTCCCCAAAGCAGGTCCCCACGGACCGCGCCGTGGCCACCAGGGGATCGCTGGCATGCACGGTCCGCTGGCCCCTGGCCACCTCTCGCAGGCGGACGCTGGACAGGCCACTGCCCTTGACCGCCACCATGAAGCCGAACTGGCCCTTTTCGACCAGGTCCACCGCCATGGTCCCCAGCCTGGTGGCCAGCACTCTGTCACATGGCGTGGGCGGGCCGCCCCTCTGAACGTGCCCCAGGACAACGGTGCGGGTATCGCACCCCGAGATCTGCTCTATCTGGCTCCCGACCACGAACCCGATGCCCCCCAGGCGGATGGGATCGGTGCTCTCCTTCACGATCCGGCGCACCACGACGTCGCCGCCTTTCGGCCTGGCGCCTTCCGCCACCACCACGATGCTGAAGCGCTTCCCCCGGCGGTTCCTCTCCCTGACCTTGGCCGATACGATCTCGGCGTCGTACGGGATCTCCGGAATCAAGATGATGTCCCCACCGCCTGCCACTCCGGAGTGCAGCGCGATCCATCCGGCATTGCGCCCCATGACCTCGACGATCATCACCCGGTGATGGGACTGGGCCGTGCTGTGTACCCGGTCGATGCTCTCCGTGGCGATGCAGACGGCCGAGTCGAAGCCGAAGGTGGTGTCCGTGCCCAGGAGATCGTTGTCAATGGTCTTGGGCACACCCACTATGGGGGCCCCGTCCCGGTAGAGATCACTGGCGATGTGCATCGTGCCGTCCCCGCCGATAACCACCAGCCCGTCCACCTCCATCTTCTCCAGGTTGGCCATCGCCGCGCGCGAGCGGTCCTCGAACACCACCCGGCCGGCCTTCTTCAGCGGGTACCGGTAGGGGTTAGCTGAATTGGAGGTGCCCAGTACGGTGCCGCCCAGGGTCAGTATGCCGGAAACGTCGTCGTACTCCAGCTTGCGGCACTTGCCCCGTACCAGCCCGTCATAGCCGTCCTCCACCCCGATCACCTCGGCGCCCTGCTCCAGCATGGCCTTCTTGGCCACCGCTCTTATGACCGCATTAATGCCGGGGCAATCCCCACCACCGGAAAGGATCGCGATTCTCTTCTCCCTCTTCGACATCAGCCTGACCTCCCAGATTGCCGGATCGAGGCTCATTCTAGCGCGATCGCCGGCCGTTTGCACCCGGGAGGCGTCGAGCCCAGACGGTCAAGCGGCTCCGCCAACCGCCGGCATCGGGCCCCGGGCATTTGACAGGTTGCCTGCGTTGCGGCATCATAGGCCAGCCCGGCCGTGCCTGCTGTCGCCGCAGGCCGGATCCCCTGGCTCTGGACCCGGGGAGAAGGTGAATCACGTTCAGGGGGGTACGCCATGAAGATGAAGGCTGCGCTGCTGTATGCGGCCAACGAGCCGCTCCGCATTGAAGAGGTGACCCTGGACGACCCGCAGGACCACGAGGTCATGGTGCGGCTGGTGGCCACCGGGATCTGTCACAGCGACCTCCTGCTGATGAAAGGAGAGGTGCCCACCCAGTTCCCCGTCGTTGCCGGGCACGAGGGCGCCGGCGTGGTGGAAAAGGTGGGCCGCGGCGTGGTGAGCGTCAGGCCCGGCGACCACGTGGTGCTTCCCGCCATCTCCAACTGCGGCCGGTGCCGGCCGTGCATCCAGGGCCAGCCCACCCTGTGCCTGGAAACGCTGCCGGCGCACCTCGCTGGCGGCATGCTCGGCGGAGGCAAGCGTCTTCACAACGACAGGGGTGACGTCAACGTCCTGTACAGCCAGGGCTCCTTCGCGGAATACGTCGTGGTCCATGAGAGCTCGGCCATCAAGGTCCGCCCCGATGCCCCACCCGACGTGGTCTGCTCCCTGAGCTGCCGCATCACCACCGGCGTTGGCGCGGTGGCCCGGAGGGCCGGGGTACGCACCGGCGAGAGCGTGGTCATCTTCGGCGCCGGGGCGGTGGGCCTGGGGGCCGTCATGGGCGCCCGGCTGTGCGGCGCCGGGCAGATCATCGTGGTGGACATGGTTCGGGAGAGGCTGGAGACGGCCCGCCAGCTGGGCGCCGGGCACACCGTGGACGCCTCGCGGGAGAACCCGCAGCAGAGGGTCTTCGAGATCACCGGCGGCGGGGCCGACTACGCCCTGGAGTGCATCGGCAAGACCAGCGTCATGATGCAGGCCTTCAGCTGCCTGCACTCCACGGGGACCCTGATCCTCGTGGGGGCGGCTCCGGCAGCCGACATGGTGAGCTTCTACCCCTTCGAGTTCCTCTTCGGAAAGACGGTCAAGGGCGCCTTCCTGGGCAACGTCTGGCCCAGTATCGAGATACCGAGGCTGGTCGAGCTGTTCATGGACGGCCTGCTGCCCGTTGACCGGCTGGTGGCCACCAGCTACAGGCTGGACCAGATCAATGACGCCGTACAGGCCGTGGACAAGGCCACGGTCATGAGGGCCGTGATCCGCTTCTGATTCTAACCAGCATGGGTGACACCATGTCACTGACTTGACCAGTGGCGCTGGCACTATTTGCACCCCATGGCCCGCGCGGCTACAATAAGGCCGCGCCAGTCACATATCCTGATGCACTTTGTTGAGGAGAGGAGACAGAAATGGCTTTGAGCCTGCACACCAAGCTCTGCGACATGCTGGGGATAGAGTACCCGATCATGGCCTTCAATCACTGCCGCGACGTGGTGGCGGCGGTGTGCAATGCGGGCGGGAGCGGTGTCCTGGGCGCCCTGGCCCTGTCGGCCGAGCAGATAACCAGGGAAACGAAGTGGCTGCGGGAGCACACTGGCGACAGGCCTTTCGGAGTCGACCTGGTCTTCCCCATGAACATCCCCCTCTCAGCCACCAAGGATCAGCTGATGGCGATGGTCCCTCCGGACTATCGCGCCTTTGTGGACCAGATCAAGCAGGAGCTTCGATTGCCGGAGGAGATCTACGGCGGGGCCGGCATGGACCTCATGGACCTTGGCGTCGGAGGGACCTACGAGTCGCAGATGAGGCAGCTGGAGACGGCCCTGGCCGCGAAACCGGCCATCATCGCCGCGGCCCTGGGACTGAGCCGGGAGGTGGTGGAGCGGTGCCACTCCGCCGGCACCCTTGTTCTCACCCTGGTGGGCAACGTGAAGAGCGCCCGCCGCGCCGCAGAGCTGGGCGCTGACCTGATCGTGGCCCAGGGGACCGAGGCCGGAGGGCACACCGGCCGCATCGGGACGATGGCCCTGGTGCCCCAGGTGGTCGATGCCGTCAGCCCGATCCCGGTCCTGGCCGCCGGCGGCATCGGGGACGGCCGGGGGCTGGTGGCCGCTCTGGCTCTGGGCGCCGTGGGCATATGGACGGGATCGGTCTGGCTGACCTCCCACGAAAGCCCCGTCGCTGATTATGTCAAGGACAGGATACTGGAGGCCACGGACGAGGACGCCGTCATCACCCGGGTGTACACTGGCAAGACCTGCCGGCAGCTCACCAACAAGTACGTCCAGCGCTGGACCCAGGCCGATGCGCCGAAGACGTTGCCCATGCCCCTGCAGAATCTCTATTCGCCCATGCCCATCCTGGTCTCCACCGAGGACGAAAAGTCGCTGTCACTGTTTGACAAGCCCGAGCTGCGGGACTGGGCCAGCTGCCCCGCGGGCAACGTCGTCGGCCTGATCAAGGAGCGCAAGTCGGTCAAGCAGATCATGTACGACATGGTGTCCCAGGCGGTGGAGATACTGGGCACGGCCTAGCCGGCGCACCAGGGCCGGGACTAGGCCCGGAAGCCTTCCAGCTCCTGGAAGTCCAGGGTGGCGAAGTAGTCCGCCACGGTCTCCGCCCTGCGGATCTGCACCACGTCTCCGTCTTCGCGCAGCAGCAGCTCGGAAGAGCGCAGCTTGCCGTTGTAGTTGAAGCCCATGGCGTGGCCGTGGGCGCCGGCGTCGTGGATGACTACCAGGTCCCCGATCTCGATCTCGGGCAGCGGCCGGTCGACGGCAAACCGGTCGATCGACTCGCAGAGAGAGCCGGTGACGTCGTACACGTGGTCCGCCGGGCGGTCCTCCTTGCCGGCCACCGTGATGTGATGGTAGGCGCCGTACATACCCGGCCGCATCAGGTTGGCCATGCAGGCATCCACGCCGATGTGGGTCTTGTAGATCTCTTTCCGGTGCAGCACCCGGGTAACCAGGTAGCCCGCCGGCCCGGTGATGGCCCGGCCGCACTCCGTGAAGATGGCGACGGGGTGCAGCCCGCTGCTGCGGATCTTGGCCTCGTACCTCTTCCGGACCTCCTCGCCGACATACGCCAGGTCCACCTTCTTCTGCTCCGGCCGGTAGGGGATGCCGACCCCGCCGCTCATGTTGACGAACTCCACCCAGAGGCCGGCCGTCTCCTGTATCTCCAGCGCCAGGTCGAACAGCATTTCCGCAGTACTGACGAAGTAGTCGGGATTCAGCTCATTCGAGACAATGAACGTGTGGATGCCGAACCGGTTGGCCCCCTTCCGGTGCAGATCCAGGAGCCCCCGGAGGACCTGCTCCCGGGTAAAGCCGTACTTGGCGTTCTCCGGGCTGCCCATGATGACGCTGCCCTCCCGCAGCTTGCCCGGGTTGTACCGTACCGAGATTATGTCCGGGATGCCGCCGTTCTTCTCCAGGAACGGTATGTGGCTGATGTCATCCAGGTTGATGATGGCGTCCAGCTCCCGGGCCTTCACAAACTCGTCGGCGGGGGTATCGTTGGAGGTGAACATGATGTCGTGGCCCACGATCCCCGCCTTCTCGGACAGCAGCAGCTCCGGCAGCGAGCTGCAGTCAGTCCCGCACCCCTCGCTCTTCAGGATCTTCAGGACGAAGGGGTTGGGCGTGGCCTTGACCGCGAAGTACTCCTTGAAGCCCTCGTTCCACGCGAAGGCCCGGATGAGCTCCCGGGCGTTGGCCCTGATGGCCTTCTCATCGTAGATGTGAAAGGGGGTGGGGAACCTGGAGGCGATCCCCTCCAGCTGGTCCCTGGTGAACGGCAGCTGTTTCGGCGACATCCTGTGATGCACTCCCTCTCCGCGAATATGCGGCCCGACAACTAGTTTCTCACGGATTCGGGCCGGGCGCCAGCATCAGCCGCGGCGTCCACCCGCACTGTCCCGGGAGACCGCGGAAGCGTCAGGACGGAAGCCGGGACCCGATGAAGCCCCTCTGCCCCCTGGCGAACTCGGCGCCGCCCATGGGGCGCTTCCCCTCCAGCTGCACCTGCAAAAGGCCCAGGACCCCGTCGCCGGTCCGCACCCCCACCGGCGCCCGCTCATCATCAGTGGACACCACCAGCCCCGGCGTCCCCTCCCCCGGCAGCGGGACGGCGTCGTTGATCTTCACCATGCGCGCCTGCCAGGTGGTGAAGCAGCCGGGCCAGGGCTGGAAGGCCCTCACCGTCCTCCACAGCGCCGCCGCCGGTCTGTGCCAGTCTATGCGGCCCTCCTCCTTCCTGATCATCTTCGAGTAGGTGGCCTTGCCATCGTCCTGGGGCTGCGGGGACAGCCGGCCGTCCAGCCACTTGGGCAAAGTGTCGATCAGCAGCTCGGCGCCCAGCCCGGACAGCTTCTGAGAGAGGGACCCGGTGGTGTCGTGGGGCAGGATAGGGACTTGGCGCTGCGACAGGATGGGCCCGGTGTCCATCACCCTGGTCACCACCATGATGGTCACGCCGGCAACCTCATCGCCCGCCAGGATGGCCGCCGTGATCGGAGACGGCCCCCGGTGGCGGGGCAGCACCGAGGCGTGTATGTTGAGGCAGCCCCGCGGCGGCAACCGGAGCAGTGGCTCCGGCAGAATCTTGCCATAGGCGGCAATCACCACCACATCCGGACGCAGGCTGGCCAGCCGCTCCAGCTCACACGACCCGCGCAGGGACGGGGGCTGATGGACCGGGATACCGTGCTTCAGGGCCAGCTTCTTGACCGGCCCGGAAACGACCGCACGGCCCCGGCCGGCGGGCTCGTCGGGCTGGGCAAACACGCCCGCCACCTCATGCTCGCTCTCGATCAGGGCCTGCAGGGCCGGAACGGCGAACTGGGGCGTGCCCATGAATACGATCCGCATGGCGAGATTTTAGCACGGTGGTCCGGGGCCAACCAAATGGGGACCAGGGTCTCAAGACCGGGGCGCGCGCGGCATGGAATACTGAGTCCATGGTCAGCGCCAGCACGGGGGTCGAGCCCACGATCGGGTTGCGGGGCCGGGCTCGCGACTTCTTCTTCGGCCCGCCGCACGGCAGCGCCCTGTGCTGGCTGGCCCGGATTGCGGCCCTGGCCTGGGGAGGCTATTTCGGGTACATGCTCGCGGTATATGCAGCAGGAGGAGAGGACTTCATTCCCGTCTACGTAGTATCGGCCATCGGCTTGGCAGCCGTCCTGGCCGGAATGCGTTGGCATCTCGCTTCGGCGATGCCGCTGGTCTCCCTGGGCGCCCCCTGGCTCTGCGCCCCACTGCTGCACCACCCGATCCAGCTGTGCCCCCAGACTCTGCTGTTCAATGGGGCGCTGCTCGCGGCCGGATTGCTGAACATCGCCGCCCTGCTGCACGAAAGGGAATGGACCCGACCGAAGCGTCTGGAAACCGCCGCAGGGCTCGTGTTCAGTCTCCCCGGCCTGGTGCTGTGCATCCTGTGCCTCTGGGCCTACGCCACACTGGGGGATGACTGCGAATGGGGCCAGGACAGCATCATGGGGGGGCTGACTGTCGTCGGCGGGGCCATTGGCCTGGCCCTGTCCTTTGTGGGGATTGTACTGGGAGCGTGGCTCTTCCGCGGGGCCTGGCGGCTGTGGCACTGGCGCAGGGCATCCGACGCATAGGACGTGTGTGACGGCCGGAAGATGAGTTGCAGATCGATCCCGGAAAAGCAAGAAAGCCCATTTGTGATGGGCTTTCTTTGCTCAGGAGTTGGGTGCCTCTGAGCGTTAAATCTAGACGGTTTGATTCTATCCCGCCACTGCCGGCGAGTGAATCCGTACCCCTACGTAGTTTCGCCGGATACGGCCCGTAGCTTTATGTCCACCATTCCTGTCACAGAGACTTTGTTATGGCCGGCGCATGGTGCTATAATCTAACCAAAAGGATAATGTGAGATCCAGCGCGCCGGAGGTGGCTGGCACCGTCCCCTGTGGAGGGTCCGCCAGTCAGGCAGTCTTGGAATCCGGCGTATGCTCCAGGCCTACGGGGCAGACAAGTCCGACTTCTGGCAAAATCCCTGACATATCGGGTTCAGCGATTGGTAGGGGTGATCCGTAATGATAATCATCGGTGAGAACATCCACATCATCTCGAAGGCCGTCTCCGTGGCCATCAAGTCCCGGGATGCGAAGGCCATCCAGGACCTGGCGGCAGGTCAGGCTGATGCCGGTGTCCACTACATTGACCTGAACCTCGGTCCGGCCACCAAGGACCCCATAGCCATGACCGAGTGGCTGGTCAAGACCGTCCAGGCGGCGGTCGATCTGCCCCTTTCCATCGACACCCTGAGCCCGCTGGCGATGGACATCGGACTGAAAATGTGCAAGAGGAGACCCCTGCTGAACTCGGTGTCCGGCAGGACGGACAGCCTGGAGCACATCCTCCCGCTGGCCCGGAAGTACAAGACCGAGGTGGTGGTGTCAGTGCTCACGGATAAGGGTTGCCCCCGGGACCTGGCATCCCGGTCGGAGAGCATCATCGACACCGTGGCCCGGGTCAATGACCTCGGCATTCCCAATGAGGATATCTGGGTCGACCCCATCCTTCTGCCGGTGAGCGCCGACCAGGAGCAGGCGATGGAGGTGCTGGAGTTCGTGAAGGTGCTTCCGGACATCCTCCCGGGAGTCAAGTCCACCCTGGGCCTGTCCAACATCTCCAATGGCACGCCCGCCCAGCGCCGGGGGATCATAAACCGCACCTACATGATCATGCTGGCCCGCCACGGCATGTACTCGGTCATCGCCGATGCGCTGGACCGGCAGCTGATGGCCCTGAATCGGGGAGAGCGGCCGGAGATAGTCCGGCTGGTGCACCGGGTCATGGATGGTGAAGACGTCGAGCTCTCCTCCCTGCCCGCGGATGCCCGGGACTACGCCAGGACGGCCATGATGCTGACGGGGAAGAAGCTCTACTCGCACTCCTGGCTGGAAGACTAGGACCGGAGAGAGGTACGCCATGCAGTACAAAGCCCCCGTGGAGTCCTATACCGGCACCGTCCGGGAGGTCACCATCGGGTCCGGAGACAGGGTGTTGAAGCTGGGCGGCGAGACCGCCCTCCCGTTCCATTTCTTCGATCAGGGGTCGATACCCAACCCGCCCCGCCTCGCCCTGGAGGTCTGGGACATGGCCCCCCGGGACTGGGCCGGATGGGTGGTGGAGCCCTATCAGGACGTGCTCTCGGACCCGCTGGCATGGGCCCGCAAATGCGCTTCGCTGGGCGCCGCGGCGGTCTGCCTGCACCTGGCCAGCGCCGATCCCGGCGCCGGGGACACGCCGCCGGAGACCTCCGCCCGCCTGGTGAAGGCCGTGGCCGAGGCCGTGCCGGTGCCGCTGATCGTCTACGGGCCGGATGATGAGAAGAAGAACGCCGCCGTTCTGCCCAGGGTGGCCGAGGAGTGCCGTGGGATGAACCTGCTGCTGGGGCCAGCCGTCAAGGAGAACTACGAGGCCATCGCCAGGCCGGTCCTGGACAACGGGCACTGCCTCATCGCCCAGACCTCACTGGACATCAACCTGGCCAAGGAGCTCAACATCAAGATCTGCAAGTCCTTCCCGCCCGACCGGGTGGTCGTCGATCCCGAGAGCCCGGCCCTGGGCTATGGCCTGGAGTACGCCTTCAGCATCACGGAGCGACTCAAGCAGACCGGCGTCATCTTCAAGGACGGCATGACCCAGATGCCCATCATCGCCAACCTGGCCGGCGCAGCGTGGAAGACGAAGGAGGCCAAAGAGGACCGGAAGCAGGGCATCCTTTGGGAGGGCATGACGGCCGTCTCGCTGCTGCTGGCCGGGGCCAACCTGGCCGTGCTGCGGCACCCGGAGACCCTGAGTTATGTCAAACGCTTGTTTGGACTGAAGTGAGCCATGGCTGATTCAGACGAGAAGAAACCGAAGAAGACCCGCAAGCGCCAGCGCGTGGAGGACACCATCCGGGCCGGCGATGCCTGGGAGCCGGTGGGCCAGACGCCGATGCCGGGGATCCCGGACCTGCGCAGCTGGGACATGCGTCTCATGAAGTCCTACCCGCCCCTGTACGCGCCCTTCTGCGACGTGTGCTGCTTCTGCACCTACGGCAAGTGTGACCTGACGTGCGGGAAGAGGGGCGGTTGCGGCATCGATATCGCCGGTCAGCAGGGCCGCATCGTGCTGCTGGCCGCCTGCATGGGACTTTCGGCCCACGGCGGTCACGCCCGGCACGTCATCGACCACCTCATCGAGCACTACGGTGAGGACCTCAAGATCGACCTCGGCGGCAACGTGGCCGTGGAAGCCCCCAACATCCGCCTGGTGCTGGGGCTGAAGCCCGAGACGTTGAAGGACCTGGCGACCGCCCTGGAATACGTCGAAAGCGAGCTCATACACCTGATCTCGGCCCTCCACACCGGCCAGGAGGGCAGCAACCTGGACTTCGAGTCCAAGGCCCTCCATGCCAGCATGCTGGACCACGTGGCCATGGAAGCGGCCGACATCGCCCAGATCATCGGCTTCAAGTTCCCCACCTCGGTGGCCGATACGCCTCTGGTGGACATGGGGTGCGCCGTGCTGGACGGGGACAAGCCGACGGTAATCGTCGTAGGCCACAACCCGGTCACTTCCACCACGATCATCGACTACCTGCGGCAGAACGGTCTCCGGGACAAGGTTGAGATCGGCGGGTTGTGCTGCACTGCTCACGAAACGAGCCGGTATGATGACCACGTCAGGGTGATCGGCCCGCTTTCCCGGCAGCTCTTCTACATCAGGACGGGGATTGCCGACGTCGTGGTGACCGACGAGCAGTGCATCAGGACAGACCTGCTGGACGAAGCCAGGAAGGTCGGCTCCGCGTTCATCGCCACCTCGGACAAGGCCTGCTATGGGCTGGAGGATGCCACGGACAAGGACGCCGACGAGGTAGTGCGCGAGATGGTCGAGAACGGGAAGCAGTTCCTGATCCTGGACCCTCACAAGGCCGGCCAGGTGGCAGTGAGGGTGGCCCTCCAGCTTGCGCCGCAGAGAAGAACCCAGATGATCAGCGACGCCGAAGCGCAGGAGCTGGCCAAGAAGTGCGTGCAGTGCGACATGTGCGAGCGCGCCTGCCCGAACATGCTGGATATCAGCGTGGCCGTCAGCCAGGTGGCCCGAGGGAACCTGGAGCCCATGAAAGAGCTCTTCGACAAGTGCCTCGGCTGCGGCAAGTGCCAGGAGGAATGCACCCACGGTGTGCCCGTATTCCAGATTATGCAGACTGCCGCCAGGACCGAAACCTACAGGATGAGGACCGGGCGCGGGCCGATAATGGACACGGAGATCCGCAACGTGGGCGCGCCGTTGGTGCTGGGCACTATCCCCGGCGTGATAGCCTTTGTAGGATGCTCGAACTACCCCGACTTGAAGGACCTGGCCGAGATGGCGGAGGAGTTCGCCAAGAGGAAGTACATCGTGGTGCTCACCGGTTGCGCCGCCATGACCGTGAGCATGAAGAAGGACGCTGAGGGCAAGACCATCTACGAGAAGTACCCGCCCAGCTTCGATGCCGGCGGGGTGATCAACATAGGTTCGTGTGTGGCCAACGCCCATATCACGGGCGCCGCTATCAAGATCGCCAACATCTTCGCCACGCTGCCGCTGCGCGGCAACTACGAAGTCATCGCGGACTACATCCTGAACCGCGTGGGGGCGGTCGGCGTCGCCTGGGGTGCCTACTCGCAGAAGGCCGTCAGCATCGCCACCGGGTGCAACCGCCTGGGGATCCCGGTTGTGCTGGGGCCTCATTCGTCGAAGTACCGCCGGCTCTTCCTCTCCCGGAAAGAAGAGGGCGACTGGACGGTCAGAGACGGGCGGAAGGGCGAGACGGTGGACACGGGGGAGCCTTCGCCGGAACACTTGGCCTACGTCACCGAAACCAAGGAGAAGGCCATGATCACCATCGCCAAGCTCTGCATCCGGAAGAACGACACCCCGCAGGGCCGGGCGCTGAAGCTGAACCATTACATCTCGCTGTACAAGAAGTACATGGGCGGCGGCCTGCCGCCGGACCTGCATCTCTATGTCAGGACCGACAAGGAACTGCCCATAGTGTTCAAGAAGGAAGCCATGGCCTACCTCAAAGAGATCGGCTGGAAGCCCAAGGCCGTTCTGACCCTGCCGACGCTGATCGGCACCTATCCCAGCAAGGTACCGCCGGATGCGGTGATCCATTAGGAGAACAGAGTTGACTGGAGTCGCGGAGCTGGTGAACAAGGTGGCGGAGAGCCACCATCGGGACAGGGACATGCTCATACAGGTCCTGCTGGACCTGCAGGGCAGCCTCGGGTGGCTGTCCGGGGAAACGCTGGCCGAAGTCGGCCGGCAGCTCCGCGTGCCGATCACCCGCGTCTACCAGGTGGCCAGCTATTACAAGGCCTTCAGCTTCGCGCCCAGGGGCCGCCACTCGATCAGGGTATGCCTGGGCACCGCCTGCCACGTTCGCGGCGCCGGGCGCGTGGTGGAGAAGATGGAGACTGACCTGGGCATCAGGAGAACGGAAACCACGCCGGATCTGCGCTTCACCCTGGAGACCGTCAACTGCGTGGGGTGCTGCGCCCTGGGGCCCATGGTGATGATCGACGACAAGTACCACGGGCAGGTGACCGGCGAGAAGGTCAGCCCGTTGCTGGCGGAGTATCGGTGATTATGCAGGTGAGACCAGAGGTGCGCCGCATCAGCTCCGGCGAGGGGCTAGAGGCCCTGAGGAAGTCCATCCGTGAAGGGAGAGACCCCGGCAGGCCGGTGGTTGCCCTGTGCGTCGGCACCGGTTGCCTGGCCTATGGCTGCATGGATGTCCTGGACGCCTTCAAGAGAGAGATATCCAGGCAGGGTCTGCAGGACAAGGTCGAGATCAGGGCCACGGGCTGCCCGGGGTTCTGTGAGAGAGGCACGCTTCTGACCATCTACCCCCAGGGCGTCTTCTACCAGCGGGTGAGGGCGGAGGACGTACCGGAGATCATCTCGGAGACGATAGTCAAAGGCCAGGTCATCGACCGTCTGCTCTACGTGGACCCCGAAACGGGAGAGCGGCACACCAGGGAAGCAGACGTTCCCTTCTACAAGCGTCAGAGGCGACTGCTTCTGGACAGCAACAACAAGATCGACCCCACGTCGATCGAGGACTATCTGGCAATAGGAGGCTACTCGGCGCTGGCCAGGGCCCTGCTTCAGATGAAGCCCGAGCAGGTGCTGGAAGAGGTCAAGAGGGCGGACCTGCGGGGCAGGGGCGGGGGCGGCTTCTCCGCCGGCCTGAAGTGGGAAGAGACGCGCAACGCCCCCGGCGATACCAGGTACGTCATCGTCAACTGCGACGAGGGCGATCCGGGGGCCTATATGGACCGGTCTCTCACAGAGGGCAACCCCCACATGGTGCTGGAAGGCCTGGCCATCGGGGCCTTCGCCATCGGGGCCCGCGAGGGCTTCGTCTACGTGCGCCAGGAGTACCCCATGGCTTGCGAGAACCTGAACCTGGCCATCAGGCAGGCCACGGACTACGGCCTGCTGGGGGAGAACATCCTGGGGTCGGGATTCGGGTTCACCGTGAAGGTACACCGCGGCGCCGGGGCCTTCGTCTCCGGCGAGTCGTCGGCCCTGATGAGCGCCATCGAGGGCAGGGTGGGCGAGCCGCGGATGAAGTACGTGCACACGGCGGTCAGCGGCATCAAGGGCCGGCCGTCGAACCTCAACAACGTGGAGACCTGGGCCAACGTCCCGTTGATTATCAACAACGGGGCTGACTGGTTCCGCTCTATCGGCACCGAGCGCAGCAAGGGGACCAAGATATTCTCGCTGGTGGGCAAGGTGAACAACACCGGGCTGGTGGAAGTGCCCATGGGCATGACTCTGCGGGAGATCATCTACGGCATCGGCGGCGGGATCCTCAAAGGCCGGCGGTTCAAGGGCGTGCAGACCGGCGGGCCTTCGGGAGGCATTCTGCCGGAGCAGTGCCTGGACACGCCGGTGGACTTCGACGAGCTGGCCAGGCTGGGCTCCATGATGGGCTCCGGCGGCATGGTGGTGATGGACGAGGACACCTGCATGGTGGACGTGGCCCGCTACTTCGTCAACTTCCTGTGCGAGGAGTCGTGCGGGAAATGCATCCCCTGCCGCGAAGGGCTCAGGGTGCTGCGGCAGGTCCTGACGGACATCTGCGAAGGGCGCGGTCAGCCGGATGACATTGCGCTGATCCAGGAGATCGCCGAGGTGATGGCAGACGCCTCGCTCTGCGCACTGGGCGCCACGGCGGCCAACCCGGTGCTGACCACGCTGCGCTACTTCGGCGACGAGTACGAAGCCCACATCCGGGACAAGCGCTGCCCGGCCCGGTTCTGCCAGGCACTGACCTCATACTACATTGATCCGGCCAAGTGCAGCGCCTGCCTCATCTGCCTGAGGAACTGCCCGGCGGAGGCGGTCCAGGGCGAGAAGGGCCTGGTCCACTGGATCGACCAGGCCAAATGCACCAGGTGCGGCATCTGCTTCGAGGTCTGCCCGGAGCGCTTCAACGCCGTGGTGAGGATCTCGGGAGAGCCGGTGCCTCCTCCGCCGCCGGCGGGCACCAGGGTGAAACGTGAAGGATAGCATGGAAGACGTGTTCAAGCTCCAGATAGACGGCCGCGAGGTGAGCGCCAGGCCGGGGCAGACCGTCCTGGAGGCCGCCGGCGAGGCGGGCATCGACATCCCAGCGCTCTGCTTCCACCGGCAGACGAGGCCGTACGGGGCGTGCCGCATCTGCAGCGTGGAGGCCGAGAAGGACGGCCGGGTCAAGGTGGTGGCCTCGTGCGGCTACCCGGCGGAGCCGGGCCTGGTTGTCCGGACGCGGTCTCCGCGGATCGACCGCATCCGGCGGGCCGTCATCGAGCTGGTGGCTCCCCAGGCCAACACCGACGGCGATCTGGGTGGTGATCTCAAGAATCTGGCCGACGAGTACGGCGCCGATATCCATCGCTACGAGGCCCGCCTGCAGGGCAGGTCGCACCGCTGCACCCTGTGTGGCCTCTGCGTCCGCTACTGCGACGAGGTGGTCGGAGCACACGCCATCGGATTCGTGGGCCGGGGCATAGACCGGCGGGTGGCATTCTTCCCCGAGAAGGCTTCCCGGGTCTGCGCCAACTGCCTGGGATGCTTCAAGATATGCCCCACGGGCAAGATCGGGGCCGAGTCCGACGGGACGTATTTCGGGTTCACTATCAGTGATTTTCTGGCAGGCAGGTTATAGGAAATGGTCACGCCTTTTCACCGGGTCAACGTCCTTACCGGGATCAAGTCCGCCATAGTCCTGGACAGCGCCTCCGAGTACGCCGCGCTGATCGGGCAGGCCCGGCGGCCCCTGCTGGTGCTGGGGCCGAAGCTGATGGAAGATGCGCTCGGCGGCCGGCCTCTGCTGGAGTGGGCCCTGGATATCGCCCGGACCGCCGACCTCCCCATCTGCGCCACGGCCCACGTCAAGGGCGGGCTGGTGCCTCTGGGAGTCAAGCCCGACAGCGAGTACGACGCGGTGGAGATCGTCAACCACCTCAGGGACCCTGATTGGCCGGGAGTGAGGAAGCAGGGAAACCACGACCTCGTCATCTTCTTCGGCTTCCGCACGGACCTCGGCAACCAGAGTCTCTCGGTGCTCAAGCACTTCGCCCCGCACCTGCGGACCATGACGCTCTGTAAATACCTCTACCCCAACGCCGACTACAGCCTTCCCAACCTGAGGAAAGATGAGGACTGGCAGGAGTTCCTGGAGGAACTGCTGAACTGCTTGAAGGAGAAAGACTAGCATGGAGTTCCACGCCGACATTGGGCCCCAGTATGAAGGTGAAACCATACGCAAGGATGACATGCAGGTGGAGTTCGGAGGGCCCAATATCAAGGCCAAGTTCGAGCTGGTCAACCTCCGGCAGCCGGAGGAGGTGGAGCACGAGAAGGTGGAGTTGGTCGGCCCGGACATCAAGGATGTGAGGGAGGGCAGCAGCCAGCCCCTGGCCATCATCGTGGACATCGCCGGATCGGAGCTGGAGAAGGACATGGAGCCGGTCATCGAGCGCCGCATTCACATGTACGCCAACTACATCGAGGGCATCTACCACATGAACCAGAGGAACGACGTATGGATGCGGCTGAGCAAGGAGGCCTACCAGAAGGGCTTCAACTCCCTGGTCGAGTTGGGCCACATACTGATCTTTCTCTTCACCTCCGAGCTCTCCGCCATCGAGAAGATCTCCGTCACCCTGGTCACCGACAAGCAGAAGGTGGAAGAGCTCCTGCCCGGGGCCATGAAGGTCTACAACGCCCGGGACGAGAGGCTGCGCGGCCTGCGGGAAGAGGATGTGGACGTCTTCTACGGCTGCATCCTGTGCCAGAGCTTCGCGCCCACGCACTGCTGCGTCATCACTCCGGAACGGACCGCCAACTGCGGCGCCATCAGCTGGTTCGACGGGCGGGCGGCCCACAAGCTGGACCCCGAGGGGCCCATCTTCGAGGTGCAGAAAGGCGAGCTCCTGGACCCCGTCAAGGGGGAATACAGCGGGCTCAACCAGGAGGTAGCCGGCCGGTCCCTGGGTCAGTATGACCGCATGTACCTGCACAGCGCCTTCGAGCACCCCCACACCTCCTGCGGCTGCTTCCAGGCCGTGATGTTCTACATACCCGAGGTGGACGGCTTCGGGATAGTGCACCGGGACTTCATGGGCTTCACTGTCATCGGTCAGACCTTCTCCCGCATCGCCGGCGCCACCTCCGGCGGCAAGCAGATCGACGGCGCCTGCGGCATGGCCCTGGAGCTGATCCGCTCGCCCAAGTTCTTCCAGGCCGACGGCGGCCTGCGCCGGGTGGTCTGGATGCCGCTCGAGCTCAAGGAGAGGTACAAGGACGTCATTCCGGACGATCTGTATGACAAGATCGCCACCGAGCAGGACGTCAAGGATGTGTCTCAGCTGGCGGAGTTCCTGGAGCGGGTGGGGCATCCCTGGCTGAAGGGCGAAGTGGCCCTTCCCGGTTAGATAAGGCAGGAGGCTGTCAATGCCGCTCAAAGGCACCGACGTCGTCAAGAAGCTCCCCGAGCTGGGCAAGAAGAACTGCAAGGAGTGCGGCTTCCCCACGTGCTTCGCCTTCGCCATGAAGCTGGCGGGCGGAGGCACCACGCTGGAGAAGTGCCCCCACCTCTCGCCGGAGACCAGGGAAGAGCTGCTGGATGCGCTGGCCCCGGCCATAAAGCTGGTGACCATCGGCGCCGGGGAGGGCGCCCTGCAGATCGGCAACGAAGAGGTGGTCTACCGCCACGAGAAGGCCTTCCTGCATCCCACCGGCGTGGCCCTTCTGGTCTCAGACAGCGAGCCGGAGTCAAGCGTGGCCGGCAAGGTCCGCAAGATGGCCGAGCTGGGGTTCGAGAGGGTGGGCATACACATGTCGGCCAACCTGCTGGCCCTGCGCCATGACTCGGGCGACGCGGCCAAGTTCGCCGCCCTGGCCGCGATGGTCTGCGCCGGAGGCGGCGCCAGTGGCCGGGACGCTGCCCCCAGCGACGCTGCCCCCGGGAGCGCGGCGCACGCCGCTGCCGGCCAGGCCGCCCCCGGCATCATGCTCATCTCGGAGGATGTGGATGCCCTTCTCGCGGCATGGGACGCCTGCGCCGCCCGCCGGCCTCTGCTCTACCCGGTCACCCGCGAGAACATCGACCGGATCCTGCCCAGGCTCAAAGAGCGCCCCACGCCCGTCGCCGTGCGGGCCGGCAGCGTCGAGGAGCTGGTCCCCCTCACCGCCCGGCTGAGACAGGAGAAGCTGGATGAGATCGTCCTCGATCCGGGCTCCCGCAACCTCATGGACGGCATCCGCGACCAGACGTTCATCCGGAGGGCGGCGATAAAACAGAGCTTCCGCTACCTGGGCTACCCGACGGTGGCCTTCCCCTGCCTCATGACAGAGGACCCTGCAGAGGAGGCCCTGCTGGCGGCGGCCTTCATCGTCAAGTACGCAGCCATAGTGGTCCTGTCGGATTTCGACCGGCACTCGCTGCTGCCCCTGCTGACGGAGCGGCTCAACATCTACACCGACCCCCGCATGCCCCTCTCGGTGAAGGAAGGGGTGCACGAGATCGGCGAGCCCGGCCCGGAGGCCCCGGTGCTGGTGACCGCCAACTGGGCCCTGACCTACTTCATCGTGTCCTCGGAGGTCGAAGGCAGCAAGGTCCCGGCCTTCCTGTGCGTCAAGGACACCGAGGGCCTGGGGGTGCTCACCGGTTGGGCCGCCGGCAAGTTCACCGGGGACAGCGTGGCCGCTTTCATCAAGAGGTCCGGCATCGAGGGCAGGGTGAAGACCCGGACGCTGCTGATCCCGGGCATGGCCGGCCGCATCAGGGGTGACCTGGAGGAGGCCCTGCCGGGCTGGAAGATCGTGGTCGGGCCGCGTGAGGCCAGTGAGATACCAGCCTTCCTGCCGGGGTTCGCCGCCGGCCTTAAGCAGTAGGGCCGCCCGGTCCCTGCCAAGCGCTGTCGAAGGGGGTAGCGTGGTGACCGTCAAGAGGGCCATCATCGTTGGCGCCACATCAGGCATCGGCTGTGAGCTGGCCAAGACCTTCTCTGCACACGGCTACGAGGTAGGCGTAGCCGGCAGAAGGTCCGACCTTCTGGAGAAGCTGACCGGGGAGCTGGCCACCAGGGCCTGTGCCGCCGTGATCGACGTGAGGGACACTGAGCCGGCCATCCGGTCCCTGGAGAAGCTGCTGGCCGATATGGGAGAGGTCGACATCATCGTCATCAGCGCCGGGACCGGCCATGTCAATCCCTGGCTCGACTGGCCACCGGAGAAGGACACCATCGACACCAACGTACTGGGCTTCGCAGCCATGGCCGATGCCGCCATGCGCTACTTCGTACGGAAGCGGTCCGGGCACCTGGTAGGGATCTCATCCGTGGCCGGCGCCCGGGGTGACGGCATGGCCCCGGCCTACAACGCCTCCAAGGCCTTCATCTCGAACTACCTGGAGGGACTGCGGAAGAAGGCGGCCAAGGAGAGCCTGGCCATCACCGTGACCGACATCCGACCGGGCTTCGTGGACACCGCCATGATGAAGAGCTACGCCGATGGTCTGAGCGCGGAGCCGGCGGCAACCAAGATGCCGGCCGGCCAGGATGGCGCCCGGCCCGCCTCGGCGGACCGGGCGAAGGGGAAGCGAGAGGGCTTCTTCTGGGTGGCATCGCCGGACAGGGCGGCGGCCCAGATATACGAGGCCATCCGGCGCAGGAAGAAGCGCGCCTACATCACCCGCAGATGGGCCATCGTTGGCTGGATGCTGCGCAACATGCCGGACCCGATATACAATAGGATCTAGCCTATGACCACCACCATCGTCATCGCCGGCAAGGGCGGCACTGGCAAGACCAGCATCTCGGCCCTGCTGATCCAGGCCCTCTCCAGCAAGGGCGTGGTCCTGGCCATCGACGCTGACCCGGCCACCAACCTCAACCAGGCCCTGGGCGTCGAGGCGGGCAGCACGGTGGGCGGCATCCGCGAGGAGATGACCCGGGACGTACAGTCCGGGGCGCTCTCCCCCGGCATCTCCAAGCCGGACTACCTGGAGGGTAAGATCCGGGCGGCGCTGGTCGAATGCCGGGGCTTCGATCTGCTGGCCATCGGCCGGCCGGAGGGGCCAGGCTGCTACTGCGCCGCCAACAACATGCTGCGCATGTCCATCGACAAGCTGGGGCGAGGCTACCGGTACGTGGTCATCGACAGTGAAGCCGGCATGGAGCACATCAGCCGCCAGACCACCCGCGACGTTGATGTCCTGGTGATCGTGTCCGACCCCACCCAGCGCGGCGTCCGCACGGCGGGGGCCATCAAGGGGCTCATCGGGGAGATGCGCGCGCGGGTGGGCCAGATCGTCCTGGTGGTCAACCGCTCTCCCGACGGCCTGCCGCCGCAGATCGCCCGGGCGGCAGAGGGGCTGGGCTTCGACAGCCCGCTGATCATAGGCCAGGACCCCCACCTGGCCGGCCTGGAGATTGCCGGCCGGCCGACCACGGAGCTGCCGGCGGGCTCCCCGCTCCGGCTGGGGGTGGCGGAGCTGGTCGCCCGGCTGGGGCTCTGAGGCACCGGATGAGGCCGGCCCCCAGATCGCGCCACGCCGCCATAGCTGCCAGGGTTTGACTCCCGTTTCGCCCCATCGTATTATTCGCTCCGTCACCGCCATGCATGAGGCAGCATGACCACCGGAGGGAAGCCATGAGCAAGAAGTCAACCCTGGCCCGCAAGCGTGCCGAGCAGGAGGCCGCGCGCCGCAGCCGGCAGCGCCGGCTCTGGGGCATCGGCGTGGGTGTGGCGGCACTGGTGCTGTTGGCGGCGCTGGCGGTCATAGTCTACCTCGTCTTCCGCAGCGACAGCCCCCCAAGACTAGCCCAGGCCGGCGACACTCTCACGGTCAACTACACGGGCTGGCTGGAGGACGGAACCAAGTTCGACTCATCGTACGACAGGGGAGTCCCCTTCAAGTTCACTCTGGGCGAGGGCGGGGTGATCGAGGGCTGGGACCAGGGCCTGGTGGGGATGCAGGTCGGAGAGAAGAAGACTCTCACCATCCCACCCGAACTGGCCTACGGTAAAGAGGGCAGGCCGCCGAGTATTCCCCCCAATGCCACCCTCACCTTCGAGGTGGAGCTGGTGGCCATAGGGTGAGAGGCCTGTGAGCGAGAGGTCAGACAGGGCCCGCAAGCGCGCGGAGAAGGAGTCCCGGAAGTACGAGAGAAGGGGCCGGTTCATCTTCTTCGGCGGGCTTGCGGTCGTCCTGGCCGTAGCGGCGGTGGCCGGTCTCCTGGTCTACCGCGCCATTGACAAGGAGGATTCGTCCGGCCTGGTGATCGAGGACCTGGAGATCGGCGGACAGGATGCAGAGGAGGCCGTCGTCGGCAGCGCTGTGAGTGTGGACTACACCGTCTGGTCGGAAAACGGTACGGAGATCGCGTCGACGGGCTGGGGAATCCCCCTGGTCTTCACAGTGGGTGAAGGTGAGGTGATCGAAGGCCTGGACCGGGGTGTCGTGGGCATGAGGAAGGGGGGCAAGCGGAGGCTGACCATACCTCCCGCCCTGGGCTACGGTGAGCAGGCCTTCCAGGACCTCCCGGCGAACTCCACCATCATCTGCGAAGTGACGCTGCTGGCCGTGCGGTAGGCTGGCCCTGAGCAAGGAGGCCCGGCATGAGCTACGAGACCATCAAGTTCCGAACAGAAGACGGCTACTGCGTCATCACGCTCAACCGGCCCGGCGACCTCAACGCCATTAACGCCCGAATGTGGCGTGAGCTGGATGCCGCCATCGACGGGTGGCTCAACAACGAGCGCGCGGGCGCACTGGTGATCACCGGGGCCCCGAGGCGTGACGGCCGGCCCTGCTTCTGCGCCGGGGTCGACCTCAAGCAGAGCGCCAGCGAGGTGAGGGCCGGCGACCCCTCCCTGCTGAAGAAGGCGGCGCCGTCGGCGGCACTGTGGGAGGGGCGGCGGCCGAGGCTGCCCATGGCCTCAACCCTGGTCAACCTGGCCTGGGCGCCAAAGATATCCATCGCCGCCATCGACGGGGTCTGCACCGCCGGCGGCCTGGAGCTGGCGCTGGCCTGCGACATCATCCTGGCGGCGGAGACGGCCCAGATCAGCGACATGCACGTGAAGAACCTGGGCTGGACCGGCGGGGGCGGCGCGGCCACCAACATGGCCTGGCGGGTGGGCGTGGCCAAGGCCCTCGAGCTGTGCCTCACGGGCGATCCCATTGGCGGCCAGGAGGCCCACCGCATCGGCCTGGCCAACCAGGTGTACCCTTCCAGTGACCTCCTGGCCAAAGCGGAGGAGATGGCGGGCAAGATCGGCCGCTCCCGGCCGGCGGCGATCACGGCCACCAAGGACGCCTGCCGGGCGGTGCAGGACATGGACCGCCTGTCCTCCTGGCTTCACTCCGACAGCGTTTTCCAGGCCCTCTTCGATGAGCCTGACGCGGAGGACTGGGGGCCGGGGCGCTGGCTGAAGGGCCGCCGGCCTGGGTGAAGGTCACCGAGCGCGGGCCAGAGCCGCGCCAATCCGCAGCGGGTGCTCTTCCGAATCAGGTACAATGAAGGCGGCGATGGCACTCAAAGACCATAGCTTGATCACGCTGAAGGAGATCGACGGCCCGCAGGCGCCGCACGACGCCTTCCTGAAGCGCGAGGTGGGCCTGCGCCAGGAGGCCCTGGCCTGCGTGGACGACGTCGCCCGGCTGGCGGAGTACGTGGGCGGGCAGCCCGAGAGCCTGGGCCTGCGCGAGGACTGGGCCCTGCGGAAAGAGCTCTTCCCCGGGGCCGAGATCCATTTCGTCTTCAGCCGGGCCGACGAGGAGTTTCCGGCCCGCCTGCGAGTTCTCTTCTCGGGCGACCGCATCCGGAAGATCAGCGGCGAAGATCTCATCGAGTTGACCGTGGCCTGCCTGAACCATATGCTGAGGTACGTCAGGGAGACGGTAGCAGACCCGCCGGAGATCTGCTCGAAGGTGTAGACCCGGAGGCAGGGATGCCGCATTCCCTCCCCTCCAGAGGAAGGCATCCTGCGGCCACGATTATGAAGGATAAGGTTGAGATCGAGCGATCCCTCAACGAGATCCTGGCCAAGTACCGGGGCGAGAGGGTGGAGCTGATCCTGGTCCTGGAAGAGGTCCAGGAGCGGCTGGGCTACCTGCCCAGGGAGGCCCTGCTCAAGATCGCCGATCTCATGCACATGCCGGCGGCCTCCATCTACGGCGTGGCCACCTTCTACAACCGCTTCCGCTTCACGCCCATCGGCCGCCACCCCATCCGGGTCTGCATGGGTACCGCCTGTCATCTCCAGGGAGGGGCCCTGGTGATGGAGGCCCTGGAGAGGGAGCTGGACATCAAGGTGGGCGGGGTCACCCCGGACGAGGAGTTCAGCCTGGACCGCATCGCCTGCGCAGGCTGCTGCGTGCTGGCCCCGGTGATCGTCATCGACCGCGAGGTCAGCCCCCGGATGACGCCCTTCAAGGTGGAAGAGGTCCTGGCCGGGCTGAAGGAGCCGCCGCAGGCCCCCGGAGACCTGTCCGCGACCGAGGCAGGGCCGGGATGAGGCTGATCGATGGATTTTGAGACCATCCGCAGCCAGGCCCTCGCGGAGTGGGAGCTTCTCAACCAGAAGACCCGCATCCTGATCGGCACGGCCACCTGCGGCCGGGCGGCCGGATCGGGGCCGGTGGCCCGGGCCTTCGAAGCCGAGCTGAGACGGCAGGGCGCCGACGCGCCCGTCAACTGGGTGGGCTGCATGGGGCTGTGCTACGCCGAGCCCCTGGTGGTCATCCTGAAGCCGGGCGACTTCAATGTCCTCTACGGCAACGTAACCGCAGACATGGTGCCCCGGCTGGTCGAGGGGTACGTCCTGGGCGACGACCCTCAGCTGGACCTGGCGCTGGGGACCTTCGAGGTGGCCAACGGTCAGGCCCCAGTGGTGCCTGAGCTGCCCCGGTTTGAGCACGAGCTGCGCCTGATCCTGCGCCACTGCGGCTACATCGACGCCGAGAGCGTCACCCAGTACATCGCCCGCGGCGGCTACGGCAGCCTGGCCCGGGCGCTCAAGATGCGCCCGGAGGAGATCATCGAGGTGGTCCAGCGCTCCGGGCTGCGGGGCCGGGGCGGGGCAGGCTTCCCCGCTGGCCGCAAATGGGACCTGTGCCACCAGGCCCCCGGCCAGCCGAAGTACATCATCTGCAACGCCGACGAAGGCGACCCCGGGGCCTTCATCGACCGGGCCATCCTGGAGAGCGACCCCCATTCGGTGATCGAAGGCATGATCATCGCCGGCTACACCATGGGCACCTCCCGGGGCATCATCTACGTTCGCGACGAGTATCCCCTGGCGGTGAAGCGCTTCAGCATTGCGCTTCAGCAGGCCGAGGCGGCCGGCATCCTGGGGCACAATGTCCTGGACAGCGGCTTCGGCTTCGGCATCTACATCGTGGAGGGCGCCGGCGCCTTCGTTTGCGGCGAGGCCAGCGCCCTGATGTACTCCATAGAGGGCAGGCGGGGGATGCCCCGGGTCCGGCCCCCTCATTCCACCGAGGCCGGGCTGTGGGGAAAGCCCACCCTCTTGAACAATGTGAAGACCTTCGCCAGCATCCCTCTGATAGTGGAGCGCGGCGCGGACTGGTTCGCCGGCATCGGCACCCCCGGCAGCACCGGCACGGCGCTCTTCGCCCTGGCGGGCAAAGTGGCCCACACCGGTCTGGTAGAGGTCCCCATGGGCACCACCCTGCGCCAGGTGGTCTTCGACGTCGGCGGCGGCATGCCGGGCAAGAAGGCCTTCAAGGGGGTGCAGATCGGCGGCCCGTCGGGAGGCTGCCTGCCCGCCACTGAGCTGGACACGCCCATCGACTTCGACTCGCTGGCCGAGGCCGGCTCCATGATGGGCTCCGGCGGCATGATCGTGCTCGACGAGGACAACTGCATGGTGGACACCGCCCGCTATTTCATGGACTTCATTCAGAAGGAATCCTGCGGCAAGTGCACCCCGTGCCGCCTGGGCACCAAGCAGATGCTGGACATCCTGACCGACATCACCACGGGCAGGGGGACCCTGGAGGGGCTGGAGCTGCTGGCGGACCTGGCCCAGGACGTGAAGGCGGCATCGCTGTGCGGCCTGGGCAAATCGGCCCCCAACCCGGTGCTGACCACCCTGCGCTACTTCCGGGATGAATACGAAGCGCACATCGTCGAAAAGCGCTGCCCGGCCCTGGTTTGCAAGGAGCTGATCGCCTACTATATACTCCCCGAGAGGTGCTACAAGGGTTGTGACCACTGCGTGCTGTCCTGCCCGGTGGAGGCTATCAGCACCGACGAGAAGAGGGGGATCAAGGTCATCGACCAGTCCAAGTGCACCAAGTGCGGCAGCTGCATCCTGGTCTGCCCGCCGGAGTATGACGCCATAGTCAAGCTGTCGCCGCCAGGCCTGGTGCCCCAGGGGTCGCCCTGAAATCGGGGGCTCGAGGGTTGAAAGTTAGGAGGCAGCGGTGAAGAAGCCAGCCAGTTCCCTGGACGCCGTTTTCAACCCCAGATCGGTGGCCGTCACCGGGGCGTCTCCCGGCAAGCAGGGCCAGCTCTTCCTGGACAGCTTCCTGGCCTCCGGATTTGCCGGCCGGGTCTACGCCATCAACTCCAAAGGCCAGGAGGTCTCCGGCATGAAGGCCTACAAGAGCGTGGCCGACCTGCCGGAGCCGGTGGACTACGTGGTGTGCTGCATCCCCGCCCCCGCCGTGCCCGGTTTCGTCCGCGAGTGCGGGGCCAGGGGCGTCAAGACGGTGTCCGTGTTCACCGCGGGCTTCTCCGAGACCGGGACCGAGGAAGGCCAGCGGCTGGAGAAAGAAGCCGTGCGGGCCGCCCGCGAGACAGGCGTGCGCATCATCGGCCCCAACTGCCTGGGCGTCTATGCCCCCCGGATCGGGTTTTCCTACACCAGCGACTTCCCCCGGCAGGGCGGCAGCGTGGCCTACATCTGCCAGAGCGGCGGAAACTCGGTCTACGTCACCCGTGCCGCGGGCTACCGCGGCGTCCGTTTCAGCAAGGTCATCTCCTATGGGAACGCCTGCGACATCAACGAGTGCGATCTTCTGGAGTACATGATCCAGGATGAGGATACGGAGGTAGTGGCCATCTACATCGAGGGGGTGCGCAATGGGCCGCGCTTCTACCGCGCGCTGACGCAGCTGGCCCGGACCAAGCCGGTGATCGTGCTCAAGGGGGGCTACACCAGGGCCGGGGCCAGGGCCGCAGCCTCACACACCGGCTCTCTGGCCGGCTCGGACGAGGTCTGGGATGAGCTGCTGCAGCAGGCCGGCGCCATACGGGTTTACAGCCTGGAGGAGCTGGTCGACGTGCTGGTCACCGTGTACCTGCTGCCGGTGCCCGGGGGGCGGCGCGTGGGCGTCTTCGGTGGAGGCGGAGGCGCCACCGTCCTGGGCGCCGATCACTGGTCGGAGTTCGGCTTCGTGCTGCCGCCGCTGCCCCGCGCCATCAAGGAGGAGATCCGGGCCTCGGTCCCCACCGAGGCCGGCCTGATCCTGCACAACCCCCTGGACCTCTCCGGCTTCGCCTACAGTGAACGTTTCTACGGCCTCGTCAGGAGGCTGCTGGCCTGCGACGGCTTCGCGGATCTATCCGTGATCCATATCGGCTTCGGGCAGGCGGCCTGGTCTTCCACGTCCACCTTCGACGCCGAGATCGGGGCCTTTCGGGACGCAGTGATCCAGCTGAAGAGCGAGATCAACCGGCCGCTGGCCCTGGTGATACAGTATCTCATCACCGGCTGGGACTGGCAGAAGGGCGTGGATGACATCCAGCAGGGCTGCGCCCGGGCCGGAGTCCCGGTGTACTACTCCATGGCCAGCGCGGCCAGGGCCATCGACCGGGTGCTGCGCCACCACGAGAAACGACAGACGGCCGGGGACCGAAGGCGGTAGCCTGGTCCCGCAGCGGGCCGGCATGTCCGCCCAGACTTTGTTCAGAGGTGCTAGATGAAGAAGACGCTCGACGCGGTGTTCTACCCCAGCTCCATCGCCATCGCCGGGGCCTCGCCCGGCAAGTCCGGGCAGTGGTTCCTGGACAGCATCCGCACCTCCGGCTTCATGGGGCCCATCTACGCCATCAACCCCAAGGGCGCCGACGTGTCGGGGCTGGTGGCCTACAAGAGCATCAGGGACATACCGGGGCCCGTTGATTTCGTCATCTGCTGCATCCCGGCGCCGTTCGTCCCGCAGCTGATACGGGACTGCGCGGACAAGGGGGTCAGGACCATATCCGTGTACACCTCCGGGTTCTCCGAGGTGGGCACCGATGAGGGACGGCGGCTGGAGAAGGAGATCGTTCAGCTGGCCAGGGCCGCCGGCATACGCCTGGTCGGCCCCAACTGCCTCGGCGTCTACTCGCCCCGGATCGGGCTCACCTTCGCCTCCGATTTCCCCCGGCGGGTAGGGCGGGTGGCCCTCATGGGGCAGAGCGGCGGCAACACCTCCTACCTGCTGCGGGCCTCCAGCCAGCGCGGCGTCCGCTTCAGCAAGGCGGTCTCCTACGGCAATGCGTCCGACATCAACGAGACGGACCTTCTGGAGTATTTCGGACAGGACGCGGAGACCGGGATCATCGCCGCCTACATCGAGGGGGCCCGGGACGGCGAGCGCTTCCACCGGGTGCTGGCTGAGGTCTCCGCCCGCAAGCCCGTCCTTATTCTCAAGGGCGGCTACACCAAAGCCGGGGGCGAGATCGCCGCCTCGCACACCGGCTCACTGGCCGGCTCTTCTGAGATCTGGGACAGCCTGATGCGCCAGACCGGGGCCATACGGGTCTGCAGCCTGGAGGAGATGGTGGACCTGCTGGTGACCTTCTCCCTCATGCCCCTGCCCCCGGGCCGCAACGTGGGGGTGTTCGGGGCCGGCGGGGGGGCCAGCGTGCTGGCCACCGACGAGCTGACCCTGGGCGGGTTCAAAGTCCCCCGGTTGCCGGAGGGGCTGGTCCAGGAGCTGATGGGCAAGTTTGGCAACACGGCCGGCATGATCTTCAAGAACCCCATCGACCTCTCCATGGTGGGGTACAGCGAGGGCTTCTACGACGTCATCAAGCGCCTGATGACCTACAAGAGGGGGCAGTGGTTCGATTTCGGCCTCATCCATGCCGGGTTCGGGCAGGCCGCCTGGTTCACCTCGTCCGCCTTTGACCAGGAAACCGCCCAGTTCCGCGACTTCGTGCACCGCATCCACCGCGAAACAGACAAGCCGCTGGCCCTGGTGCTGCAGTTCCTGATAACCAACTGGGACTGGCAACGGGCCCTGGACCTGCAGCGCGGCTGCAGCGACGCCGGCATGGCCGTGTACCACTCCATGGGGACCGCCGCCAGGGCCATCAGCCGCTACATCGCCTACCACGAAGGGCTGAAGACGCCATCGAAGTGCGGCTAGAGACTTCTGCCGGGCGCCACAGCGCCTGAGGGGGCGCAGATCCCTAGAGGTTGAAGTCCCCGGCGGCCTCCGGCTGGTAGAGGATCTGTTTGACCTTCCATCGGCGCTTGCCCGCCGGGACATCCCATTCGAAAATGTCCCCCACCTCGTAGCCCAGCATGGCCGTGCCGATGGGCGCCAGTATGGACACCTTCCCCTGCCCGGCGTTGGCGTCGTCGGGAAACACCACGGTGTACACGCTTTCCTCACCGGTATCAACGTCCTCCAGGCGGACTCTGGAGTTCATGGTGACCACGCCGGCGGATATGCTCCGGCCCTCCACCACTTCAGCGCGCCGCAGCTCCGTCTGCAGTTGCGACAGGTAGATGCTCTTGCGGTAGCTGGTGCGCTGAGCATCCTGTACGAGCTTCTTCAGCCGCTCAAGGTCAGAAGCAGTGATCTGAATGGGTTTCCCGCTCATCTGGTGACATCTCCCTGCCGCTCGCCGGACAGCGTGCGGCTCTCTCCGTTGCCGTGGAGCTTCCATGCTATCCCGCCGCTATGGCGCATGTCAAGTTTATTCGGGGACTGCCCGGAGCGCTTCGGCAGTCGCCGCAGAGCCTCGAGGTTGACCATGAGCACTCACAACCCGAAGCGGGACATGTGGCTGAGGAGTCGTTACCCAGGCTACTGGCGAGGCCAGTTGGTCAAGGTGAACTGCCAGAATTGGATTGGCAGACCTCAACCATGAAGGAATTCCGGGACAAGCCGGGCCAGTTCATCAATGGTCCAGGGTCCCTGGCTCCTGTAGTCCCTATAGAGCACCTTCTCCTTCACCGGGTTGGAGTATTGCGAGACTTGCCCGCCACCACAAGCGAAGACCTTTCCGGTTACTGCGCGTGACTCATCCGTAGCGAGATATGCTACCAGTGGAGCAACAAACTCCGGGCCTGGCATGTCCATCAACTCATCGTATGTTTCGCGGGTAATCAATCCCGCCTCCAGTTGCCTCTTGAAGTTGGCGCGCACAGTATCACTCGTGTTGATCCTGGTGGCGGCCATCGGGGCAATCGCGTTCACGGTTATCCCGTGCCTGGCCAGTTCCCCGGCAGCCTCGTATGTCAGACTGACAATCCCACCCTTGGCCGCCGCATAGTTGGCCTGACCGGCCACCATGCCCAGCCATGACTGGGAGGTAGTATTGATTATTCGCCCATAGCCTTGCCTGATCATGAAAGGAGACGCGTGGCGAATGGTATTGAAGGTTCCTTTGAGGTGCACAGCTATCACGGCGTCCCATTCCTCCTCTGGCATCTTGTGGATCATTCGATCCTTCACCACTCCAGCGTTGTTCACCAGAATATCAACACGGCCGAACGTGTCGACACATAGCTTCACAAGTCTCTCGGCCGCCCGAAAGTCGGCAACGGAATCGTAGCTCACGAGCGCCGTTCCACCGGCTTTGTCTATCATCGCAGCCGTCTGCGCCACTGGAGCCAGATCACTCCCCTCTTCCGGAGTCGTTGTTACCCCATTGACCACCAGGTTGGCCCCTTCTTTGGCCAGCGCCAAGGCGATCGCTCTGCCGATTCCACGCCCGGAACCGGTGACTATCGCCGCTTTGCCGTCGAGCCTTGTCGCCATACCCCTATTGCCTCTCCTTTCTCTCATTCCTGCCCCGACCCGACACATGCGCCAGTCTCCAAGGTTGCAGTTGCCCCTCCCCTCCAGTCCACGGCAACCAGCCGATTCTGAGGCTGAGGCTGAGGCTGCCAGGTGGTGCCATCTCGGGGGAGGGCAAGTCAACTGGACTGGACTGGACTCGACTGGTCGTTCTGGTCAGGCCCAGAACAATGATCATCACCTCTTCGTCAGTTGCCAGCCTGCAGATTGTCGGGTCAAGCGCTGATCGTTGTCAAGGACTAATCGGTAGCTCATGCCAGAGTGTAACACGATGCCTGATCAGCAAGACACGCCGCCTGGTTCGTATTGCACTGCTGCCCTGACTGGCTGACATGGCACCCACTTGCGGTACAATTACATTGCATTCTGTGATCGGACAAGGAAGGATCAACAACTACCACCACGACTGGCGCCACCGTCAATGTGCATATCCGGCGCCGCCAGCAAGAAGGTTCCCGGTGCCCAAGTTCGAGAGAAAGGGATAGCCGTCCAGGCTGGGCTTCGCAAGAGTCGCTTGTGCCATCGAAGCCCTCAGGTACGTGCCTGTGGATGAGACTTTTGACGCCATAGTAGTGGGGGCAGGGCCAGCAGGCTGCGCCGCGGCCTATCAGCTTGCCCGGGACGGGCTGCAGGTGCTGGTTCTGGAGCGGGGAAAACATGCCGGAGCGAAGAACGTCACCGGGGGTGTGCTCTATGGCGCGGTGATGGACAAGCTGATCCCGGGCTTCTGGACCGAAGCTCCGGTGGAGCGGCGCATCAGGCGCCATGTGATAGCGCTCCTTTCCGATGAAGCCTCGGTGTCTGTTGACTGCGACTCCGGAGACGCAGAGAAGCAACCTGACTTCAGCATACTCCGGTCCAAGTTCGACCGCTGGTTTGCCCAGAAAGTGGAGGAGGCTGGTGGTATTGTAGCCGCCGGACTCAGGGCCGATGACCTGATGTGGCAGGACGGGAGGGTCGCCGGAGTCATCGCCGGGGGCGACAGCATTGCTGGCAGCGTGGTAATCGCTGCCGACGGGGTCAACTCCCTCATGGCCAAGAAAGCCGGACTGGGCGTGAAGACCTCACCGGATAACGTCAACCAGGGAGTCAAGGAGATAATCAAGCTCCCGCGGGACGTCATCGAGGCGCGCTTCGGTGTCTCAGGCGAAGACGGCACCGCCATCCACTTCCTTGGATCCTGCACCCGCGGGATACACGGGGGCGGATTCCTGTACACCAACCGGGAGAGCATATCTCTCGGTGTGGTGGCACAGCTCAGGGCGCTGGTGGAGCATGACATGAAGGGTGTTGACCTGCTTGAGGCCTTCAAGGCCCACCCCACCGTGCGAGAGATGGTGAAGGGGGGGGCCACGGTGGAGTACTCCGCCCATCTGGTCCCGGCCGGCGGTCAGAGGATGGTGCCACGCCTCTACACTGACGGCATGCTGGTTGCCGGTGATGCCGCGGCGCTGGTTCTGGCCACCGGCCGGGCGCTTGAGGGAATCAACTTTGCCCTGGAATCTGGCAGGGCTGCCGCCGAGACGGTGAAGCTGGCCAAGAGCCGCAATGACTTCACAGCGCAAACCCTCAGCCTCTATGAGCGGAATCTGGCCGATGGCTTCGTATTGCAGGATTTGAGGACCTTTGCCAGGTCAGCCGCCTTTCTCGACAACCAGCGCCTGTATAGCGTCTACCCCGAATTCGCCTGTCGTGTCGCCGAAAGACTCTTCACAGTGGACGGAAAGCCCAAGAAGAAAGCATGGCAGATCATCAGAGAGGAGATGAAGGGCAGGATCTCCGCTTTGCAGGTTGTCAAAGACGCCCTGTCCGCGAAGGGGGCAGCATGAGCCCGATGACCATGGCCGAGAGGCTGGCGCTGAACAAGTACGACGTGGACACCGAGCCGCATATCCGCCTCAGGTTGGAGATCTGCCAGGCTTGTGAACGCCGTCCCTGCCTGGGGGTCTGTCCGGCGGAATGCTTCAAATCGAGGGAAGGGAAGATCAGTTTTGCCTATGAGGGCTGCCTGGAATGCGGCAGCTGCAGCATAGTGTGTGACAAGGACGCCATTGAATGGTCATATCCCAGAAGCGGATTTGGCGTCTGTTTCGAGTATGGATAGGGAGACTGGCTTGTGAATATCGTTGTTTGCATCAAATGGATAGTTGATCCCGAGATACCACCAGCCAAGTTCAAGATAGACCCCGGGGCGAAGAAGGTCATTCCACCGGAAGGAACGCCGTTCAAGATCAGCCCCTTCGATCTCCAGGCGCTCGAGGCGGCTCTCAGGCTGAAGGAGAAGCACGGTGCCACCGTAACCGCCCTGACCGTCGGGGGCGCCGCCGCCGCAGAGGCGATAAGGTACGCCATAGCCATGGGAGTGGATGATGGGGTGGTGCTGAGCGACACGTCTTTTGAGGGGTCAGATGCCTTCGGCACGGCCCACATCCTGGCCCAGGCGACGAAGAAGATCGGCGCCTGTGATCTCATTCTATGTGGCCGGCAAGCCGCCGACTGGGACCTGGGGGTGGTGGGATCGGCTATCGGCCGGTACCTGGGCCTGCCGGTGATAACTCTGGCCCGCAAGGTAGAGGTGTCGGAGGGAACCCTCGTCGTGGAAAGGATGATCCCGGACGGCTACGAAGTGGTGCAGACGGCCCTGCCAGCGGTGGTCACCGTGAGCAGCGAGCTGGGACAACCGCGTATGCGCTCCGGGAAAGGCATCGTGATGGCCGCCAGGAAGAAACCGCTGACCTGGGGCGCCGGCGATATCGGGACTGACCCGTCTCGGGTCGGGGCAGCCGCGGCGCGCAGCGATCTGGTGGCCCTCTCCCTCCCCGTGCAGAAGAGGAGGAGGGAGATGGTAAGCGGGGAGGACGCCGCCGACTCGGCGCGCAAGCTCATGCTGCGTCTGAGGGAAGAGAAGGTCATCTAGGATCATGCTGATGGGGGATGTCTCATGACTGATTATCACGGTGTGCTGGTGCTGGTTGAGCTGCAGGATCAGGCTGTGGCTTCGATCAGCAAGGAGCTTCTGGGCGTTGGCCAGGCGCTGGCCGGGCAGATGGGACAGGACGTCAGCGCGCTTCTCTTGGGCCATGAACTGGGCGACGCTGCCAAAGAGGCCATTGCCCTGGGCGCTGACAGGGTCTACGCGGCGGACAGCCCCGGGCTGACCCTGTACAACAGCGAGAGCTATCTGGATGTCATGCTGAGGATCTGCCGCCAGATACGGCCAGCGGTTGTCCTTCTCGGTCAGACCAGCATGGGAAGAGACCTGGCGCCATTGCTGGCGGCCGAGCTGGGCGGCTCTCTATCCACGGACTGTGTGGACCTCAGGGTAGACCCCTCCAGCGGGCGGCTGGTGCTGACACGCCCCGTCTACGGCGGCAATGCGCTGGCAGCGGTCGAGTCTCGAGCCTCCCCTCAGATGGCCACGGTCAGAGGCAGGGCCATGGAGCCGGCGCAACCGGACATGTCACGGCATGGTGACGTGATCGCTGTGGAGGTGGCCGACATCAAGACTCGAGTAAGAACGCTGGAAGTGGTCAAGACGGAAACCGGGCAGGTGAAATTGGAGGAGGCCAAGATCGTTGTGGCCGGAGGGGCCGGCATAGGCGACGCCGGGGATTTTGACCTGGTCCGGGACCTGGCGGTCGTGCTTGGGGGAGCTGTCGGCGCCACCAGACTGCCCTGCGAAGAAGGGCTGGTGCCCTGGAGTCTTCAGATAGGACAGACGGGAAAGATCGTGGCCCCGGACCTCTATTTCGCTGTGGCCATCTCGGGAGCTCCGCAGCATATGGCGGGATGCTCCGGGGCGAGGTGCATCGTAGCTGTAAACAGGGATGCACAGGCAAACATATTCAAGGCGGCCGATTTCGGCATCGTGGCCGACTACAGGCAAGCCTTGCCGGTGCTGATTGAGAAATGCAGAGAGATCAAGGGTGGCCATTAGTGGTTCGCCGTGTCGATTTCGATCATGATGTTGGCCGTGCCGAAAGGGGACAGAGGTGGAATTTGGTCTGACGCCGCAGAACAGGGACTACCGGGACCGGGCCAGAGGATTTGCGCAGAGAGAGATTGAACCCATTGCCGTGCAGGTCGATGCGGACGGCAAGGTTCCGGCGGACATGGATGAGAAGCTGGCCAGAGAGGGCTTCGTGGGGATGCTGATCCCCAGGCGATACGGGGGGTCGGAGGCGGGGATGCTCAACTGTTACCTGGTCTTCGAGGAACTGGGCTATCCCGTCTGCAGTTGCTTCGAAGCGATGGGCAACAACATCGTGGGCCGGGTCATCACGGCATGCGGCACCGAAGAGCAGAAACAGCGCTACCTCCCCTTGCTGGCTCAATGCCAGGTGCAGGGGAGCTACGCTTTCACAGAGCCGGCCACGGGCTCAGATCCCAGGTCGCTGGTTACCACCGCCCGCCTGGAGGGGGACAAGTGGGTACTCAATGGTATCAAGCGCTTCCACAGTGCGGGGCATCGCAAGGGACCGGCGATCATCTTTGCCAACGTGGATGGCAAGAAGACCACGGCTTTCCTGGTGGACAAGCTGGGAGAAGGCTACCGGCCATCCAAACCCTTCGAATTGATGATGGGGGGAGGAATGGAGACCCTGGATACCAGGTTCGATGACGTGCAGGTGCCGAAGGAGAACGTCCTTGGGACCGTGGGTGGCGGCGTCGACATACTGTTCGCCATTACCGCTGAAGGCAGGCTGACCCTGTCCGGCATAGCCCTGGGACTGGCGCAGGCGGCTCTGGACGAGTCACTCAAGTCTGTCAGAGATGCACAGGCCGCCGGACGGCCGGGCCTCTCCCGGGAAACCACCAGGTGGCTTCTGGCCGAGATGGCGGTGAGGATACCGCCCGCGCGGCTCACAGCATACAGGATTGCGTGGCTCACCGACAAGGGACAGGACACCCGCATGACCAGTGCCATAGTCAAGCTCCTCGCTGCCAGGGTGGCCACGGAAGTGGCAGACATGGCCATGGAGATACACGGGCCGTCGGGACTGGTCAGAGGCTCCAAGATGGAGAGGATCTACAGGCATGCAAAGCAGTTTGACTTGACTGAGGGCACCAGTGAGGTGCAAAGGACGATCGTAGCTGGGGAAGTAATCGGAAGGCCGCGATCGGCATACGTCACAAGGGGGTAGCAGTGGAGTTCGATCTCACAGAGGAACACAGGGATTTCCGGGGACTGGCCAAGGATTTTGCCGACAGGGAGGTCGAACCTGCATCGGAAGATATCGAGAAGGAAGGCCGGATGCCCGATGGCATGCTGGCGAAAATGGCAGACGTTGGGCTCCTGGGTATTACCGCACCGGAGAAGTACGGTGGCCTGGGGTTGGGCTTTCTCACCTACATTCTGGCCGTGGAGCAGATACATTACCCGTGCGCTCCGTGCAGCTGGCTGATGATCGGCAACGAGTTCGCCGATGCGCTGGGCAAGGTCGGCACCGACAGTCAGAAGGATGAGTTCCTGCCGGGAGTGATTGAAGGACGGCTGTTGCCCGGACTGGACTTCATTGACGCGGGAGCTGAGGCGAGCACCGCCGATGCTGATGTCACGGCTCATGGCCACGAAGATGGCTGGCTGATCAACGGTGTCAGGCGCTTTCAGGTCTTCGGGCACGCGGAGGGGCCGGCCATCCTGTTTGCCCGGACGGGCGCCAGAGAGACCACTTCGTTCCTGGTATCCAAGCACAAACCAGGGTATGGCGCTTCCGAGCCGATAGCGTTGCTTGGACTCCGCGGGCTGGAAGTGGTGCATGCCTCTTTCGAGAACATGATGGTCTCAACAGCCGATATTCTGGGTGGGATGGGGAAAGGGCCCGAGGTGGCCAGGATGATGGCCACCGCCGGCGCGCTGCGCCAGGCCATACAGTCTGTCGCTTGTGCGCAGCGTGCCCTGGATGAAGCCATCAGGTACTCCAAGGAGCGAACTCGCCGGGGAGTCCCCATATCCTCCATGCAGGCCATCCAGTGGCTGCTGGCGGAAATGTCCATGAGGGTGGAGCCTGCGCGCTGGTCGACCTACGAAGCCGCCTGGCTGAAAGAGCAGGGCCAGGACGCTCAGCTCCATAGCGCCATGTCGAGACTTTATGCGGCGCGCGTCGCCAAAGAGGTGGCCAACATGGCCATTCAAGTGCATGGCTGCTATGGGCTCACCAAGGACTACACCATCGAGAGGATCTACCGGCAGGCAAGGATGTTTGAGATCTCCGGTGGTTCCAGGGACTCCCAGGCGGCTGCGGTGGCTGACGCCCTTCTCACATGCGGGAGCCAGGGGCAAGGCTCAGCCTGACCGCCGCCCTCGCCTAGTTCCACCTCCCGGCACACGGGGGCGCAGGGCCCGCCATCCCGCGCCGGTGGCGGCCACTCCAGCAGCGCACAGGCCGTCGCCGGCCATGCCGGCGCTCAGACAATGCCGCCGCTGACGCTCAGGGTCTGACCGGTGATGAAACCGGCCCGGTCAGAGGCCAGGAACAGGATGGCGTCCACCAGGTCCTGGGGCAGCCCCAGGCGGCCCAGCGGATACATCCGGGCCAGGCGCTGCTCCTTCTCGGCGCTGAGCCAGCCGGACTCCACCATCACGGGCACCTTGGTCATGCCCGCGTTGACCACGTTGATGCGCACCCCGTAGGAGCCGATCTCCTTGGAGAGCCCCATGGCGAAGTTCATCACCGCCGACTTCGCCGCCCCGTACATGACCTCACCCCCGCCCTCAATGCTGCCGCCACCGATGCGGCCCGCGTCCGAACCCAGGCAGACGATGCTGCCTGACCTCTGCCTCATCATGATGTCGAGCACAGCGCCCACCGAGTTCACCACGCCCCAGAAGGTGACGTCGAAGGTGCGGCCCCATTCCTCCGGGCCCGACGCCACGAACCGGCCGATCTTGACCCAGGCAGGTATGGTGACCAGAATGTCGATCCGGCCGAACTCCGCCACAGCCGTCTCTATCATCTTTCGGCAGTCTTCGAGGCTGGTGACGTCGGCATAGGTCGAAATCGACCGGGCCCCCAGGTCTCTCGCCTGCTGCGATACCCTGTCCGCCCAGGACCGGTCGATGTCGTTGGCCACCACCATGGCGCCCTCCCTGGCCATCTCCAGGCAGACCCCGGTTCCCATGGCATTGCCGCCGGCTCCGGTGATTACGGCCACCCTTCCCTCCAGCTTCAGGTCCATGTGGGTCTCCTTTCATCGCGGGCCCCGCTCATCCGCCGCACTATCTTGACATCTATATCGATATCAAATATGATAACTACCATGAGAACCATCGTCAAGGCCCCCGGCCAGCCGCATGCCGGCTCCCGGCAGGGCATTCTGCCCAACATTATACCCAGTCTGCAGATGCGGAGGTGATCCCGGGATGGTGGCGAAAGCGGCAGCACCGGCGGCGATGTCCGCCAGCGAGGAATACGAGCTCTGGTCCCTGCTTAGCCAGGTGAATGATGGCATGCTCCGGGCCAGGGACAGCGAGCTGCGGCAGTTCGGCGTTTCGGCCGTGCAGGTGGCCATACTTTATGCCATCAAGACCCTGGGCCATACCCCCACTCAGAGCGAGATCGCGCGCTGGGTGGTGCGCAAGCCGCACACAGTGGCGGCGGCGCTGGAACGGATGGAGCGGCAAGGCCTCATCAGGCAAGAGCGCAACGCCGGGGGGAGGAGGCAGGTCAGGGTGGAGATGACCGAGAAGGGCGAGGAGGCCTTTCGCCGGCAACACCGGCAAAGGCGCGTCATTCCGGCCATTCTGAGCAGCCTGACCCGGGAAGAGCGTGAGATCCTTCGGGCCACCCTGCTGAAGCTGCGCGACAGCACCCTGTTGGCGTTGGTTCCCAGGCCGCTCTTCCCGTGAGCAGCACCCACAACCATGCCGGAAGCTGGCGGGAGACGGGAGCCACGAGGCCCAGGCCATCGGCAACGATGTAGAATCTACGGAGGAGAACAATGAGGACGGTAAGGCCTTTCACTTTCAGGAGCATCGGCAAGTATCACTGCGACTGGCACTTCGAGCTCGACGACAAAGGCAAGTACTGGGACTGGCTGTGGCTGGACGGCTGGACTGAGCAGGGCTACTGGTACGGCCTCACCCTGGCCTGGAGAATGGAGATGCTGGAGCACCGCATCGGCTATGAGAAGAAGGACTGGCCGATCATCGACCTGCTGATCACCAACCCGGAGGGAAAGACCCATCGCGCCATCAAACCGTTCCCGCGCGAGCAGTTCAAGGTGGAGGAGCCGTGGGGCTGCAGCATCGGTGACAACTACCTTAAGGGGACGTCCGACAAGGACGGCAACCCCACCGGCTACCGGCTCAAGGTGGCCCTGGAAGGCGCTGGCATAGATGTCACCTGCCAGGGCGTGGCCCCTGGCATGCGCTTCACGGATGAAGCCCACGGCTACACCTTCTACCGGCAGAAGGAGAACCTGGCGGTGGGGTGGTGGCCGCTGCTCAGCCGCTCCGACATGGTGGGGACCATGACCTACCAGGGCCGCACCGCCGAGGTCAAGGGCTTGAGCTACGTGGAGCGGCAGCTGGGCAACGTCATGTTCTGGGGGCTGATGCCGCACTGGTCTTACGGCCACTTCTTCGCCGGGGACTACACCGCGGTCTGGATCGACAACACCTCCGCGGGACCGGGCTATCGCCACTTCTCCCCGCTGGTGCTGTTCAAGGGTGAGCACCCCATTCTGAGCACCCACAACCTCAACCTGCACCAGGAGAAGTTCGTCCTGGACACCGAGCACGGCAACATGCCCTATCCGCCCATTGAGACGCTGCACGCCACGGAGGGCTCCACCGAGCTCACCACCCAGACGGAGCCCGGCCACATCGTGGCCTGGGAGTACGTCACCGAGCTTCCGGGTACCGACGTGTCAGAGGCCAACCCTGTCGGCTACCACCGCCAGTACGGGCCCATCAACGTCCAGATCCGCCGCTGGGACAAGGTGGAGCAGCTGAGAGGGGTAGTGCTCCGGGAGTTCGACTGGATGACGGAGTGGTTCCCCTTCCCGCGGGCCAGATAGGACCGGCCCGGCCGCGGCCAGCCCCCCGGGGCCGACGCGGAATCGAATTACGGGCTGCGCCTGCTGCGCGCCGTCACTATGAGACTGTGGAGGTAAATAATGGCTTTCCAGAGAATACTGCTGCAACAGTCCGGGCACGTCACCACTCTGACGCTTAACCGGCCTGAGAAGTACAACGCCATGGACCTGCTCTTCCTCCGGGAGTTCAAGGAGTGCCTGGAGTCCCTGGGGAGAGACAATGAGGTGAGGGCCGTCATCATCACCGGGGCCGGGGCTTCGTTCTGCCCGGGCCTGGACGTCGAGTCCGTGGGCCAGGCCGCGGCCGATCCCATCGGCTCGGGGATGGGCCGGGGGACGCTGGAGAAGCCCTTTGCGCTGTCGCAGAACGTGCCCGACTCCCTGCGCGCCTGCCACAAGCCGGTGATCGCCGCCGTAAACGGGGCCACGGCCGGTATGGGCCTGGCCCTGGCGGGCTTCTGCGACTACCGCCTGGCCTCGGAGCGGGCCGTCTTTACCGCCGGCCTTATCAGGCTGGGCCTGGCCGCCGAGATGGGGCTCACCTATATCCTGCCGAAGCTGATCGGCCTGCCGGCTACCCTGGAGCTCCTCAGCATGGGGGAGAAAAAGGATGCCCGCTGGGCGGAGAAGGCAGGGCTGGTGCGCCAGGTGCTGCCGCCGGAGGAGCTGCTCCCGGCGGCACAGGCCCTGGCCGGGACCCTGGCCTCACTGCCGCCGCTGGCCATGCAGATGGTGAAGCAGCTGGTCTATGCCAGCCCCGAGAACAGCTACGAGGCCCAGGTCCTGATGGAAGGCTTCGCCGGGATGGTCCTCAGCCAGACGGCCGACCACCGGGAGGGCATCGCCGCCTTCCTGGAGAAGAGGCCGCCGGCCTTCAAGGGTATGTAGGCCCGCCACCGGGCGACGGGTGTGGCGCGCTCAGATGGCGAACAGGTCGGCATCTGTAGTGATGACGCCCTCCGCCATCATGTCCGCAACGTCATCCTCGGTGTAGCCCAGCATCTCCCTGAGGACCAGCATGTTGTGCTCCCCCATGCAGGGCGCCGGCCTCGTCATCTTCCAGGGCGTCCTGGAGAGGCGGTAGGCGGGGGCATTGTAGGAGTGCTTTCCCATCTCGGGGTGGTTCAGCAGCTGGTAGTGTTTCCGGTGCTTGAGCTGAGGGTCCTGGAGCAGCTCCCCGCCCCGCAGGACCCCTCCGGCGGGAACACCCGCCTCCTGCAGCCTGGTCATCACCTCCTCAGCCGCAAAGTTCCTGGTCCACTCTCCGATGAGGCGGTCCAGCTCATCCTCGTTCTGCTTCCTGGCGAGGATGGTCTGGAATCGGGCATCCCCAGCCCATGGCAGGTCAAGTGCTCTGCAGAAGCACTGCCATTGCTCCTCGTTCTCGACGGCGATGGTCACCCAGCGGCCCTCGCGGCAGGGATAGGCCCCGTGGGGGCACATGTAGCGGTCCCGGTTCCCCATGCGCCCGGCAATATGGCCGTTGGCGGCATAGTCCAGGAGATGGAGCCCCATCATGGTCAACCCGGATTCGAGCTGGGACTGCTCGATGTACATGCCCCGGCCCGTTTCCCGCCGCTTCGCCAGGGCCCCCACCACGGCTATCACCGCGTACCAGGGAGCCACGAAGTCAGAGTACTGCGTCCCCATGAGCGTGGGCCCGGACTCGGGCCAGCCGGTGCATTCGCTGAACCCGGTCAAGGCGTTGGTGTGAAAGCCGGTGCCCATGAAGCTCCCGTGAGGGCCCCACTGCCCCAGCATGGAGGTGCTGCAGTAGATGAGCGAAGGGTTCATCAGCAGGCAGGCGTCGTGCGCCAGCCCCAGCTTGGCCATGGCCCCCGGATGCAGGCTCTCCACGACCACGTCGGCCCACTTGACCAGCCTCTCGGCCACATCCCTGCCCCCGGGCGTGCCGAGGTCGACGCTGATGCCGTACTTGTTGGTGTTGACCGACGCGTAGAAGGCGCTGCGGTTCCATCCCGGCCGGCCATCCTTGAACGGGGTGGACATCCGGATCATGTCCGGGCGTCGATGGCTTTCAACGCGGACCACTGTGGCCCCGTTCGCGGCCAGCTCTCGGCCGATCTGCGGGCCCGCGGCCACCCAGGAGAAATCAGCCACCTTTATACCTTCCAGTACCATCTTCGACATGTTCACCGCCTCTCCCGTCTTCGACATGTTCGCCTCTCCGGCCGTTGTGTTGCCGGCGCCTGCCGCGCTATATCACGTTCTGGCCTTTCAGCACGGCCAGCTCTTCCGGGGTGAGCCCCAGCTCCCCCGTGTAGATCTCAGTGTTGTGCTCGCCGATGAGCGGGGCCCGGCAGCGGATTGTCCAGGAATCAGAGCTCATCTTCAGAGGAGCGCCGGCATAGGTCAGCCGGCGGCCCAGCTCCGGATGGTCCACCTTCTCCCAGAACCCCCTGGCCTCGAGATGGGCGTCCCGGCTGATGTCCGCGGTGGTGTTGCAGGGGGCCATCCATATGCCCTTGTCCAGCGCGGCCCTGAAGAGCTCCGCCTTGGTCTTGGTCATGAGGAACTCCGTCAGGGACCGGGCCATTCGGTCCATGGTCTCCTGCGGAATGGTCATCACGTTCCAGCTCACCAGGTCGATGTCCAGGATGTCATGGCAGTAACCCTCCTCGTTGGCCCAGGCGAGCATGGCCCGGGTGGACCTCACGTACCCGGGATGGCCGCCGTTGGCCATCAGCAGCACATGGCCATCCTTGCAGGGCAGCAGGTACCGGATGTAGAGAGGACCGAGGGGCGAAGGCCGGGCCGTGAAGTAAAAGGGACCGGTACCCTCGATGTTGACCTTCACGAACTCATAGGTCTCGGCCACGATCGGCACCGTCAATACCACCGCCTCCTGCATGGACACATCCACGTGCTGGCCCTCCCCGGAGACCTGGCGGTGGTAGTGAGCGATGACCGAGGCCATGGCAGCCTGGAGCCCTGCCTGAAGGTAAGCCTGTGGCACGGCGCTGGTCCGCGCCGGGCGGTTCTCCTCGCCAAGAATGCTCATCAGGCCGCCCATGGCCGAGGCCACCAGGTCCGTAGCCCGGTAGCTGGAGCAGGGGCCGGTCTGGCCGAAGGGCGTGATGGAGGTCAGGATGATGTCCGGCCTGATGTCCGCCAGGTCCGCGTATCCCAGGCCCAGGCCCTGCATGTGCCCCGGCGGGCTGGACTCGATCACGAAATGGGCCGTCCTCACCAGCCGCCTGAATACCTCGAGGCCATCGGTCTGTCCCAGGTCGAGGGTAATGCCCCTCTTGCTGGTGTTGAACGCAAACCAGTAGAGGCTCCTCTCCGGGTGGGGGGTATCCCCGAAGAACGGCCCGATGCTGCGGGCGCGGCTGCCGCCCGGCGGCTCCACCTTGATCACGTCGGCCCCGAAGTCGCCCAGCACCTTGCCGCAGAAGTCCCCCGTCTCGTACGTCAGGTCCAGGACCCGGAAACCGGTCAGTAGCCCATCACTCTGGTCCATAAGCCCCTCCTTCAACCAGCTCCTACGACAACTATGACACAAAAGGGGAGGCATGTCTGCAAGGGTTGTCCTGACTCGTCTGTCCGGAGAATCCCTGACCCGCGGGCCACTATTCTGACCGTCGCACCAGCCTGATGCCGGCCGAAAGCAGCGCCACACCTGACAGGCCGGAACCCAGGGCCAGGTCCGGCCGCCAGGCCACCGGGCCGGAGCCGCCTACCGCCAGGCCAATGGCCGGCAGGGCCAGGAATACGGCCATGGCCGACAACGTCCCGCCGGCGGAGACCATCAGGAAGCCGAGGAACTCCGCCACCAGCCTGAGCACCCGGGTCAGCTTCATGGGCTCTATTGTGGCAGGCGGACCGGCGCCTGTCTTGAGACCCTGGTCCCGGTTGCGGCCGCCCCACCCCGGCGCGGGCGGCGCACCGGCCGTCCCTCTACGCCCGGCTGGACTGCGGTCCCTGAGGGCTGGCCAACAGCGAATCCAGCATACTCAGAAGGTGGGCCCTGATGGCCTCAGTGACCTGGCACTCACCGAGGTCCCTGGGCTCCAGCTCCTGGACCAGGACCTTGAGATTGCCCAGGATGTTGCTGTAGGCGTCTAGCTCCTTCTTCAATGCGGCGGCCGCGGAAGGCCCCATCATCCTCCTCCCTTCCCGATCAAACGGCTCATACGTGCCGGACCGGCAGCAAGCGGAAGAAAGAACCCGGGAGGATCGACGGCGGCACGGAGCGGCGTGGCAGAGCAGGCCATCATCATTCTACACCAGCAGGCAGGAGTGTCTGTCAATAGGCCGACGCGAATCCGCCGGGCGCCACCGGCCGGCCGTTTACGCCCGCCCGAACTCCCTCTGGAGCCGGCCGGCGCTGAGGTGGATCATGGTGGGCCTCCCGTGCGGGCAGGTGCGGGGAGAGGCGGTCTGCTCCAGCTGCCGGATGAGCTCCTTCATCTCGTCCCCGCTCAGGAGTTGGCCCGCCCGGACAGAGCCGTGGCAGGCCAGGGAACGGGCTATCCTCTCGTCTTCACCGGCCCCGGCAGACTCGTCATCCAGGGAGTCGATGGCCTCCTTGACGGCCTCGGCCAGGCCCGTCCCCGCCAGCATGGCCGGGACCGCGCGCAGCAGGTAGCTGCGGCCGCCAAATGGCTCGATCACGAAACCGAACTGCGCCAGGGCCTCCCCGCCCTCCCGCAGCGCCTCCTCCTGCCTGGGGGTGAGCTCGACCGCCAGCGGCTCGAGAAGAGGCTGGACATCCGTGGCCCTCCGGCCGCGCTGCGCCAGCGCCCTCTCAAAGAGCACCCGCTCATGCGCGGCGTGCTGGTCGATGAGGTAGATGCCATCGGGGCCCTCGGCGACGATATAGGTGAGGGACGCCTGGCCCAGCACCCGCAGGATGGGCAGGGCCCCCCGGCCCGCTTCAACCAGCGGCGGCTGCGCCGCCGGCATGCCCTTTTCTGCAGGCCAGAACGCGGGCCTCTCCCGAACCTCCGTCGGGAAGACCGGGCCGGGGCCCACCTCAGGGATCGGCGCCCGCTCCGAAAGCACGCGGCGGAGGGCGCCATACACCGCGTTGAAGACGATTGGCTCCTGGGAGAAACGGACCTCCCGTTTGGCCGGGTGGACATTGACGTCCACGAACTGCGGCGGCGTGGCGATGTAGATCACCGTGATGGGATGCCGCCTGGCACCCAGCCACCCCTGGTAGGCCTTCTCCACCGCCCCCGCCAGCAGGCGGCTCTGCACCCACCGCCCGTTGACGAAGAAGCTCATGAAACCGCGGGTGGCCCGGGTCAGCGAGGGCGGGCTGGTGTAGCCGGAGACCACCGGCATCGTCCCGGCCTCGGCCGCCGCGGCCGTGGCCGCGCCCTGCACCTCCAGCATGGCCTGCGCCGCATCCAGGCCATAGACCTCGGCGATGGCATCCCTGAGGTGCCCGCCGCCCGGGGTGCGCAGGACCTCCCGCCCGTCCACGGTCAGGGTGAACTTCACGCCGGGAAAGGCCAGGCAATACTGGCTGACCAGGTTGGTGATCTGGTTGCTCTCCGTGGTGACCGATTTGAGGAACTTGAGCCGGGCCGGGACATCACGAAACAGGTGCCGCACGGTGACCGCGGTGCCGCCGGCAGCCGCCTGCGCGCCCCGCTCAACTACCAGGCCATGGCGCAGAGAGACGCGGGTGCCGGAAGCATCGCCCTCCGTGCGCGTCAGCAGCTCCACGCGGGCCACGCGGGCGATGCTGTGCAGGGCCTCGCCCCTGAAGCCCAGCGAGGTCCCGGCCTCCAGGTCCGCCAGGCTCCGGATCTTGCTGGTGGCATGCGGCTCGAAGGCCAGCTCCACCTCATCCGCCGGGATGCCCGTCCCGTTGTCCGAAACGCGGATCAGGTCCACTCCGCCTCCGCGGACCTCGATGTCGATGCGCGAGGCCGCGGCGTCCAGCGAGTTCTCGATAAGCTCCTTGACCACGGAAGCCGGGCGCTCCACCACCTCGCCGGCGGCGATCTTGGAGACTACATCCGGGGAGAGAACCTGTATAAGCATATATGGTGTCGGCCCGTCCGCGGCCCATTGTACCATGACCTTCTCGCGGCCGCGAAAACACACTATAATGGGCGGAGCATGGACATACCCAAGCTGCTGCTGGGCATTGCCCTCATCGCCGGGTACCTGGCGTTTCGGCTGGGGTGGTCCTATAAACGGGAGCTGAAGCGGGGATCAAAGAAGAAGGGCCTGTGGGACCAGGTCGAGACGGTCCTGTCGCTGGTGCTGGGCGTGGTCATGCTGGCCGGCGGCTTGCTCTTCATCCTGATGGCCATGGGATCGTAGGGCGGTTAGAGGGTGTGCACGGTGGGCCTCATGGTCTCCAGCTCCAGGGTCACCACCGTCGACGTCCCGTAGAGCCAGCCACCGCACTCCCCGGGGTTGATCACCATGGGCCGCCCTTCACGGATATCGACCTTATGTGTGTGGCCGTAGACCACCAGGTCATAGGCAGAGGCCCTCATCAGCGGCTCCAGGAACTTCGGCTCATGCATCATGACGATCCTGCGGCCGCCCAGCTCCAGCTCCGTGAAGTCGGCCTGCAGCTGGGCGAAGCCGGCGAATCTCTCCAGCAGGTGGGGCCGGTCTCCATCGTTGTTGCCGAAGACGCCCACCAGCCTGGCCTGGAGCTGGCGAAGCTCGATGTTGGTGAAGGGGGCCACGAAGTCCCCGGCGTGCAGCACCAGGTCCACCTTGTAGCTGTTGAAGAGCGCCACCGCCCGGGCTATCAGCGGGGTGTTGTCATGGCTGTCGGACATGATCCCCAGCCTCATCTCGCCGGCGCCTCCACGTTCTCCTGAATGCCGCGCCGGCCGCCGGGGCCCGCCCCGGCCTTCCGGGCCGGGTGCAGGCGGCGGTCCTGCCGGACGCTGGCGATAGCCTTCGCCGCCCGTTCCATGCTGGGAAAGACGGCGGTCCCCGCCGCGGTCAGCCTGGCTTCCACCTCCAGGCGCTCCCGGTCCATGGCTCCCGGCGGGGAGACCACGATCACGGGCTTGCCGTGCTTCCGCCCGGCACCGGCCACAACGTCGTTCAGCAAGTGGCACGTCGGCTGCCCCACAAAGGCCACCAGCAGGTCCACATTCTCGTAGACCACGATGAGATCAACGCCCGGCTCCGACGCCACCAGCCCGAAGGTCTTATCGAAAACCTCCAGGTTGCCAGGCCGCTGGCTGACGTCCACCGGATTGACCAGCACGCTGCCCACCTGCCCCAGAAGGCCCAGCAGGCTGCGCCGGGTCCGGTCGGTGAAGGGGACCACGTCTATTCCCTGGGCGGCGCAGGCATCCGCCGAGAGCACCGCCTCTCCGCCACCACCATCGGTCAGCCCGCAGATGATCCCCAGGTTGGCCCTCTCCAGCGGCCCTACCGCCTGATACAGCAGGAGCGTATCCGCCAGTTCCTCCAGCCCCGTTACCTCCACGGCGCCTGCCTGCCGCAGCGCCGCCGACCAGATGCTGGCCGGGGCTGCCGGGGCCGCCTGGCCACGGTGCCACACTCGTGCGGGCGCCGCAGGGCGCCCGGACTTCCAGACGAAGACCGGCTTGCGCCGCGCGGCGCGGCCCATCACCTTCATCAGGCGGGCGCTCTCCGCCGGCTCCTCCAGGTACATCGCGATGGCGCCCGTCTTTCGGTCGCCGGCCATGTGCTCCAGGGAATCGGCGGCGCCCGGGCCGCCGCAGCCGCCGGCCCCGACCACCGGGCCGAGACCGATCCCACGCGCTAGCGACAGGGCCGCCATCTTCCTGGCATGCCCGCTGCTGGCTGAAATGAATCCGGACGGCCGGCGGCTGGTCATGGTTTTATTCTAGCCTTTTTGGCCACGGCCCGGCCAGGTTGTGGTATCTTATAGGCGGGAGGTGGCGAGATGGGCGGCGGCATTCGCATCGGCAGGCTCTTCGGCATAGAAATCCGGCTGCACTGGTCCTGGTTCATCATCTTCTTCCTGGTGACCTGGCTGCTGGCCGGCCAGTACTTCCCCAATGTGGACGCGTACCGGGATTGGAGCACGGCCACGCGATGGGTCATCGGAGTGGTCACCAGCCTCCTCTTCTTCGCCTCGGTGCTGGCCCACGAAATGGCCCACAGCCTGGTGGCCAGGGGCGCCGGCCTGCAGGTCAGCTCCATCACCCTGTTCATATTCGGGGGCGTCTCGCAGCTCACCGAGGAGCCCAGGTCCGCCGGCAGCGAGTTCCGCATGGCCGTGGCCGGCCCGGGAACCAGCCTGATAATCGGAGGGATATGCTGGGGCATCTTCTTCGCCACCCGCCACTCGGCGTCGCCGGTGGCCGGGATGACCTTCTGGCTGGGCTACATCAACCTGGCGCTGGCCGCCTTCAACCTGATACCGGGCTTCCCCCTGGACGGCGGGAGGGTGTTGCGCTCGATTCTCTGGTGGCGGTCCAAGGACCTGCGCCGCGCCACCCGCATCGCCGCCTGGATCGGCCGCGGCTTCGGGTACCTTTTCATCTTCGGAGGCGTCGCTCTCATCTTTCTCGGCTACTGGTCGAACGGCATCTGGCTGGCCCTCATTGGGTGGATCCTGGAGAATGCCGCCGTGGGCAGCTACCGCCAGATGGCCCTCCAGGACATACTCCAGGGCCACAAGGTGTCCGAGGTCATGACCAGGGATTGCCAGGCGGTCCCATCCAATATCGCGGTGGAATCGCTGGTGAATGACTACATCCTGGCCTCCGGGCGGCGCTGCTTCCCGGTCGTTGACGGCGGGCAGGCCATGGGGCTGGTCTCCGTTCACGATGTGCGGGCCGTGGAGCGGAGGCAATGGCCCTTCAAGACCGTCCGGGAGATCATGACCCCCCTGGCCAGCGTGAAGCAGGTGCGCCCGGACGATGACCTGTCCAGCGTAATGCAGCTCCTCACCGAGCAGAACGTCAACCAGGTGCCGGTGGTGGCGGAGAACAGCGTCATCGGCATGGTGTCGCGCGATTCCCTGCTATACTTCATACATCTGCGGGGCGAGCTCGGCCTGTAGCGCTGATGGATGCCAGCCGGCATGAGGCCTGCCGGTCCCGCCGGTCAGAAGGCCCCCAATGCGCATAGGCTATCCCTGCATCAACACTGCCATCGGCTGCCGGGCTGGCCACACCTTCCGCCTGAAATCCTACTCCGAGGACCGCCTGCTGGCCACGGTCCAGACCAACCTCGACTGCCTGTCGCGGATTCTGGGCTACAACGCCCGGCACCGCCTGCTCTTCTTCCGTATCACCTCGGACCTCGTCCCGTTCGCCTCTCACCCGGTCTGCCGCTGCAGCTGGCAGCAGCGCTTCGCCGCGCAGCTGGGCGAAATCGGGTGTTTCATCAAGAGTCACGGCATCCGCATCTCCATGCACCCCGACCAGTTCGTGGTCCTCAACTCGCCGAACGAGGAGGTGGTCGAGAGCAGCCTTCGGGAGCTGCGATATCACGCCGAGGTCCTGGACCTGATGGGGCTGGACCTCACCGCCAAGATCCAGATCCACGCCGGCGGCGTGTATGGCGACCGGGCCCGGAGCATGGACCGTTTCGTCCGCAGATGCGCGGCGCTGGAGGGAGCCATCAAGAGGAGGCTCGTTGTCGAGAACGATGACCGGTGCTACACCCTGGCCGACTGCCTGGAGATCGGCGCCGCATCGGGGCTCCCGGTGCTGTTCGACGCCTTTCACCACCTTATCCACGGCGGCGGTGAAGGCCGGGCGGAGGGCACGGCGGAGGCCCTCGCCCGGGCGGCCCGGACCTGGGCCGCCAGTGACGGCCCGCCCATGGTCGACTACAGCCAGCCCGCCCCCGGCGGGAGCCGGGGCAGCCACGCCGGCACCCTCGATGCCAGGGCCTTCCGTCGCTTCCTCTCCGACACTGCCCCCCTTGACTTCGATATCATGCTGGAGATCAAGGACAAGGAGAGGAGCGCCATCAGGGCCGCCAGGGCCGCCGCGGGGGACATCCGTTTTGGGGCAGTGGCCCCCGGGGCGAAGCGCGTCTGACGCTGCCGGCCGGCACGCCATCAGCGCCCACTCTCCAGTGGCGTCGCTTGACCCGCATGGACCTGCCAGACTACCATTTTTATAGATGGAGACCCTGACCGGCAATAGCCACGGCCACCAGCCCCTGAAGGGGGTCCGGGTCCTGGAGTGGGGAGCATTTCACGCCGGCCCCGGCTCGGCGGCCATACTGGCAGACCTCGGCGCGGAGGTCATCAAGATCGAGCTCCCCAAAACCGGCGACCCCATCCGAATGCTGGTCCGTTTCGGCAATTTCCCGGTCGCCAAGAACGGCCACAGCCTCTTCTACGAGGGAGCCAACCGCCACAAGAAGAGCATCGCCCTGGACCTGAACAAGGAGGAGGGAAAGCAGGTCGTCTACCGCCTGGTGCCGAAGTGTGACGTCTTCGTCACCAACTTCCGGGCCAGGGCGGTGGAGAGCCAGCGCATGACCTATGCCGACCTGCGGCCGCTCAACCCGCGCTTGATATACGCCGGCGTCTCGGCGTTCGGGTCGAAGGGCCCCGACCGGGAGGCGGGCGGCTTCGACTTCCTGGGACAGGCCAGGTCAGGCCTGATGCTGTGCGCCGGCGAGCCGGACATGCCGCCGCTGATCTCCCAGTTCGGCCTGATCGACCAGATCACGGCCATCACCACCAGCCACTCTATCCTGGCGGCCCTGTACGCCCGCGAGCAGACGGGCCGGGGACAGGAGATCAAGGTCTCGCTGCTGAGCTCCGCCATGTTCCTGCAGTACTTCAACGTGCTCAATGCCCTGATGATTGACGCCGACGTGCCGCGGCACCAGCGCCGCTCCACTGACCCGCTGCGCAACTTCTACCGCTGTCAGGATGACAGGTGGCTGTGCATGACCGTGGCCCACCATCCCGTCGCCTGGCGCAACTTCTGCCTGGCCATCGAGCACCCGGAGCTGATCCACGATGACCGGTTCGAGTCTCGGGACCGGAGGTTCGAGAACCGGGAGGCCTTCATAGCCTTCCTGGACACGGTCTTCATCAACCGGCCCCGCGACGAGTGGATACGCGCCCTGTCGGAGCACGACGTCTTCTGCTCCCCGGTGAACTCGGCCACCGAGCTGGCCAGGGACCCCATGACCATCGCCAATGACTACGTCATCCAGACCAGCCACCGCCTCTTCGGTGACATCAGGGCACCCGGGTACCCCGCCGAGTTCAGCGAGACGCCGGCCAATCCCGGCTTCACCGCGCCGAAGCTGGGAGAGCACACCCGGGAGATCCTGCGGGACATCGGCGGCTACAGCGGGGCGGAGATTGCCGGGTTGCAGAAGAGCGGAGTGGTCGATGGGGTACCGCCATCAGACGCCGGCAAGGCGCCGCCATCAGGTCGGGAGCATGGCGCACCATCAGGTCGGGAGCATGGCGCGCCATCAGGTCGGGAGCATGGCGCGCCATCAGACTCGAGTATGGCGCCTCCACCAACCCTCTAGCACGGCGCCGCCATCAGGCTGCGAGCATGGCGCACCATCAGGCTGCGAGCATGGCGCCGCCATCAACCCTGTGGCATGGCGCCTAGTCCGGCGGGTGCTTGGTATGAAGGCGCAGGGCCACCAGGATGAGGCCGGCCGCCACAATCGCTACCAGGTAGAGGCCGCAGCCGATGGTCACCCCCAGGGAGGCCACCGCCCAGACGGCCGCGGCCGTGGTCAGGCCCACCACCCCCTTCTCGCTATGAAGGATCACGCCGGCCCCCAGGAAGCCTATGCCCACCACTATCCCGGCGGCCAGCCGGGCCGGATCCACCACCTGCGAGCCGTTGCCCATCCCGCCGAAACCGAACATGGAGACGATGGTGAACAAGGCCGCCCCCATGCAGACCAGCAGCATGGTGCGGATGCCGGCCCACTTGTGGGCCCGCTCCCGGTCCAGCCCTATGATGGCGCCCACCAGGGCCGCCATGAAGAGCCGGAGGATAACGTCCAGCTCCGTCCAGGGGGTATGGTATATATGCAATGGTTCCACGTCGCTCCTTGCCCGCCACGGAATCCGGGTGATTATAGCATGAGGCTGCGCCCCTCCGCGAGGGCCGCCGGCGCGCATCAGGCCACCGTTCCCTTCTTCCGGGCAAGCCTACCACGGAGCCCGGCCTGGCTCACCGCTGCCAGCCGGCCCGGCCCTTGTGCCGGAATCCGGTAACGTGATACTCTCACTAGAGGGGCGGCGAGACCGTGAGATTCGAAGCAGGGGTCACCATCAAGGCCACTCCCGGCGCCATCTGGGAGACCGTGGCCGACCCGGAGACGTGGCCCCGGTGGACCGAGGCGGTCCACCGGGTCAAGAAACTGACTCAGGGGCCGCTGCGGGTGGGGGCCCGGTTCCGCATCACCATCCTGTGCGCCATCCCGGTGTGGGTGCACTTGACCGTCACCGAGTACCTGCCCGGCGAGCGGGTGGCCATGGAGGGCGGGGCCCTCCTGGGCCGGACCACCCGGTACTATGAGTTGAGGCCACTGATCGGAGGCACCCGGGCCATAGCGGGCGGTGAGGCCCGGGGCCCCCTGGCGCCGATAATCTGGCTGACGGGCCAGGTGCTGTCCAACGAGATCGTCCAGGCGCTCAAGATCAAGATGGAAGGCTAGCGCCCGCGAGGAGAAAGCAAGATGTCAGATGCAGTGAAGGAGCTCGAGACCAAGGTAGGGGCGGCCAGGGCCGCGGCCAGGAAGCTGGCGCGCCTGCCGGGTGAGGTCAAGAACCGGGCCCTGCTGCGCCTGGCCGAGAACCTGGTGCAGAACTGCGACGAGATCGTGGCCGCCAACCAGCGCGACCGCGCCGCGGCCCAGGAGGCCGGCATGAGCGCGGCCATGCAGGACCGGCTGCTGCTGGACGCAGCCCGGATCGCGGGCATCGCCTCGGATGTCAGGGCCGTGGCCGGCCTGCCCGACCCGGTAGGCGAGGTCTTCGACATGCGCACCCTGCCCAACGGGCTGGAGATCGGCCGGAAGCGCGTGCCGCTGGGCGTCATCGCCACCATATACGAGAGCCGCCCCAACGTGACCGTCGATATCTCCACGCTCTGCCTCAAGTCAGGCAACGCCGTTATCCTGCGGGGCGGCAAGGAGGCCAGACACTCCAACCTGGCGCTGGCCGCCATGGTCCAGAGGTCGGCGCGGGAGGCGGGCGCCCCCGAGGGCGCCGTCCAGATCATCGAGTCCACGGACCGGTCGGTGGTGGACCACATGCTCAAGATGAGCGGCCAGATTGACCTCATCGTGCCCCGCGGCGGCGCGGAGCTGATCAGGTTCGTGGCCGGCCACGCGGCCGTGCCGGTGCTGGCCGGGGGTGTGGGCGTCTGCCACACCTACGTGGACCGCAGTGCCAACGCCGGCAGCGCCGCGGCCATTGTCTACAACGCGAAGGTGCAGCGGCCCACGGTGTGCAACGCCCTGGACACCATCCTGGTGCACGCGGACATAGCGGAGAGGTTCCTGAAGCTGGTGGGCCCTGAGCTGGCGAAGGCCGGCGTCGAGCTGCACTGCGACGCGGCCTCGCAGCAGGTCCTGGCCGGCACGCCGTCGCTCAAGACAGCCCCGGCCACAGACCAGGACTGGGGCAAGGAGTACCTGGCGCTGATCGCGGCGGTCAAGGTGGTGAAGTCCATCGACGAGGCCCTGGAGCACATCGACCGCTACGGCTCAGGGCACTCCGAGGCCATCGTCACCGAGGACTACGCCAACGCCATGCGGTTCCTCAACGAGGTGGACGCGGCCTGCGTTTACGTCAACGCCAGCACGCGTTTCACCGACGGCGGGCAGTTTGGCCTGGGGGCGGAGGTGGGCATCAGCACCCAGAAGTTCCATGCCCGCGGCCCGCTGGGACTGAGGGAGCTCACCAGCTACAAGTGGATCATCATGGGCAGCGGGCAGACGCGGCCGTAAAGGGCCCGGGCGAGATCAGCCCCCGAAGACCTCCGCCAGCACCGCCACCAACAGCCTGCCTGGCGCGCCCGGGAGGGGGTGCTGGCGCTGCAGCAGCTCCAGCTTGTCCCTGAGCTCCGCCACGATGGCGGGCCGCACCTTCTTCATCTGCCGGAACGTGCTGGCGCACAGCATCCGCACGGTGGCGTTGTCCGGCTGGCGCAGGCACAGGTAGATGGCCCCTTCCAGGATCTCGCGCTCTCCAGACAGCCCTCCGCCGCGGAGGGCTTCCTGCCCGGCGCAGACCACGGCCAGCTGCTGCTCGATACGGAGGAGGTAATCAGTTGCGTCAGGCCCGGTCGGTCGCCGGTACCAGGCCAGGGCCGGGGCCGGCTTCACCGCGGCTCCCGCCACCAGCGACCTGACGATCTTCTCCGCCAGCAGGCCGACCGCCGTCCCGGCGTCGTCGGGTGAGGTCTCCACCGAGATCTCCGCCAGGCGGGACTGGTCCTCTGTCCTGACCAGGTGCAGATGGATCCGCCAGACCGCCTGGGTGGCGTTGACGATGCAGCGAGCCACCAGGGCAGGGGGGTCCCCTCCCTTCCCCATCAGCCCGCACACCTCCCGGTCCCCGTACTCCGCTGCCAGGACGGCAAACCCCGAGCCCTGAGCCCAGGGTATGAGGGCTACCCCCACCGCATCCGTGGCCAGGTGGATATGCTCCGCCAGCACCAGCGGCGCGGAGCGGCTGAGACGGCCGGGGGCGTCGACCAGCTGCACCCCATGGCGCTGCTGGTCCTGCGGCAGCAGCGCGGTACCGCCGAACACGGCCACGCGCGGCGCCCCCCGGTCCTTTGGGGGAGACAGCTCCGCAAACGGCGATCCCTCGCGCATCCAGAGGGGCCCTTGGATGGCCATCAGCGAGACCGGCGTCCCGGCCGGTGCGCCGGCCGCGCCCGCCTCGACGCGGGCCCTGGCCAACTCCGTATGCCAGACGTCCAGGACTTCGCGCCAGTCGGGCCGCTTCTGCGCATGCATCTGATCGATGATCAGGGCGGCCTTCTCCAGCCGCCCCAGGTCGATGTTGGCCTTGATCAGGTTGTTGCCCACCGTCAGGCCATGATAGGCGGGATCGAAGAACGGCTCGGCCAGGTCCAGGGCCTCCGCCAGGCAGCCTGCCTTCCCCAGGTCCCCGCTCATCTCCATCAGCAGGTCCGCCGGCACCGGTCTTCCGGCGGCGACCAACGCTGCGCCGTAAAGGGCCATGGCGGAGGCCAGGTCACCGCGCTGCAGGGCATCTTCGGCCAGCCAGACCTGGGCCCTCCAGCTGCCCGGAAGAACGGCGATATGCCGCAGGGCTTCCAGTACGGCCGGCTCGCCACCCCGTTCCCTCTTCATGGCCAGGTGCCAGGCCAGCCCGTTGTCCTGGTTGGGATCGACCTCCAGCGCATGCCAGAGGATCGTCTCCGCCCGCTGACCGTCTCCCTTCAGAGCATGGACCTTGGCCAGGTTCGTCAGCACCACGCCGTCCTCCCCGTGCCCGGCCAGGAAGCCCTCGTACAGCCTCTGAGCGTCGTCAAGGCGCCCGGACTCCATGTAAACGATGCCCAGGACGGTGGCGGCCCGGGATGGGATGGGGTCGGTCCGCTGCAGGTGCTCGGCATACGGCACGACATCGGAGGCGAAGCCGTCGCTGATGGCGGTGACCAGCAGGCTGTACAGCCGGTCCGGGTCGTCCCGCACCATCCCAAGGCTGGCCGGCAGGACCTTCTCGCGCCAGTCCTGCCTGGTGATGGACACCTCCCGGCCATGCTCGTCGTGGACCTGGATCAGTGGCGCCGCCGGCTCGGGGTCCGGCTCCTTGTCCCGGGACGGGTGATGAACAGGGCTCATGGCGTTACTCCGCTCCTTCCGGCTTGGGCCGCCACTCCCTGTCCTGGACCCAGCCGTTGGAGGCCCCCTCAATGGCGTCGAAGCGATGTATGTACGGCTTTATGTCCAGCAGGGGTGTGCCGTCGAGCACATCGACGCCCCGCACCAGCAGGACATTGCCCTCTCTCCTCACCAGGGACACGATGGACAGGCCGATGCCGCTGGGCCGGCAGGGGTGCCGGGAAGCAAAGACGCCATGCGGCTGATCATCCAGGAAGGTGGGGCGGACCAGCTGGACCTCGCCGCTCCGGTCGAAGAAGTACAGCAGGTAGATGTGGGTGAAGCCCTCGATGTCCTTCAGTCCCTCGGCGTACTGCTGGAAGACCTCCACCCGGCCTTCGGCTTCCACGGCATAGAGCGGCTGGATGGGGCACCCCTCCTTGCTCTGGAAGGGGGAGTGAATGACACCTATCGGCGCGATCTCCATGTCTTCCGCTCCCCGGCCGTCTCACCCGTATGTGGACCAGCCGGACCGCGCAGAGGCCGGGGCGTGCCCGCCTCGCGCGCGCCTCACCCCAGCAGCGCGTCGAGCTCGGCGATGGCCTCCATTATGTTGTCCCGTACGTGTATGGTCCGCATCCCCACGGACGCGGCCCCCCTGACGTTGCCCTCACAATCGTCCAGGAAGACGGTGTGCTCCGGCGCCAGCCCGCCCAGGCGCTGCAGCGCCAGCCGGAATATGGCGGGGTTCGGCTTTCGTATTCCTTCGAAGCTGGAGTCCACCACCAGGTCGAAGAGCTCCTCCACGGGGAGCATCGCCCGCCACATGTCCGCGTACTCCCGGATGTTGTTGGTGATGATGGCCGTCGGGTAGCCATCCCGCTTGAGCTTTCTCACCCGGGCCACCATCGGCTGGCGGACATCCGGCGGCATGCTGGCAAAGGCCTCGAAGATGTCCACGTCCACGCCATAGAGGGCCCGGCCCCGCTCCAGGATCTGGTCGCGGGCCTCCAGCAGGCTTATCTGGCCGCGCTCCAGGCGATGGTACGGGTGATCGCTATCCTCGAACAGGGAGCCGAAGATGATGTCCGACAGATCACCCGGCTTCAGGCCCATCCCGGCGCCTATCGAGTCCAACATCGGGTAGGGTGACTCTATGAACACCCCGCCGAAATCGAAGATCACCGCGTCGATTCTCATGGCAGCCGCCGCACGCTTCCTGAAGTATAGGGCCACCAGGGCCGGGTGACAACCACAGTGGTATCGCCAGCGCATCGCATTCGGAGGCGGGGGCGCCATGGCCTCTTCAGGTTTGGTGACAACCACGCTATACTGTATGCCACATGGCCAGGGACATGGCGGCGCCGGGCAATGGCGCCACATCGATAAAGCGAAACGTCGACGCCATTCGGAAGCGCATGGAGGCGGCCGCCGCCAGGGCCGGCCGCCGGCCGTCGGAGGTGACCCTGGTGGCCGTGACCAAGATGGTTGGCCCGCCAGCCATCCAGGAGGCCTTCGCCGCCGGCCTGCGCCATTTCGGCGAAAGCCGGGTCCAGGAAGCCAGCGAGAAGATACCCTCCCTCCTGCCCCTCTGCCCCGGTTCCTCCTGGCACCTGGTGGGCCACCTGCAGACCAACAAGGCCCGGCCCGCGGCCGCGCTCTTCAACCTGATTCACAGCGTGGACTCGCTGAAGGTGGCCGAGGCCATAAGCCAGCACGCGGCGGCGGACGTTGCGGTGCTCATCCAGGTCAACGTCGCGGGCGAGGCCAGCAAGCACGGCTTCTCGGTCCCGGACACCATCCCCGCCCTGGAGAGCGTGGCCCGCCTGCCACGTGTCCGGATCAGGGGGCTGATGACCATTGCCCCGTACACCGATGACCCGGAGCAGGTCCGGCCGGTGTTCCGGCAGCTGCGGCTCATGCGGGACGCGCTGGGGCTGGAGCACCTCTCCATGGGCATGAGCGATGACTTCGAGGTGGCCATAGAGGAAGGGGCCACCCTGGTGAGGATCGGCCGCGCCATCTTCGGCCGGAAGGAGGAGTAGCGCCGTGAGGATTGCCTTTGTCGGCGGCGGGAACATGGGCGAGGCCATGATACGCTGCCTGATCGACAGGGACGTGGCCGGGCCCGGCGGCATCACTGTCTCCGATGTTTCCGAGGCGCGGCGGACCTACCTCAAGAAGCAGTATGGGGTAGCCGCCACCTCCATCAACCGCAAGGCGGTGGACGAAGCCGATGTGGTCGTCCTGGCCGTGAAGCCCAATGTCATGCCGGATGCGCTGGCCGACCTCAAGGGCCAGACCAGGCCGGACCAGACAGTGATCTCCATAGCCGCCGGCATCAGCCTCTCCAGGCTGCGCCAGGGGCTCGATCGCGCGGCCGTGGTGCGGGCCATGCCCAACACGCCGGCCCAGATCGGCGAAGGGGTCACCGTGTGGACCGCCACGCCTGAAGCGGCGGACGCCGACAGAGAGAGGGCCCGGGCCATACTGGGCGCCATGGGCCGGCAGACCTTCGTCTCCGACGAGAAGTACATAGACATGGCCACGGCCGTCAGCGGCAGCGGGCCGGGCTATGTCTTCCTGATCATCGAGTCTTTCGTGGATGCCGCGGTGCGCATCGGGCTGCCGCGGGACATGGCCCAGGAGCTGGTCATGGAGACCATATCCGGGTCGGTCCACCTGGCGCAGAAATCGGGCCGGCACCCGGCAGAGCTGCGCAACATGGTCACCTCGCCCGGGGGCACGACCGCCGAGGGACTGCATGAGCTGGAGGAAGGCCGGCTGCGGGCCCTGTTGGCCCGGGCCATCATCGCCGGCTACGAGAGGGCGAAGGCGCTGAGAGGCGACTAGTCAATGGAGTACGTGGTCCGGGGCATCATCATCCTGTGCTACGTCCTGATCGCGGCCATCATCATCCGTTCCCTGATGTCCTGGTTCCCGGTGGACCCCAACAACTTCTTTGTGAGCATGATACACGCCATCACGGAGCCCATTCTGGCCCCGCTGCGGCGTATCATACCGCGGTTCCAGATGATCGACTTCTCTCCCTGGGTGGCCCTCATCCTGTTGACCATAATCACCATCGCCCTGCGGCCTTACTCAGGCTGACGTGCCGCGGCGGCGGCGGATCTTGGGATTTGACCGGCCGCCTCTGTGCGGGTAACATACTGGGTGCCCTGGCCGCAGCAGGACGAAGGGAGGCAGGCAGTGAGCTGGGTTGACATCGTCATCATCGCCGTAGCGATAATCGGCGCCGTCGCCGGCTACAAGCAGGGGCTCATTGCCTCGATCTTCGGCTTGCTGGGGCTGGTGGCCGGCGTGGCCATCGCCGGCGTGGCGTCCGATTCGCTGGCCGAGAAGCTCTCTTCCAGCGGGGCCCTCTGGGCGCACATAGTCTCGTTCGCCCTCATCGTGATAGTGGTCATGGTGGTCTTCCACATCCTGGCCATCATCGTCAAGGGGCTGCTGAAGATGGTCATGCTGGGCTGGGTGGATTCCTTCGGCGGCGCGGTGCTGGGCCTGTGCGTTGGTGCACTGCTGACCGCGGCCATCTTCATCGCCATTGGCAAGTGGGCGGCGAATGAGCCCGAGGCCACCAGCGTGGGCAACGCCATCGGCAACTCGGCCCTGGCCAGCTTCCTGATAGACGAGTTCCGCTTCCTGCTGGGGCTCCTGCCAGAACGGTTCGACGCGGTGGTCAGGCTGTTCTCCTAGCGCCAGCCGGGTGGACGCCGCGCGGGAAAACAGAAATCCCCCTCGAAAGGGGGATTTCCAGTCTGAAGAGCCCTTTTCGATAGGGACCGGGCCGCTAGACCACCGGGGTCTTGCCCGGGTTCTGCTGCTTCCACTTCTCCAGGAGCTGTTCCTTGGTCTCCTTGTGCGCCGGGTCGGGCACGCAGCAGTCGACCGGGCACTGCTCCACGCACTTCTGGGTGGTGTACCAGCCGACGCATTCGGTGCATTTCTCGGGATCGATGGCGTATATGGTGTCTCCCGCCTTGATGGCATTGTTCTTGCAGTCGACCTCGCACGCGCCGCAGCTGATGCATTCCTCGGTGATCTTGTACGCCATGAGCAACCCTCCTTCTATCTTCTCTTGCGCTTGGACGAAACCTTCGCCGGCTTGTCCGACGGAATGTAGAGCTTCTTCATCAGGGCCACCGCGGAGCTTTCGGGCACGAAGACCCTGATGTCTCCTCCGCCCTGCGCTGCTTCCTTCAGCAGGCTGGAGCTGATGAACTGAAACTCGGCGCTGGACATGAGGCAGATGGTGTCGATATCCGGAGCCAGCTTCCGATTCATCAGCGCCATGTCGAACTCGCGCTCGAAGTCCGAGCCCATCCGCAGCCCCCTGACGATCGAGTTGGCGCCTATCTGCTTGGCAAACTCTATGGTGAGGCAGTTGTAGGACTGTACGGTCACGTTCCGGACCCCGGCCAGGGCCGTTTTCATCAGCGCCACCCTCTCGTCAGTGGTGAATAGCAGGTGCTTGGGGGGAACATCGAACACGCCCACTATCAGCCGGTCGAAAAGGGCCGCCGCCCTCGTGGCCACATCCACATGTCCTTTGGTCACCGGATCGAAGCTGCCCGGGTAAAGCGCTGTCCTCAACTGCTGGCCTCCTGTCGATAAAATGAGATGCTGGTGTCACCGTAGCGCCGGTTCTTCTCCAGATGGAACTTGTGGGAGTCCGCAGGAAGCTGTTGGCGCGTTGAGCTCTGGACGACAACAGTTGACTTCGGACCGACAAGCTGCGAGCCAAGAATGGAATCGAGCGTGCGCGGAAGAGACGGATCATCGTAGGGGGGGTCCAGGAGCACCACGTCATAGACCCGGTCCAGCACGGCCAGGGCCCTGTCCACGCTCAGGCAGTACACCCTGGACCGTGACAAGAAGCCGGCGGCCTCAAGGTTCTGCCGGATGGCATCACAGCACTTGCGATTCTGTTCCACGAAGTCTGCCCAGGCGGCGCCGCGGCTGAGGGCCTCTATGCCCAGGGCCCCGGTGCCCGCATACAGGTCGAGTGCCTCCCATTCCTGATTCAGCCTGGGGCTGAGGATGGAGAATATCGCTCCCCGCACCAGGGCGGTCGTGGGCCTCACCGAAGTCCTGGGCGACCGTAGCCGCCGCCCCTTCCCCTCCCCTGCTATGATCCTCATGTCCCCAAGCATAAATTATAGACCTATACCATGCTCCGTCAAGCAAAGTCCATCTTGCCCCGGGTGAACCTCTCAAGAGCGGGCGCGGCCGGAGCGGCGCGACCACGCCACGCTTGAGGCGCCGAGCCCCTTGATGTAGTATGGCCCTGACCGCATGAAGACCAGGATAACCGAGCTGCTCGGCGTCAGGCATCCCGTCATCCTGGCGCCGGCCAACTACGTCGGCACGCCGGAGATGGTAGCCGCGGTGTCCAATGCCGGGGGTTTCGGCATACTGGCGTCGGGGCGCCTGGCGCCGGATGATCTGCGCCGCGACATCGAGACTGTGCGGGCGCTCACTGCCCGCCCCTTCGGCGCCAACCTCATCTTCGGCAGCCCCGGTTTCGAGGAGCAGGCCGAGATCCTGATCGGGCTCAAGGTCCCCCTGATCTGCCACTCACGGGGCAACCCGAGGTGGATCATCGACGCCGCCAGGGAACAGGACATCAAGGTCATGGCCATGATCGGCTCCGTGAAGCACGCCCGCAGGGCGGAGGCCGACGGGGCTCATGCGGTGATGGTCCAGGGGTCCGAGGCCGGAGGCCACGTGGGAGAGGTGTCCACCATGGTCCTCCTGCCGCTGGTAGCCGGCGCGGTGCGAGTCCCGGTGGTGGCCGCCGGCGGCCTTTGCGACGGCCGCGGGCTGGCGGCCGCGATGGCCCTGGGGGCCGAAGGCATCGCCATGGGGACCCGTTTCGCCGTGACCAGGGAGAGCCCGCTGCCAGACGCCGTCAAGAAGCGCTACCTGGAGGCCGCTGAGGACAGCACGGTGGTCACCCCAAGCATCACCGGCACCCAGCTGCGGGTGATAGAGAATCGCTTCACCCGGATGCTCGATCGGCAGGGCCGGAAGCCGTCCTGGAAGGAGACGGTCTCGGCGGCCTTGGAGACCCGCAGGATGCTGGGGGTCTCCTGGTGGAGGTTCCTGGCTGGCGGCTGGAGCATGAGGCGGCAGTACCAGGCCTCCGTCGCCGCGCTGGGCCACCTCGCGGCGGGGGGCATCCGCATCAGGAAGGCCATGCTGGAAGGGGACCCTGACATGGGGGTGATGCCCGCAGGCCAGGTCTGCGGGCGCATCGACGATATCCCGTCAGTTCAGGAGCTGGTGGACCGCATCGTGGCCGAGGCGGAGACGGCCATCAGGGCGCTGAACGCCCGGATCTGAGCAGCCGCTAATCGCCTGCTCCTACCTCACTACCCCTGCCTGCAGCAGTGCATCGACATCATCAGGTCCGTATCCCAACTCTGACAGGATCTGACGGGTATCGTGGCCTGGGGGCGCGGCCATGGTTCGCACTATTCCGGGCGTCTCTGACAGCTTGATCGGAAACCCGATCTGCTTCACCTTCCCCACTTGGGGGTCGTCCAGCTCGAGAACCATGTTGCGGTGCAGCACGTGAGGGTCTTGAAACACCTCGTCCACGTCCAACACCTTCCCGGTGGGGACGTCAGCCCGGCTGAGTATCTCAAACCATTCGTCCCTGGTCCGGGTGCGGAATGTAGACCTCAGCTCCTGCAGAACCTCTTCCTTCTTTGGAGTCGTGGCATGCTGGTGCGGTATCAGGTCCTCTCGATTCAGGGCCCGGCAGAGGTTCATCCAGAAGCGAACCTCAATCGGGCAAACCGTGATGTACTTGTCATCCCTGGTGCGGTAGACAGATGCTGACGGCTGCGTGCCACTCAGCATCGTCTCACCACGCCGGGGTATGGCCCTGGTGTAGAAATACTCCGAGCATCCAGGTATGCCAACATGAAGGAAGACAACGCCGTCGTGCATGGAGATGTCGACCATCTGCCCCCGCCCAGTCCGCTGGCGGGCTTGTAGTGCGAGCAGGATGCCGATGACGGTGTTGAAGACGGCCGTCATATCAGCGATTATGTTCTGGGCCAGGACCGGCGGTTCGCCCGCACCTTCGCCGATTATTCCCAGAACACCGCCCATGCCGGAGTAGTCGGGATCATGTCCCGCGAGGTTCCTGTAAGGTCCATCCTGTCCATAGCCCGATACCGAGCAGAAGATGATGCGCTCATTGATACTGGACAGGCTTCGGTAGCCCACGCCCATCCTGTCCATCACACCTGGTCTAAAACCTTCGATGACCACGTCAGTAGTCTCGGCAAGCCTGTGGAATACCTTTTGGCCAGCCTCCTCTTTGAGATTGAGCATCATGCTCTTCTTGTTTCGGCCCGAGGCCATGTGTGCGGTCATCCTGAGCCGCTCCAACTCATCGCCAGTCGCCGGCAGTCCCTGGCCGAGGCCACCGGATCCGACTCCGGGAGGAGGGTCTACCTTGATCACCTCGGCCCCCATGTCCCCCAGCATCATGGCCGAAATGGTGGCTGGGCCCATCCCTGTTAGATCTATCACCTTGATCCCACCGAGTGCTGCCTCCATGGCTGAGTCCTCCTGTCAACGGTGCATGCCCCATGCAACCGATATGCTACCGGTATGTTCACGCTCCCAGACTATGCGGCTGGTGCCCCACGATTATGGCGTTTGCGCACCTGGGCCAGAACACCGGGGTGATCACGGTCGAACTCAATGAGCCGCCGAATGGCAAGGGCCGCACTCCCCACTGAATTGAAGAGGGGTATCCCCCTGGCATCGCACTCCTGCCTGGCACGACATGACAAGCTGCGCGACCTCTCACTTGTGGTGAGATGGACGACCATGGCCGCTGGAAGACGACAAAGCTGTACCGCAGCCGCCAGCCGGCTGATCTGCACTGCAACCATCGCTTCGGTGATCCGCATGGGAAGGTTGTCCACGGGGCAATGGAAGATGACCAGATTCAGACCAGGCCATTTGTCCAGGGCTGCGGTAAGGTCACCCCAGCCCGAATCACCCTTCTTGACCTCGGTCTCCCAAGGCAAGCGGAGTATCTCAGATGCATCCCCGGTTGCTGACACCATGGGACCACCGAGACCAGTAGCGTCGATGGGGTTGCCCACCATGTTGCCGGCCAGCGGAAACCCGGTGGCCAGCAGAACCGACAGCACGCGCTTCTTGACCTCTTCCGGCATGGGCACCGCTATGAGCCCTTCCCTCTCACAATCGTCGGTGGCGAGAACAGAAGGACCCCCACCGCTGCCCACCAGGCAGGTATTGGTCCCGGACGGGAGCTTCATTCGCCACAGCGCCACCAGCATGTCTACCATCTCTTCGATGCTCCGGACTCGTATGGCGCCAGTCTTGCGGAATATGCCGTGCCAGACGTGACCTTTCCCCCATAAACAGTAGCACCCGGCATTAGAGTCCTCGGTCGTAATA
>CAYRGJ010000006.1:0-129804 GCA_964423835.1 uncultured Dehalococcoidia bacterium | reverse complement strand
TGAGCAGGGCGTTGCCGCCGCCCGCCGCCGTCCCCTTGACGTTCATGGTGGGGCCCCCGGAGGGCTGCCGGATGCAGCCGCCGGCGGTCAGACCCTTCCGGCCCAGGCCCTCGATGAGGCCCAGCACAGTGGTGCTCTTGCCCTCGCCCAGCGGCGTGGGGGTGATCCCGGTGACCTCGATGTACCGGCCGTCGGGCCGGTCCGCCAGCCGGCGGATGATCTTGATGAAATCCAGCTTGCCCACCCGGCCATACGGGATGACCTCGTCCGGGGCCAGGCCCAGCCGGTCCCGCCACTCGTCCGGGGACGGCAGCTTCTTCTCGGCTGCCTCGGCGATCTCCCAGGCCTTCATCCTGGTGGTGTCGTAGGCCACAGGTTACCTCCTCGGCGATTCCCGCCGCCCCGTTCGGCGGCTGGTCAACTCATATGCGCCGTGAGCCAGCCCGGCACGGGCCGGATGGCGGGCGTCTCGTCTACGGGATGCGGCGCTGCGCCGCCAGGCGCATCTCGGCGGCGCGGACGGTATTGGCCATGAGCATGGTCACGGTCATGGGGCCGACGCCCCCGGGCACCGGGGTTATGGCCCGGGCCTTCTCCTTGATGGCGTCGAAATCGCAATCGCCCACCAGGCGGGTCCCGGTCTTCTTGGAGGCGTCGGGAATGCGGTTGACGCCCACGTCGATGACCACGGCCCCTTCCCGCACCATCTCGGCCGTGATGGCCTTCGGCCTGCCCATGGCCGCCACCAGGATGTCCGCCTGGCGGGTGATGGCCGCCAGGTCCGGGGTGCCGGTGTGGCAGACGGTCACCGTGGCATTGGCGCCGCGCTTCTTCTGCATCAGGATGGCCGCCAGCGGCTTCCCCACCAGGTTGCTGCGGCCGCAGATGACCACGTGCTTGCCATCCGGGTTGTTCCCGCTGCGCATCAGCAGCTCCTGGACGCCGTGGGGGGTGCAGGGCAGGAAGTAGGGGTCGCCGATGAGCATCCGGCCCACATTCACGGGGTGGAAGCCGTCCACATCCTTGTGGGGGTCGATGGCGTTGACCACCCTGTCCTCCCTGATCTGCTTCGGCAGCGGCAGCTGCACCAGGATGCCGTGAAAGCGGGGCTCCCTGTTGAGCTCCGCGATGCGGGCCAGGATCTCCCCCTCTCCGGTGGCCTCCGGGTAGACCAGGGTCTCAGAGGCGATCCCCAGCTCGGCGCTGGCCTGGCTCTTGCCCGAGACGTAGGACACGGACCCGGGGTCCTCGCCGACACGGACCATCACCAGGCCCGGCGTGACGCCCCTGGACTTGAGGTTGGCGATCCTGTCTCTGAGCTCCTGGCGGATGGCCTCGGCGATGCTGGTGCCGCTTATCAGCTCTGCGGGCATAGTCTGCTCGTCTCCTCTCGTCTGGGACTCCGGCCGGCAGTCGCCCCGATGCCTGCCGCGGCAGCCGCCCCCATGCCTGCCACGGCAGGCACAGCTGGCCGAACGAATTATATCATCGCCGGCAGAGGGGGGACAATGCGGGGGCAAGGACCGGCATCTATCAGAGCCGGCTGGCTTCAAGCACAGAGACCGGGAGTTCGCCTACCGCTCGCGGCGGTCCGCGGCGGAGGCGGCGGCTAAGTGCACCTGATCGAAGGCGTGATAGCCGTCTTTACGGCCGCGGAAGAACCGCTGCTCGATCTCGGCCGGGCCCAGGTCCTCCTTGAGGTCCAGCCCCAGCATCTGCAGCTCCCGGGCCAGCTCGCCGGGCGCAAAACCGCCCTGCACCGGCTCTCCCGCCTGGGAGGCGATGGCCTGCATCACCCGCATGCGCGGCGATGCCTTCGCCGGATCGAAGGCCTCCAGGTCCACGTAGTCGAAGACAAGGGTGCTGCCGGGGGCAGCCACGCGCCCGATGGCCCGCATGGTGGCGAAGACGTCCCGGCGGCCCAGGTAGAAGGTCCCGCCCAGCCAGCTGAAGAACCCCGGCCGGCGCGGGTCGTAGCTGGAGCGCCACAGCGCCCGGTCGAGGATATCCGAGGCCAGGTCCACAGGGACGAAGTGCAGCTGCCGGGGAAAGCCGCTGCCCAGCCGGGCCAGGCGCTGGCACTTCGACCTCTGGGTGTCCGGGTGGTCCACCTCGAACACCTCCAGGCGCTTGAGCAGGTCCGGCCGGCGAAAGGCGAAGGTGTCCAGCCCCGCGCCCAGGATGACATACTGCCGCACGCCGCGTTTGACCGCCTGCTCCAGGCAGTCCTCGGCATACCGCGAGCGGCCGAGGGTGATGGGCCCGTCCTGGTCCCGCACCACGCAGGCCAGCGCGGTAGCCTGGTCGGGGCCGGAGGCCGCCAGCTCCGGGTTGACCAGCTTGACCAGCCCGGCCAGGGCCTGCTCCAGGAAGCGCCGCTCTTCCTCGGCGAACATCCGGCCGGCCAGCGGGTCATTGAATATCTTGGGTGAGTCGTGGGTGCTGTGGTAGGCGCGCGAGAACGCCGTTACCAGTGCGCTGGTGCTGGACCGCCCTGCTTCCACGATCATCCCCCCTGATAGCCGTGTGCCCCGGGCCTGCTGCAGCCCTGATTCGAATCTTAGATCACACCTGACATAATGTCAATCTGCGGACGTCAACGATGAGCGATCGCCGGGGCCATGGCCCGGACCTGTCCGCCGGCTTGGTCCAGCTCTTCATCAGGATGCCCTGGCTGCTCCGGCCGGTGGCCCCCGAGTTGACAAGTTTCTGTGACGTGGATGGGCCCTGCCGAGACGCTGCTGCAACACCGATTGTCCACAATACGGGATACACCAGGAAAACCGCGGAGGCTACGGCATTATGATCTGGACATACTGTCCGAGCTGCAGCGCCAGGGTAGACTGGGGCCCCACGTGCTCTGAATGCGGCGCCCGCATACCGGCATTCGATGCGGGGACCGTCCAGCCCGGGGTTGACCCTGCCAGCGGCGCCCGGGATGAATCGAAGGACAGCAGCTCGGAGTTGGGCCTCGCCAACCGCGTGGCCATGTTCCTCATCTTCGTGGGCCTCATAGCCGCCGTGGCCCTGCTGATAAGGTATGCCATCACCGGGGGCAGCGCCGGCGGCCAGGCGTCCGATCAATCGCAGAGCCCGGAAAGCTCCGTGGTCTCTGACAACACCCCTCCGGAGATCACCGCGGTGAACGTCTCGGCGGTCACCGGGACCAGCGCCATCATCAGCTGGGATACCGACGAGGCCAGCTCCTCGCAGGTGGAGTACTTCGACCTGGCCTCGTACCAGGCCGGCTCGGCCCTCGACACCAACCTGGGCACCGCGCACAGTGTGACCCTGGACGCCCTCGAGCCCGGCCTGACGTACCGCTTCGCCGCCTGGTCGGCGGACGCCAGCGGCAACCGCGCCGCCTCCGGCGAGGGCCTGTTCAACACGCCGTTGCCCGGGGCCGGCGGACGCCAGGAGGCCGGGAGCGTCTACTTTAACGGAAGCCAGGTGCTCGGCACCGACAAGCAGCCCATCCGGCTCCAGAACAACGTCGATGCGGTAGACGTCAGCCGCGAGTACCTCATGCAGTTCCTGCTGGAGGATGACACCGACCGCCTGCCGTATGTCGACGGGTCCTTCGACTGCTCCGAGTTCGCCGAGACGCTGCACAACAACGCCGAGAGAGCGGGAATACGTGCGGCCTACGTCTGCCTGAGCTTCGCCGGCACGGGGTCCGGCCATGCCATGAACGCCTTCAACACCACCGACGCCGGGCTGGTATACGTCGACTGCACCGGGCAACCGGTGGCCCACTCCTGCCCTCTGGACAGCACCGTAGAGGTCAAAGCGGGGCAGCCGTATGCCCCGCAGCTCATCTCCCCCTGCCCGTACATAGTGGGCCTGGCCCCGCTGGGCACCGTAACTGACATCGGCCTCACCTGGTAGCCGGGCTGCCGGTCGGGCCGGCCAGCCGCCCCGGCGGGCGGAGCCGCCAACGCCCTGGCCGTTCGTGCTTCTGGACACGGCAGCGCCCTTCAACCTATAATTCATATATCGATGGCTGCCAGATTCCAGCTGATCCCCGGCGGAACCGTGACCACACCTGCAGGATTCTCCGCGGGGGCTGTCCACGCCGGCATCAAGACCAGGGGAGAGCGCGTGCTCGACCTGGGCATCCTGTGTTCCGAGGTCTCCTGCACCGCCGCGGGCGTCCTGACCACCAACAAGGTGAAGGCGGCCCCGGTACTGGTGTGCCAGGAGAAGCTGGAGGGACGGAAGGCCAGGGCCATAGTGGTCAACTCGGGCTGCGCCAATGCCTGCACGGGCGAGCAGGGGCTGGCGGACGCGCAGGAGATGACCGCCCTGGTGGCCAAGAAGCTCAGCCTACCGGCGGCCGAGGTCCTGGTGGCCAGCACCGGGGTCATCGGGGTTCCCCTGCCCATGGCCCGCGTCCGCACCGGCATCGAGCGGGTGGTCATCTCACGTGACGGCGGGCACCAGCTGGCCCGGGCCATACTGACCACCGACAGCAACCCCAAGCAGATCGCCGTCAGCACCAAGGTCAACAACAGCAAGATCACCGTGGGCGGCATCGCCAAGGGCGCCGGCATGATCTTCCCCAACATGGCCACCCTGCTCTGCTTCCTGACCACTGACGCCAGGCTGGACCCCCGGCTGGCGGAGTGGGCCCTGCGGGGAGCGGTGGACGCCTCCTTCAACATGATCTCGGTGGACAACGACACCAGCACCAACGACACCGTCATCCTGATGGCCAGCGGGCTGGCCGGGACCCAGCCGATCAAGGACGGCTCAGCCGATGCCGAGGCCTTCAAGGCCGCCCTCCAGGAGGTCTGCGTGTACCTGGCCAAGCGCGTGGTGCGCGGCGGTGAGGGGGCCACCCGCCTGATCGAGATCCGAGTGGAAGGGGCAGCCAGCGAGCCGGATGCGCGCCTGGCGGCCCGTGCCGTGGCCAGCTCGTCCCTGGTGAAGGCGGCTGTGCACGGGGCCGACCCCAACTGGGGCCGGGTCCTGGCAGCGGTGGGCCGGAGCGGGGCAGAGGTCGAGCAGTCCAGGGTCGACCTGTATCTCGACGAGGTCAACCTGCTCAAGGCGGGCAGCCCGGTGCAGTTCGATGTAGAGAAGGCCCGTCGCATCCTGATGCGGGAAGAGGTGCCCATCCGGGTCTGCCTCAACCTGGGCAGCGACGTGGCCGTGGCCTGGGGCTGCGACCTGTCGGCCGACTACGTCACCATTAACAGCGCCTACGCCACCTAGCGGGCGCGCCCGGCGCCCCTGATTCCGGCCGCAGCCGGGCCCCCCGCGCCGCAGCCCTCGCTGACAGCTGGAGAGGCCTCATTCCCGCCTTTGATATCACGCCAGCCTTCTGCTATCCTTTAGACCTTAATCGTAACGAATCTCAGGATACGGGGAACCTTTGTCCGGAACCATCGTCATCAAGCTTGGCGGCAGCACCCTCGGGAGCCACGACACCACCCTGGCAGACCTGGTGACGCTGCAGCGTCGCAGCGTGCCCGTGGTGGTCATCCATGGCGGCGCAAGTGTGGTCACCGAGTGGCTGCGCCGGCTGAACATCTCGTCGAAGTTCGTCAAGGGCCTCCGGGTGACGGACACCGAGACCCTGAAGGTGGTGGTGGCCATCCTGTCCGGCCTGGTGAACAAGGAGCTGGTGGCCGCCCTGCAGGCCATGGGCGGCCGGGCGGTGGGGCTCTCCGGCATCGACGGCGGCCTGCTGAGGGCCCGGGTGAAGGACCCGGAGCTGGGCCACGTGGGCGACGTGAGCGATGTGGACCCGCAGGCCCTCCAGGCGGTCCTGGCGGCCGGCTTCATCCCCGTGGTGGCGCCGCTGTGCTACCAGTCGCCGCCGGAGCCCGGGGACCACGGCTTCATGCTGAATGTCAATGGCGACACGGCCGCCGGAAGGCTGGCCGCGGCCCTGGGGGCCGAGAAGCTGATCTTCCTGACCGATGTCGCGGGCATACTGGACGGGTCGCAGAACCTGGTGTCCCGGCTCTCGCGCGACGAGGCCCAGGCCATGCTGGCCTCCGGCGTGGCCTCAGGGGGGATGATCCCCAAGATCGAGGCCTGCCTGGCCGCCCTGCCCGCTGTTCGGATGGCCCGGATCATCAACGGCCGGGTGCCGCACGCGCTGATCCGGGAGGTGGAGGACGGCCTGGAGGGGACCACCATCGCCTGAGATGGATGGAGAATAGATGAGAAAGTGGATGGAAAAGGAAAAGAAGTACTACATGCCGGCGTTCCAGCGCATGCCCATAGTCCTGGTGCGGGGCCAGGGCGCCAGGGTTTGGGACGAGGCTGGCCGGGAGTACCTGGATTTCATCGGCGGCCTGGCGGTCAACAGCCTGGGGCACTGCCATCCGGCGGTTACCCGGGCGCTGGCCGAGCAGGGCCAGATGCTGACGCAGACCTCCAACCTGTTCTACTCCATCCCGCAATTGCAGCTGGCCGAGCTGCTGGTGGAGAACAGCTGCTTCGACAAGGCCTTCTTCTGCAACAGCGGCACCGAGGCCAATGAAGGCGCCGTCAAGCTGGCGCGGCGGTACGGCAAGCTGAACCGGGACGGGGCCTTCGAGGTCATCACCACCTTCGGCTCCTTTCACGGCCGGACGCTGGCCATGACCGCCGCCACCGGCCAGAAGAAGTTCCAGGAGCCCTACATGCCGATGCCCTCCGGCTTCGTGAACGTGGAGGCCAACAGCGTGGAGGCCATCCAGAAGGCCACCACCCGCCAGACCTGCGCCGTCATGCTGGAGGCCATCCAGGCCGAGGGCGGCGTCATCGTCCCGCCGGAGGACTACCTGAAGAGGGTGCGCGACTGGTGCGACCAGTCCGGCATACTGCTGATACTGGACGAGATACAGACGGGCGTGGGCCGGCTGGGGTCGCTTTTCGGCTACCAGCTCTACGGCATCGAGCCCGACATCATCACCCTGGCGAAGGGGATGGGCGGCGGGATCCCCATCGGGGCCTTCCTGGCCAAGAGCAGGGCCGACGTCTTCAAGGCCGGGGACCACGGGACCACCTTCGGCGGCAACCCGCTGGCGTGCGCCGTGTCCTATGCCGTGCTGGATTACATCCTGAAGTACGACGTGGTGGGGAACGCCCAGCGCATGGGGGCCTACCTGGCCTCCCGCCTGTCCGAGCTCAAGGCCGGTTGCCGCTCCATAGTGGAGGTGCGCGGCCGTGGCCTCCTCTGGGCCATTGAGTTCGACAGGGACATGGGGGAGGCCGTGATGCTGGCCTGCATCGAGAAGGGCCTCCTGGTGAACAGACTGAAGCCGAACGCGGTCCGGCTGGTGCCCCCGCTGATCATCACCAGGAAAGACGTGGACCAGGCGGTGGCCGTGCTGCGGGAGGTGCTGGCGGGGCCGGCCAGGTAGCCGCAGATTCCGGCCGGGCGCGGTCCCCGGAGCACCACCAGGGCCGGCCGCATAGCTACGTGAGCTTGTGGAGGTGAAGGAGAATGGCTAAGAAGACAGAGACAGCAGTGCTGGCCTACAGCGGCGGCCTGGATACCTCCGTGGCCGTCAAGTGGATCAGGGAGAAGTATGGCATGGAGGTCATCGCCGTCACGGTGGACGTCGGTGCGGAGAAGGACCTGGAGGCTGTTCGGAAGAAGGCGCTCAAGGTGGGGGCGGTCAAGGCCCTGGTGGTGGATGCCCGGGAGGCCTTCATCAGCCAGTACGTCTTTCCGGCCCTGCAGGCGGACGCCATCTATCAGGGGGTGTATCCGCTGGCCACCGCCCTGTCCCGGCCATTGATCGCCAGGCTGCTGGTGGAGGTGGCCCACCAGGAGGGCGCCAGCGCCGTGGCGCACGGCTGCACGGGCAAGGGCAACGACCAGGTGCGCTTCGACGTGGTCACAGCGGCCCTGGGGCCCGAGCTGAAGGTCATCGCGCCGGCCCGGGAATGGGGCATGACGCGGGAGCAGACCATCGCCTATGCCCGGAAGAGCCGCATACCGGTGCCGGTCACCGTGGCCAGCCCGTACTCCATCGACATCAACCTCTGGGGACGCAGCATAGAGTGCGGCGTCCTGGAGGACCCCTGGAACGAGCCGCCGGAAGACATCTACATCTGGACCGTCTCGGCCAAGGACGCGCCCGATGAGCCCCGGTATGTCGAAATCGGGTTCGAGGCCGGCATCCCGGTGACGCTGGATTGGAAGAAGCTGGGCGGGCTCCGGCTGATAGAGGATCTGAACCGGCTGGCCGGATCGAACGGGGTGGGCCGCATCGACCACATCGAGGACCGGCTGGTGGGCATCAAGTCCCGCGAGATCTATGAGGCGCCGGCGGCCACGGTGCTCTTCGCCGCGCACAAGGCCCTGGAGGCCATGACCCTCTCCCGGGACCAGCTGCGCTTCAAGCAGGCGGTGGCCGACGAGTACGCCAGCCTGGTCTACAACGGCCTGTGGTTCAGCTCGCTGCACCAGGACCTGACGGCCTACGTCCGGAGCACGCAGAGATACGTGAACGGGACGGTGAGGGTCAAGCTGCACAAGGGAAGCTGCACCGTGGTGGGTCGCAAGTCGCCGCACTCCCTCTACCAGCACCAGCTGGCGACCTACGATGTGGGCGATCAGTTCGACCAGAGCGCGGCCCCGGGCTTCATCCAGATCTACGGGCTGCCGGTGCGGGTGCAGTCCCAGGTCCAGCCGGACACCAAAGACCTCCGGTAGGAACCGGCCCCCGTTTGACATAAAGTGTCCGAGGTGATACCTTCTGACACTGTGAGCTCCGCGCAGGCTCACGGCGATGCCATCGCAGCCGTGGCGGCGGTCATGACATCGGAGGGGGATGCTATGAGAACAGCTACCGGTAGACTGGTCGTCCTCTTTTCCCTGGTCCTGGTTCTGCTGGCGTTTCTGGCGCCGGCCTGCTCCGACAAGGGCCCGTCGGTGGATGCCGACGAGGTCGTGGCCAAAGCGGTGGCCGCCCGGTCCAGCCTGGAGACCTACCGCATGGACTCCAAGGTGACCGGGAAGTTGCTCCAGGAAACCGAGGCCTCCAAGAGCACCCTCATTGGCTTCATGGACACCAGGGCGGCCGTAGACGCCAGCCACCGCCGGATGCAGCTCGATGTGACGCTGGGCATAGGCCAGGACGCGGCCTCCGCCGTTTTCAAGTACTACGCCCAGGCATTCCTGATTGACAACCACCTCTACGCGGGCCTGTCTGACGCCCCGTCCGGCTTCCAGTGGGGCAAATCGGACCTGGCCGCCGACTACTGGCAGACGGCCGAGGTCATGAAGCAGCAGGTGGATGTCCTGCAGTCGGCCGGCCGGACCCTGGCCGGCGAGGAGAACATGGACGGGGTGGCCTGCTACGTATTCGACCTCACTCCGGACCTGGCCGGGACCATAGCCACGCTGAACCTGGAGGCCTTCATGGGCGATGGGGCCCAGCTTCCCGAGTTCAAGGAGGAGTGGCTGCAGAGCGCCACCGTCCGCCAGTGGATCGCCAAAGACAGCTCCCGGCTGATCAAGTCGGAGACCCAGGTGGCGCTGCGCATGCCGGGGGCCGAGATTGACCAGTCCCTGGGCGCCGGCGACGTGGACATCACCGTTACCGGGGTGGCGCATTTCCACAGCTACAACCAGTGGGTATCCGTCACCGTGCCCCCGGAGGCCATCGGGTAGGCTCCGGGAGTCCGGCGCCCCCGGAGGCCATCGAGCAGACCGCATAGGAAGGAGCCGTCTTCATGTTCTGTCCAAAATGCGGCCGGGAGAACAGCGACGGGGCGGCCTTCTGCGCCGCCTGCGGCGCCAGCCTGGCGGGCGCCCGGGCGCCGGCGGGCAAGAGAAACCTGAGCCTGGCCGCCGGCATCATCGAGATCGCCTTCGGCGCCCTAAGCCTGCTCTCCATCATCGTCGCCGAGATCCTGCTGTCCAGACCCATCAACGACGAGGAGGTCCCTCCCTTCGTCCTGCTGCTGCTCCTCTCGGCGACCATCCCCGCCATCCTGGCCATCATCGGCGGCGTCTTCGCTCTGAAGAGAAAGAGCTGGGCCATGGCCCTGCTGGGGGCCATCGCCCTGGTGCTGACCTCGACCCTCCCCGGGGTGGCCGCCCTGGTCCTGGTGATCATGGGCCGGGACGAGTTCGAGCCAGGGACGCCGTCCCCATAAACGCGGCCGAAGCGGGACGGGACGGAACAGGACGTCCTCCCCATAGACGGGGGCCGAAGCGGGACCCAGTCCCGAGCGCTCTTGCGCCTCCAGGCGAATGTGGTAATATGGCCACTACGGGACGGATGAGATGAGCCAGATTCGCGGACGCTTCCAGAAAGACGCCGACCGGCTGGTGCAGCGCTACACGGCCTCGATCCCTTTCGATCATCGCCTGTACCAGCAGGACATAGCCGGCAGCCTGGCCCATGCGAAGATGCTGGCCCGCCAGAACATCATCACGGACAAGGAGGCGGAGCTCATCGGCATGGGGCTGGTGTCCATTCGCGAGGAGATCGAGCGTGGCGAGCTCCAGTTCAGGGAAGACCTCGAGGACATCCACATGAACATCGAGGCCCGCCTGACCGAAAAGGTGGGGGACATCGCCGGCAAGCTGCACACGGCCCGCTCCCGCAACGACCAGGTGGCCGTTGACTTGCGGCTATACTGCAAAGAGGCCATCGCGGAGACCCTGCAGGCCCTGCGGGCCCTGCAATCCGCGCTGCTGGACGTGGCCGAGTCCCACCGGGAGGTGGTGATGCCGGGCTACACCCACCTGCAGCGGGCCCAGCCGGTCCTGCTGGCGCACCACCTGCTGGCCTATTTCGAGATGCTGGAGCGGGATGTCGGGCGGTTCCGGGACTGCCTGAAACGCACCGACGTGATGCCCCTGGGAAGCGGGGCCCTGGCGGGGGTGCCCTACCGCATCGACCGGGCCTTCGTGGCCGGCCAGCTCGGCTTCGCCCAGGTCAGCCAGAACAGCCTGGACGCGGTCTCCGACCGGGATTTCGTCATCGAGTACGAGGCGGCCGCCAGCCTGGCCATGATGCACCTGTCCCGCCTGGCTGAGGAGCTGGTGCTGTGGTCCTCGGCCGAGTTCGGGTTCATCGAGATAGATGACGCCTACGCCACCGGTTCCAGCATCATGCCGCAGAAGAAGAACGCGGATGTGGCTGAGCTGGGCCGGGGCAAGACGGGGCGCGTCTACGGCCACCTGTCGGCCCTGCTGGCCACCATGAAGGGCCTGCCCCTGTCCTACAACAAGGACCTGCAGGAGGACAAGGAGGGCCTTTTCGACACGGTGGACACCCTGCTCTCCACCCTGGCGGTCTTCGCCGGGATGCTGAAGACGGTCACGGTCAAGGCCGAGCGCGCCGGCCAGGCCGCCGGCGCGGGCTACATCCTGGCCACGGACGTGGCCGACTACCTGGCCAAGAAGGGGTTGCCCTTCCGCCGGGCCCACGAGGTGGTGGCCAAACTGGTGAGCTACTCCGCCGGCAAGGGGAAAGAGCTGCACCAGCTGGAGCTGGGCGAGTACCGGCAGTTCTCGCCGCTCTTTGACGCGGCGGTGCTGGACATCAGCGTGGAGACTTCGGTCAAGGCCCGGAACGTGGTGGGCGGCACGGCGCCCAGGCAGGTAGAGGCCCAGCTGGCCAGGGCCAGGGGACTGGTGAAGAGCGGGGACGGCGGTTACTGAGTATGCTTCTGGTAGGTGCGCAGGCACCGGGTGCACACCTTAAGCCTCTTCTTGGTCCCATCCACCATCAGCACGGCGGATTGAACGTTCGGCGCCCAGATGCGGTGGGTGTGGCGCTTGGAGTGGCTCACGTTGAAGCCGGACTGGTTCTTCTTGCCGCAGATGTCGCACATTGCCACGGTTCTTGTCTACCTCGATCTTTGATAGGGGCCGCTGCTGCTGTAAGATTACCATGTAGATAATACAGGGAGAGCCCGGAATATGCAAGAAAAGCAGAGAGCAAAGGGCCCGGCACCGGTCTCAAGGCGCTCAGGGACGGAGCCCGCGGGGAAGGATGCAGCGAAAGACCCAGCCTCCGCAGCCGCCACGTATACCGGCCAGGACCTCAGGGACATGTTCACCACGGCCACGTCCTGGCTGGAGAAGAGCGCGCCGGACATCAATGCTCTGAACGTCTTCCCCGTGCCCGACGGCGACTGCGGCACCAACATGCTGCTGACCATGCGGTCCACGCTGGAGGAGGCCTACCGGGCCCCCGATGGCAATGCCGGGGTGGTGGCCCAGGCCATGGCCCGCGGCGCTCTCATGGGCGCCAGGGGAAACAGCGGCGTCATCCTGTCCCAGATATTCCGCGGCCTGGCGCGGGGGCTGGAAGGCCGCGACTCGTTCAGCGCCCGCGACTTCGCCGAGGCCCTGGGGCGCGGGTCCACCGTGGCCTACAAGGCCCTGACCCACCCGGTGGAAGGGACCATCCTGACCGTCGTCCGCGAAGCATCGGCGGCGGCCCGGGAAGCCTCGGCGGGCAGCCGGGACCTGGTCCCGGTCATGGAGGCCACGGTGGCGGCAGCCAGGGAATCCGTGGCCAGGACCCCCACGCTCCTGCCCGCGCTGAAGCAGGCCGGGGTGGTGGACGCCGGCGGGCAGGGGCTCTACGTCCTGCTGGAGGGCGCCCTGCACCACCTCAGGGGCGAGACCGACTTCATCAGGGACCGCCGGCCCGAGGTGGTGGCCAGCTCCATTCCGCTGGGGTCCCGGTCCGCCCATCTGGCGATCGAGAAGGAGGAGCCATACGGCTACTGCACCGAATTCGTGCTGCAGGGGCGCCGGAAGCTTGACCCGGAGAGGATGAAGAAGAGCCTGGCCAGCCACGGAAAGTCGCTCATCGTGGCCGGCGATGAGGACCTGGTGCACGTTCACATCCACACCTTCGACCCCGGGCGGGTCCTGCACCGGGCCGCCGCCATGGGCACCCTGCACGAGATCAAGATCCAGAACATGGATGACCAGCACAAGCAGTATGCCGAGATGGTCAAGGCCCAGGCCCCCCAGCCGGAGATCGCCACGGTGGCGGTCGTGTCCGGCGACGGCCTGGGCCAGGTCTTCCGCAGCCTGGGCGCCGGGGCCATAGTGCCCGGGGGCCAGACCATGAATCCGAGCACCAGGGACATGCTCCAGGCCGTGGAGTCGGTGCCGCAGCAGAAGGTCATCATCCTCCCCAACAACGAGAACGTGGTCCCGGCCGCCAGGCAGGTCCAGGAGCTGACGTCCAAGAAGGTGAAGGTGGTCCCCACCCGCACCATACCGCAGGGAGTGGCCGCCCTGCTGGCCTTCAACTACGACGCCGACCTCAAGGCCAACGCCGCCGCCATGGAGAGCGCCCTGCCCTCAGTGAAGACTCTGGAGGTGACCCGGGCCGTCCGGACGGCGAAGATCGGCGACGTCAAGATCGGCAACCGCCAGGCCATCGGCTTCGTGGACGGCGATCTGGCGGCCACCGGGGACAAGCCGGCCGGGGTCCTCGTAGACCTGCTGGGCAAGATGGACACCAGCCAGAGCGAGATAGTCACCATCTACTACGGCCAGGCCACCCGGCGCTCCGAGGCGGAGGCCGTGGCCGAGGCCGTCCGGAAGAAGCTTCCCCGCCTGGAAGTGGAGCTGGTCTACGGTGGCCAGCCGCACTACCACTACATCGCGTCAGTAGAGTAGCGTCTCAACACAGGAGGCCAGGCCGCCATGGTAAAGGTGGTCACCGACAGCACCTCCGATCTCCCGCCGCATATCGCGGAAGAGCTCGGGATCGCCATCGTGCCGGTCAGCGTGCGTTTCGGCAGCCAGGCCTTCCGGGACGGCATGGATATCACCCCGGAGCAGCTGTACGACAGGATGGTGAGTGGCCCGGTGCACCCCACCACCTCCGCGCCGGCTCCGGGCGAGTTCCTGGAGGTCTTTCAGCGGCTGTCCCGGGAGAGCGACGAGATCCTTTGCCTGACCACCAGCTCGAAGGTCTCGGCCATCTTCGATGCGGCCACCACCGGCAAGCGCTCATTTGCGGGCAAGAGCCGCATCGAGGTGGTGGACTCGCAGCTGACCACCATGTGCCTGGGCCTGCTGGCCATGCGGGCCGCGGGCCAGGCCCGCGAGGGAGAGCCGCTGGATGATATCGCGGCCACCGTGCGCGGCACCATCCGCCGCAGCTACGGCATGGCCATGCTGGACACGGCCAGGTACATTCTGAAGGGCGGGCGCCTGGGCAAGAGCGGAGCGCTGCTGGGGGCCCTGGTCAGGGTCAAGCCGATGCTGGAGATGAAGGACGGATGGGTGCGCCCCTCCGGGGTCACCCGGACCCGGAGCATGGGCATGGAGCGGCTGCTCCAGTTCGTCTCCCGGCACCTCCCCCTGGAGGCGGTGGCCGTGGCCCACGCCAATGCCCCGGATGATGCCCGCCAGCTGGCGGAGCGGATCGAGGCGATCTCCGGGCAGCGCCATCCGGTGATCGCCGGGCTGGGGGCGGCCATCGGCGTCCACGCCGGCCCGGGGGCCTTGTTGGTGGCCCTGATCGAGCGCGAAGCCGGCAAGGCGGGGGAGGCCGGAGGCAGAGGCAGTAAGACCACAGGCAAGAAGTTCACGCTGCCCGCCCTGCGCATCTCCCGGCGGCAGCCGCCTGCGGGCAAACAACGATGACATCGGGCGCACCGGCCGAAGCCCTGTTGAAGATACTGGACCTGGAGCAGGCCCGCGGCTACGAGGACGCCGCCGTAGTCGGCGGGCTGGACCGCTATCTCCAGGTCTATCTCAGGAAGGCCCGCGACGCCGATGACGCCGTGGCTGCCAGCATCTGCCCGCCGGGCTTCCGGTACGCGGCCCTGACCACGGAGCAGCGCCGGGAATGGGCTGAGGATGCGCGCCGCCGGCTCGCCGCCACCTCCGGGCCGGCGCCGAAAGGAGGGGCCGCTGCCACGCCCTTGCCGGGCCAGCGGATGCCCGCGCCGGGAGCGAAGCCGGTGGCCGGGCCGCGGGACCCGCGTATCCCCGCGCCAGGAGCGAAGCCGGCAGCCGGCTCAGCCGCGCCGCCGGGCCCACGGACGCCGGCACCGGCCCGGCCAACGCCGCCACCCCCGGGCATGTCCCTGGACTCCCCCATCACCACCATCAAAGGCGTCGGGTCCAGCGTGGCCTCCAGGTTCGCCCGGATGGAGGTCCGCACCATCCGGGACATGCTCTACCTGTTCCCCCATCGCCACATGGACTATGGCCGCCAGAGGCGGGTGGCGGAGCTGGAGGTGGGGGCGGAGCAGACCCTGGTGGCCTCAGTGTGGGAGGCCCGGGCGGTGAACCTCGGCGGCAGGATGGGGGCGGAGGCCACGGTGGGCGATGAGACCGGCAACATCCGGGCCGTGTGGTTCAACCAGCCCTACCTGGCCCGCCGCTTCCGCACCAACACCCGGCTGGTGCTCTTCGGCAAGGTGGGGGTCTACAAAAACAAGAAGGTGCTGGAATCGCCCGAGTGGGAGATCCTGGAGCCAGAGGGCCTGCCCCGCGAGGGCCTGCTGGTCCCGGTCTACCCCCTGACGGAGGGGCTCTACCCGCGCACGGTGCGCGGGCTGATGAAGGCCGTGGTCGCGGACTGGGCGCCGCGGGTGGACGACCACCTGCCGCCAGAGATGCGGCGGCGCCGCGGTCTGTTGCCGCTGCCAGAGGCCATCCAACAGGCCCATTTCCCGGATTCGGCCCGGAGCCTGGCCGAGGCCCGGAGACGGCTGGCCTTCGATGAGCTGTTCCTGATACAGCTGGGGGTGGCCCGCCGCAAGCTGGAGTGGCAGGAGACGCAGGCCAGCGCCCGGGTGATGGTGGACAGCGGCCTGCGGCAGCGTTTCAACGACAGCCTGCCTTTCAGTTTCACGCCGGCCCAGGAGCGGGTGCTGCAGGAGATCATGTCCGATGTCAGCCAGGCCAGGCCCATGAGCCGGCTGCTGCAGGGGGACGTGGGCAGCGGCAAGACGGTAGTGGCCACGGCCGCCCTGCTGATGGCGGCGGCCAGCGGGTGCCAGGGGGCCTTGATGGCCCCGACGGAGATCCTGGCCGAGCAGCACTTCAATACCATTTCCGGTCTCCTGTCCCGCCTGCAGGATCATGGCAGCGCCGCGCCGGGGGGGCCGGCCGTCTCCGGCCAAGCCGTGCCGGACCGGCAGCCTGCCGCCCGGCGCCGGGCGGACCGCGAAACCGCAGCCAGCCGCACGGCCGCGGCGGACCGCTCCCGGGCGCGGGCGGCCGCGAACGTCCCGGGCGAAGATGAGGGGCTGCTGGAGTTCCCCTCGGTACCCCCCTACCCCTTCACCATGGCCCTGCTCACCGGCAGCCTCAAGGCGGCCCGGAAGCGCCGCATCCAGAAGCTGGCGGCCGATGGCGCCCTGCACCTGGTCATCGGCACCCATGCCCTGATCCAGAAGGGCGTCGAGTTCCGGCAACTGGGGGTGGTGGTCGTCGACGAGCAGCACCGCTTCGGCGTCCTGCAGCGGTCCGCGCTGCGGCAGAAGGGGGCCAACCCGCACGTGCTGGTGATGACGGCCACGCCCATACCCCGCACCCTGGCCCTCACCCTCTACGGCGACCTGGACCTCTCGGTCATCGATGAGATGCCGCCGGGGCGGGTGGCCATACAGACCAAATGGCTGGAGCCGGAGCGCAGGCAGGCCGCCTACGACTTCGTCCGCCGCCAGGTGGGCCAGGGCCGGCAGGCCTTCGTGGTCTGCCCCCTCATCGAGGAGTCGGAGAACATCGAGGCCAGGGCCGCGGTGGCGGAGTACCAGCGGCTATCCCGGGAGGTCTTCCCCGACCTCCGGCTGGGCCTGCTGCACGGGCGGATGTCCGCCGCCGAAAAAGAAGCGGTGATGCGGGGCTTCAAGGACCAGGAGCTGGACATACTGGTGTCTACGCCCGTGGTGGAGGTGGGCATCGACGTGCCCAACGCGGTGGTGATGCTCATCGAGGGCGCCGACCGCTTCGGGCTGTCGCAGCTTCACCAGTTCCGTGGCCGGGTGGGCCGGGGCGAGCACAAGAGCTACTGCCTGCTGCTGGCCGAATCCCCCTCGTTCGAAGGGCGGGAGCGCCTGAAGATCATAGAGCGCACCCGCGACGGCTTCCGCCTGGCGGAGGAGGACCTCCGCCTCCGGGGACCGGGCGAGTTCTTCGGCACCCAGCAGAGCGGCCTGCCCGACCTGCGCATGGCCCGTTTGTCGGACGTGGCCCTGCTGGAGATGGCTCGCGGCGAGGCCATGCGCCTGGTCGAAGGCGACCCGGGGCTGGAGCGGCCGGAGCACCGCCTGCTGGCGCGGGAGGTGGCCCGGGTGTGGCGGACCGGGGGCGAGGCCGGTTAGGTCGACCTTCGTCTGGTTCGACATCTTCGCTGGCGGCACAAAGGATGCCCTTCTGCTGGGAGCCAGCGGCAACACCATTTCCTGGCGGCTCGGCTTCCTGCGGCGCCCATATCGGCCCCGGCTGGCCCGGGCATCCCCGCAGACGCGTACACGGCACTTGCTGTATAGTTATATGTTGTGGTCAGACGCAGGATCATCCGCCTCCTGGGCGAAGCGGTGGCCGAGGCCCAGAGACAGGGGCTGCTGCCGCAGGCGGCCCTTCCCGAGATCATGCTGGAGCGCCCCCAGAACCCCGGCCACGGCGACTACGCCAGCAACTTCCCCATGAAGCTGGCCCGCCTGGCCAGGGCCAATCCCATGAGCCTGGCAGAGAAGATCGTGCCGCTGGTCCGGCCCATCCCGGAAGTGGAAAAGGTGGAGGCCGCCCGCCCCGGCTTCATCAACTTCACCCTGAGGAGCGACTGGCTGGCGCAGCAGGTGGATGTGATCCGGGCGGCGCCGGAGCGCTTCGGCTCCGTTGAGCTGGGCCAGGGCCAGCGGGTGCAGATCGAGTTCGTCAGCGTCAACCCCACCGGGCCGCTGCACGTGGGGCACGGGCGGGGCGCCATCATGGGCGACACGCTGGCCAACATCCTGGCCGCAGCCGGGTACCGCGTGGAGAAGGAGTACTACGTCAACGACGCCGGCGGCCAGATCAACGCCTTCTACCGGTCGCTCTACGCGCGCTATCGGGAGGCGCTGGGCCATCCCACTGAGGTCCCGGCGGACGGGTATCACGGGCTCTACCTGATAGACATGGCCAGAGAGGTCGTGGCCGAGCACGGCGACCGGTTCCTGCAGATGCCGGAGGCCGAGGCCGTCGCCGGCATCGGGGCCATCGGCCTGGTGAAGGTGATGGACCTCCTGCGCACGGACCTGGAGATGATCGGGGTCCGTTTCGACGTCTGGTTTTCCGAGAAGGGCCTGTACGACAATGGCCAGTACGACAAGGCCATGTCCATCCTTCGGGAAGGCGGCCACGTGGTGGAGAAGGAAGGGGCGGTCTGGTTCGCCTCGTCCGGGCTGGGCGAGGACAAGGACAACGTCCTGGTGCGCACCACCGGGGTGCCCACCTATTTCGCCTCCGACATAGCCTACCACTACAACAAGCTCGTCGAGCGCCGCTTCGACCGGGTGATCAACATCTGGGGCGCCGATCACCAGGGCCATGTCGCCCGCATGAAGGCGGTGCTGGGCGCCCTGGGCATAGACCCGGCCCGGATGGACATCCTCATCACCCAGCTGGTAATGCTCAAGCGGGGCAACGTGGAGGTCAAGATCTCCAAGCGCAGCGGCGACCTGGTCACGCTGCGCGAGCTGGTGGAGGAGGTGGGCCCGGACGCCTGCCGCTTCGTCTTCCTGTCGCGCTCGGCGGACAGCCAGATGGACTTCGACATCGAGCTGGCCAAGAAGGAATCGGCGGAGAACCCGGTGTACTATGTGCAGTACGCCCACGCCCGGATTGCCAGCATCTTCCGCCTGGCCCAGGAGAAGGGCATCGATTTCAGCCGGGGGGACGTGGCCCTGCTGAAAGATGAGGCGGAGCTGGACTTCATCCGCAAGATGCTGCAGCTGCCGGAGGTGGTGGAGACGGTGGCCGCCAAGCTGGAGCCGCACCATCTGCCCTACTACGCCATGGACCTGGCCACGGCCTTCCACGCCTTCTACAAGCAGTGCCGGGTGGTCTCCGAGGATGCGGAGCTGACGGCCGCGCGGCTGAAGCTGATCGATGCCGCCCGGATCGCCTTCGCCCGCACCCTCTCCTTCATGGGCATGAGCGTGCCCGAGCGAATGTAGCCCCTGGCGTTACCTCTTCTTGTTGTGCTGCTTGAGGGTGGACTTGACCATCTGCCCGAACTTCCGGTCCTTGCGCCTCTTCTCGAGATAGGACATCTCGTGGTACTCGGACTCCTTGAGCAGCTTGAGGTAGCTCTGGTACCGCCCTTCGGCGAGGTGACCCGTCTGAACGGCCTCCAGGAGCGAGCAGCCGGGCTCGTTGGTGTGGGTGCAGTTGGTGTAGCGGCAGCGGTTGGAGAGCTCGACGATGTCGGAGAAGCTCTCCTCTATGGCCTCGCTCACAGCGATATTGCCCAGCTCCCTCATGCCGGGGGTATCGATGAGCATCGCCCCCTGGTCCAGGACGATCAGCTGCCGGCGGGCGGTGGTGTGCCTTCCCCGGCCGTCGGTGGCCCGTACCGTGTTCGTCTGCATGAGGTCCCGGCCCACCAGGCGGTTGAGGAGCGTGCTCTTGCCCACCCCGGATGAGCCCAGCAGGCAGTAGGTCTTCCCCTTCTCCAGCATGCCCCGGACCTCATCCAGGCCCGCGCCGGTACGGTTGCTCAGGGCGATGACGGCGCAGCCGGCCCTGGCCTCCCGGACCGCGGCCATCCGCCCCTCCAGCTCGTCGGGATCCAGCAGGTCGCTCTTGCTCAGAATCATGACCGGCTCGATGCCGCCTTCCCGGGCCATGACCAGGTACCGTTCCAGGCGGCGCAGGCTGAAGTCGGTGTCGGCGGACTGGACGACGAAGGCCACGTCGATGTTGGCAGCAATCATCTGGTATTCGATGTCGCGGCCGGCCGCCTTCCGCCGCAGTGTGGACCTCCGGGGAAAGAGCCCCTGGATGATGGCGAAGGTGCCTTCGTTGAGGTACCGGACCAGGGCCCAGTCCCCTACGGCAGGGAGCTCCAGGCTGGAGCCGGCTGAAAACCGGAAGGCTCCTGTGAGCTCTGCCAGGACCTCGGCGCTCTCGTTGCGGATGAGGTAGTTGTCCCGGTTGACCGCAGTCACCCGGGCCAAGCTGCAGTCAGGCTTCTGCAGGCCTTCCCGTTTCTCGAGAAACCACGCGTCGAAACCAAGGTCGCTCAGTTGCATTGGCAGTGATATCCGATGTGCTGGCGGCCGGCCGGGAGCGCCGTCCAGACAGGCCCGGCTGGGCCCGCGCCGGCCTGTCTGAATTGTAGGTTCAGGGCGGCAGCGCGTCAATCGCCTGTTTGACACTCTGTCCGCCTGCGTGGTTCAATGGTGGCCGCAGCAAGGAGGTCCCATGAACAAGACGGAGATACTGGCGCTGATCAATGCCAACCCGGCCTGCCATCTGGCCACGGTGGAGGGCAACGCGCCGCGAGTCCGCGGCATCCTGCTCTACCGGGCCGACGAGAACGGGCTGGTCTTCCACACGGGCAACATGAAGGACCTGTACCGGCAGCTCACGGGAGACCCCAGGGTGGAGTTCTGTTTCAATGACTTCCAGAAGGGAATCCAGGTGAGGGTGAGAGGCGTCGTGGAGCCAGTGGAGGACATGGCGCTCAAGGAGGAGATCGTGGCCCGGCGCGATTTCCTGAAGCCATGGGTCGAGCAGTGGGGTTGGGACATGCTGGTGGTCTACCGCCTGAGAAAGGGGCAGGCCACGACATGGACCATGCAGACTAACTTCGAGCCCAAGACATGGGTGGAGCTGTGATCCTGGAGCCTTACCGGCAGTGCCGGCCAGGCTGGATCCAGAGCCGGTGCTGCACCGAGCACGGCAAAGGGATGCCGGTCTGAGAGGACCGGGACTTGAGCGCCACTTGCGACCAGGTCAGGCCAGGTGTCATTTCCAGGGTCTGCCGGCCAGCTGCGGAAACAGGCTTGCGTCTGGTGATGTCCATCCACCCTCCACTAGTTCAGGCTGTCCCGGACCCTGCCCTGCAGAGGGTTGAACAGATAGCGGGCCTCGTCGTCCGCCTTATCGATCAGTATCGGGGGTCCCCATGACAGCAGTATCATGCCCAGCGTTGCCAGAACGGAATCCGGGGGCTCGGTCATGTTCACCGTGCACCACAGCAACCCGTCATCGGTGCTGCTGGTCCTGATCTTCCGGGCAACCGCCAGATCCTCAACGCACTTGAGGATCATCTGACGCTTGGACGGGCGTATCCAAGACTCCAATCGCTTCATTGGCGCTCCCCCTTCCGGCTGCAAGCTCCGTCAGGCCGGTGAACTAGCAACGATTATCGCAGCCGTCAGGGCCGCCCGGGTATAGGCAGATATACGTAATGGAGCATTGTTAAGATTACTTATTCGGCAGTGATTGTCGTTAAGGATGATTATGCCCGGGCGCTGGCGGGCCTTCGCCGGACGGCGGGGCCTCGCCGGATGGCATCGGGCCCATCAAGCCAGCCGGGCCTCGCCCCATCACAGCCGGGCTCGAGCCCGAGCATCTCGGATGGTCCCGGCCCGCCCCCTAGCGGAACCCTATGTCGCGCCTGGGGTGGCCGGTGTTCAGGTCTATCCAAGCGCAGTGGACCTGGGCCCGGGCCAGCACCTCGCCATCTTCCACCCGCCGGATGAGGCAATGGCGCACCGCTGTGGCGCGCCGGGTGTCGGAGTACCAGGTGGCGATATCCAGCTCATCCCCCATCCTGGCGGCCTGGCGGTACTCGATGCGGTGCCGCCGGGTGACTATGGCAGAGTGCTCCTCGGTCATGCGCTCGGCGGACCAGCCGTGCGCCTCCGCCAGCCGCACCCCCGCCTCCTCGACGTAGGCCAGGTACACGGCGTTGTTGACATGCCACATCATGTCGATGTCGTGCCATGCCACCTGCCGGCCGATGGAAAAGACGTCCGCCGGCGCTTCGGGCGACGCGGGGAAACGCTCCCGCGGCGGCACGCCGTCCGGCAGCCCGTCAGGGCAGAAGGCCGCCTGCATGTCGGCCGGTACCGTGGCCGTCTGGAGGGAACGGGTATCAACGTACACCCAGTCGGTGACCGCGCTGGCCGCCAGCTGGCCCGTATCGACGGACAGGAACTCGTATGCCCGCCGCGACCGGAAGCGGCGGAAGTCCAGGACCCAGGTGGCCAGGTCCACGCGGTCGCCATACCGTAGCGGCCGCAGGTACCTGATGTCCGTCTCCCTGACCAGCCAGGCATGACCCATCTCGAGGTACCGGGCCCAGTCATAGCCCACCGCGGCCGAGGCGGCAAAGGCCGCCTCCTGCATCCACCGGAAGTAATTTGTGCTGGAGAGGTGCCCCAGCGCGCTGCATTCCCAGTACCGCACCGGGAACCTCTCGTGGTGGACCAGGGGCATGGCTACTCGGGGCCCCCGTGCACGCTGATCATGAGCCAGGCCCCGTCCTTCTTGAGGTAGACCTCGGTCCACCGGCCCTGCTCCTTCTCTGTCTTCCCCTTCGGCAGGGATACCTCGGCCTCAAAGCTGTAGTGCGCCACCCCCACCACCCCGTCATACACCTCCACGAGCATGGGATAGAGGTGGTAGCCGGTGATCCTGGGGTCCGTCTCCGCTGCCTTCAGGGCCGCTTCGCGGCCATGGGGCAAGGGACTGCCGGCCACCCACCCGGTGTAGCGCGGGTGTATGGCAGCCTCGATGGCGGCCAGGTCCTTCGCCTGCAGGAAGCGCCAGAGCCCATGGACCCGGTCCCAGAGCTCCTGCTGCTCTGGCGAAAGCGGCTCGGCGGATTCGATGTGCATCATGTCTCCACCTTTCTCCCCGGAGCCTGTTCAGAGGCCCTGAGTGGCTTTGATCCGCTGCAGCAGGGGAGCGATGTCTACCGGCCCGCCGCCGTGCGGCGGGGGGCCCAGCGGGTCGTCCAGCCCGGCCGGCTGCCCCAGCAGCACCTCAATGGTGGCCTTCACCGAGTGGGCCAGGGCCTCCAGGTGGTATCCCCCCTCCAGGGTAAAGACGATACGGCCCTGGCATAGCTCCTCTGCCAGCTGCTTCAGGATGGCTGACATCCGGGCATACCCGCCCACCGTCACCTGCATCGACGATATGTTGTCGGCCCAGTGCGCATCGTATCCCGCCGACACCAGGACTATCTGCGGCCTGAAGCGGCGGGCCGCCGGGACGACGACCTCCTGGAAGGCCAGGAGGTACTCCGGGTCGCCTGACCAGGGCGGCAGGGGCGCGTTCACAGTGTGGTTCAGGGCGCCGGCCACCCCCGTCTCCTCCACCCGCCCGGTGCCCGGGTAGAGGGGATACTGGTGGGTCGAGATGTACAGCACCTGGCTGTCCGCATAGAAGATGTCCTGCGTCCCGTTGCCGTGATGCACGTCGAAGTCCACGATGAGGACGCGGTCCAGCTCGTGCTTCCGCAGCGCCAGCCGGGCCGCGATGGCCACGTTGTTGAAGAGGCAGAAGCCCATGGCGTCCGTCCTGGTGGCATGGTGCCCGGGGGGCCTGACCAGGGCGAAGGCGCTCTGGACCTCACCGTTGATCACGGCCTCCGTGGCCCGGCCCACGCCTCCGGCGGCATAGATGGCGGCCTCGTAGGAGCCGGGCGATGTCACGGTGTCTCCATCCAGCCACCCCCCGCCGCCCGATGCGGACCGGTCCACCCGGGCGATGTGCTGGGCGGAGTGCGCCAGCAGAAGGTCCTCCATGGACGCCGGGACCGGGGTGATGCTCACCAGCTCCCTTCTGAGGCCGCTCGAGGCCAGCAGCCCCACGGTGCGCTCCAGCCGGCGGCCATTCTCGACGTGGTCCCCCGTGTCGTGCCCCAGGTATACCGGATCGTAGACCAGCCCTACGCTCATGGTTCATCCATCCCTTCGCGCCCGCCAAGGCTGCGTTCCACCAGTGCTTTGTACGCCTGCATCAGCCGCCCGGTCATCGGCCCAGGCCGGCCCCGCCCGATGTCGCTTCCGGCCACTATGACCAGCGGCATTATCTCCAGCATGGAGTTGGTCAGGAAGGCCTCATCGGCCTGCAGCAGGTCGGCCGGGGCCACGTCGACCTCCTCAGCGACGATGCCCAGCGACGGCGCCAACTCCTTCAGCACCACCGCCCGGGTCACACCGGGAAGGATGCCACAGTGCCCGGCGGGGGTAAAGAGCCGGCCGTCCCTGGCATAGAAGATGTTGGTGCTGCTGCCTTCAGCCACCAGGTCGTCGTCGTTGAGCAGGATGGCGTGGTCCACGTTGAAGCAGGCCGCCTCCTGGCGGGCCAGGAGCAGGTCCAGCGAGCTCAGCGACTTCATCCTGGAGGTGTGGCATTTGGGGCTGCGATGCACCGTGGAAAACGTGGCTGAGAAGCCCCGCCGGTACACCTCATCCGCCGGCGGCCGGTATTCGACAGCGGTGATGAAGACGGTCGGCTCTCCCGGCACGGGAGCCCCGGGCCCCAGCCCTTCTTCGCCCGGCGAGATGGTCACCCTGACGCGGGCAGCGGCCAGCCGGTTGGCCTCCAGCGTGGCCAGGATGGCCTTCTCCAGCCGGGCCCGGTCCTCCAGGTCGATGCCCAGTGCCCGGGCCGAGTGCTCCAGCCGGGCCAGGTGCCGGTCCAGGTGAAAGAACCGCCCGCCATAGGCCCGCATGGTCTCGAAGACGCCGTAGCCATACAGGAAGCCGTAGTCCATGGGAGATATGCGCGCCTGCGACAGTGGGACCAGGGAGCCATTGAGGTGGACCACGGGATCAGAATCATACACGATGCCACCGCCTATATGTAAGTATACCCTGTCTCCCTTGACTGTGATGGGGATGGGACGGCGGACAGCGGCCGAAGCCGGCTTCGGATACGTATTGACTCTGCGGCTGTCCCTGACTAGAATGCAATCACAGAGTGCCGGGGACACACACCCCCAGGACTTTCGGAGGAGGAGGTGCGGAATGGTTACCATCGAGGATCTGAAGCAGTTCAATCTGTTTGCGGGGCTGAACGATTCCGAGCTGGCCCAGATCGCCGGGCTCTGCACCAGGCGGCTCTGCGAGACCGCCTCTGAGGTATTCTCACCAGGCGTGCCCGCAGGAGACATCTTCCTGCTCGAAGGCAAGAACGACGCCGTTCAGATCGAGTTGCTGTTGGGCGAGCGGGGACCCCGGACGGTCATCCACACGCTCCAGAAGGGCGAGGCCTTCGGCTGGGCGGCCCTGGTGCCGCCCCACCAGCGAACGGCCACGGCCCGCTGCGTGGAGAAAGCCAACCTCATCCATATCAAGGGCTCGAGCCTGACCGACCTGCTGGAGAAGAACGAGCATATGGGCTACGTGGTGATGAGGAACCTGAGCGCCATCCTCAGCGTCAGGTTGAGCCACACCACCCTGGCCCTGCGCCGGGAGATCCGGAAGCTGATGCCGAAGCCGGTGTCGACCGGCTGACGCCCGGTCCCGCCCCGCTTTTTGCCACCTGTTACAGTCCCTCGCGGCCGGCGTAGGGCTGCGGCCGGTTGCCCCGAGGTGCCGGCCGGTGTGCAGTTCATCCCAGGCCCCTGGGCCGGTACTGCACGGCCTCCGCGACGTGCTGGGTCCTGACGGTGGCCGAGCCCTCCAGGTCGGCGATGGTGCGAGCCACCTTGAGTATCCTGTGGAACCCCCGGGCCGAGAGCGAGAGCTGCCTCATGGCGCTGCGCAGCAGGGTTCTGGCCGGCGGCTCCGCCTGGCACAGGTCCCTGACCTCCGGCGCCCGGGCATCGGCGTTGCAGGCCACCCCCCGTCCGTTGAACCGCTCTCGCTGCGCCTGGCGCGCCGCCTCCACCCGCTCCCTTACCCTCTCCGAGCACTCTCCTGCCCCCTCGTCCGTCAGCTTCTCATAGGCCACCCTGGGCACGTCCACGTAGATGTCAAAGCGGTCCAGCAGCGGACCGCTGATGCGTTTGAGGTAGCGGGAGACCTGCCCGGGGGAGCACAGGCACTCCTTGAGGACGTCGCCCATGAACCCGCAGGGGCACGGGTTCATGGCGGCCACCAGCATAAAGCTGGCCGGATAGGTGATGCTCCCCTGGGCCCGGCTGATGGTGACCACCCGGTCCTCCAGAGGCTGGCGCAGGGCCTCCAGGCAGATGCGCGTGTACTCCGGCAGCTCATCCATGAACAGCACACCCCTGTGGCTCAGGCTGATTTCGCCCGGGCGGGGCACCTTGCCCCCGCCCACCAGTCCGGCGTGAGAGATGGTGTAGTGCGGAGAGCGGAAGGGCCGCCGCCGGATCAGCGGCGTGTCAGGCGGCAGCAGCCCGGCCACGCTGTAGATCTTGGTCACCTCCAGCGACTCATCCATGGTCATCCGGGGTATTATGGAGGGCAGGGATCGGGCCAGCATGGTCTTCCCGCTGCCGGGCGGGCCGCTCATGAGTACGTTGTGCCCTCCGGCAGCAGCCACCTCCAGGGCCCGCTTGGCATGCTCATGCCCTTTGATGTCCGTCAGGTCCACGGCACTGGCGGGGACCAGCTCCGGCGGCGGTAGAGGCGCGGCGCAGTGCCCGATCCGCCGATCGCCGCGCAGGTGGGAGATCAGCTCCCCCAGCGAGCCCACCGGGATCACCTCGATGCCTTCAATCAGGGCCGCCTCCCGGGCATCCCCGGTAGGCACGATAACGGTGTGCAGCCCCCTCTCCCTGGCCAGGGCCACCATGGGCAGGATGCCCTGGGCGTGGCGCACGCCTCCGTCCAGGGAGAGCTCTCCCAGGAACATCGTCCCCGAGACGTCGGCCAGGACCTGGCCCGAGCTCAGCAGTATCCCCACCGCGATGGGCAGGTCGTAGACGGGCCCCTCCTTGCGGACGTCAGCCGGGGCCAGGTTGACGGTGATCCGCCGGAAGGGGAAGTCGCAGCCGGAGTTGCGGATGGCGGCCCGCACGCGCTCCTTGGCCTCCTGGACCCCGGCGTCCGGCAGCCCGACGATGGTGGTGTTGGGCAGACCGCTGGCGATGTCCACCTGCACTTCAACCAGCTGGCCCTCAAGGCCCAGCACGGCCGCGGAGTTCACTTTGGCCAGAGCCACGCCATCCCTCTCTATGCGCTGCACCGGTCTGCCCGGGCTTCCTGATAGACCTATTCGATTATATCAACTAGGATGCCTTGCCGCAAGGGAGGCGGGCCGGAGCCGCCGGGCGCTGGCTTCGTCATGCGCGCCGGGCCGCCGTTGACGGGCAGCCATCGCCAGAGCGCCGTGCTTCGCCCGAGCGCGCCGGGCGGCGCCGTTACCCTGCGGGGCGATGGGCCAATCCGGCGCCACTGCGGCGCCGTTGATTGACCGGCCGGAGCCGCCGCTGCTATCTTTGTAGTGAGGCCCACTTATGAAGTACCGCGGCGTCGCCTTCGATTTCGACGGGACCCTGATGGACACGCTGCAGGATCTGGCTGACTCCGTCAACGCCGTCCTGGCCCGCTCCGGCTTTGCGCAGCACTCGCTGGAAGAGTACCGGCACTTCGTCGGCGAGGGCATAGAGCAGCTGGCGCAGCGGGTGCTGCCTGAAGGCCACCGCGATGAGGCCACTGTCGCCCGCACTTTGGAGGCAGTCAGGCAGGAGTATCGTCAGCGCTGGCCGGAGCACACCCGGCCGTACCCTGGCATTCCCGAGCTGCTGGATGCCCTGGCGGCGCGCGGCATCAAGATGGCCATCGTCACCAACAAGCCCGATGATTCCACCCGGAACATGACCGCCAGGCTGCTGTCCCGCTGGGAGTTCGACGCCATCATAGCGGCCACGCCGGACCTGCCCCGCAAGCCGGACCCGCGGGGGGCCCTCGAGGCCGCCCGGATCATGGGCCTGCCGCCCGCGGCCGTCCTCTACGTGGGTGACTCGGACATCGACATGAAGACCGCCGGCGCGGCCGGCATGTACGCCGTGGGGGCTCTCTGGGGCTTCCGCACCGCCGGCGAGCTCCTCAGCAACGGAGCCCGGCGCCTGATCGAGGAGCCTCTCGAGCTTCTGGAGCTGCTGGAGTGAAGATACAGGTCAAGGTGAAGCCGCGGTCGAAGGCCGAGGACGTGACCCGGGAGATGGACAGCAACGTCTACGTGGTGCGGGTCAAGGAGCCGCCGGTGGAGGGCAAGGCCAACCGGGCGGTGCTAAAGCTCCTGGCGCGGCACTTCGGAGTCCCGGAGAGCCGGCTCAGGATAGTCAGTGGACACGCGAGCAAGAACAAGGTGGTGGAGGTGATGACGTAGCCGGGCTAGCCTGACGGGGCCAGGGCCCGGTCTATCTCCTCGCGCCAGGCTTCCACCCTGAGGCCGAAGGCCTTCACCAGCCCGTAGCACCCGGTGAGCATGGTGTCACCGTGAGGGGCGGCCGGGTGCAGCGGCGGGTCCGCACCTTTGACCATGTCCTGCCTGGGCCCGGTGACCGCCAGGAAGGGCTGTCCCCGGCCCGGTTCCAGTATGGCCGCTCCGTGGCCACCGCTCCCGTAGACCTCGTCGTGGGTGAGCACCCCCCGGGCCAGACGGTCGGTCATGCTGATCACCGCGGCGCCATCGAGCCGGCCGGTGTGGTGCTCGAAGAAGCCGCGGATCCGCTCTCCTTCCAGGTGGAAGGCCACCGTGTGGGCGTTGCCCAGGTTGACGGTCAGCACGCTCTCCTGCCGGGCCACCAGGGGGTCCTGAAGGGAGCCCAGCGCCGCCGCCGCGCCGGTGTCCATGACCAGCACCGGCTGGTCGTTGCCCGCAGCCCGGGCCGCGGCCTTCATCCGGACGAGAGGGGCCGGCAGCCCCGGCGCCAGGCCGGCAAAGGCGCCCAGCGTGCCGTCCTTCTCCATCAGCTGCCGCAGCCACTGGAAGCGGAAGAGACGATTGGAGACGCCCTTCGGGCCGCATCCGTGGTCCAGCACGGCCACGGCCACCGCGTCGAAGGCCGTGTCCACCCCGAAGGCTTGCAGCGCCCTCCTGATGGCCGGCAGGTCCAGATCGGTCAGATGGATTACCGCCAGACCGGCGCTCCCCGAGGGCTGCTGGCCGGACGAAGCCTCAGGCCCGCTGCCGGCTGAGGCCTCAGGCCCGCTGCCGGCTGAGGGCTCAAGCTTGATTCTTGGGGCCTCAAGCTTGATTCTTGAGGCTTCGTCCGGGGATACCACCGTCACCCCCATGCCCCTGACCGCCTCCAGGTCATTGCGGAAGGTGAGGGCCGCCCCTTCGGTGGCATAGGCCGCCAGGCCGGCTGCTATGTGCCGCGACAGGGCGCGCTGGCAGGGCCCGCCGCCCATGGTATCGCCTTCCATCAGTATGGGGAGCCTGCGCCTGGTGGCCGCTTCAATGCGCCGGGCCACCAGGACCGTGGGGGACGGCATGATCATCTTGACGCAGTTCTGGACGACTTCGGAGCTGTCAAACAGCAGTATGTCCTGGGTCCCGGTCCCGACGTCGACGGCCAGTATGCGCACGGCAGGCTCAGCCCTTCGCGGCATCGGGCCCGGAGGCTAGCGCGGCCTTCCTGGCAGGAGGCATCTTGGAGTCCATGTAGGACTTGATGGCCTCGCGGGAGTTCATGGTCAGCTTGAACCCCAGCTTATCCAGCTTCTCGGTGCTGACGATGATGGGGTACTTCATGAACGCCACGCCGCCGGCCGGGGACTTTCGCTGAAGGTGCAGTGACCAGCTGAGGCTGATCAGGGAAGTCCAGATGAATGAGGGAAGGCCGAGGGATGGCTTGCCGGTCCATTTGAGCATGTCCCTGTAGGGGACCTGCCCTTCCGCGCCCGCGTTGTAGATGCCGGACCGCCGCTCCCTGACCAGGGTGACGTCCAGCCGGGCCAGGTCGTCCTCGAATATGAACTGCCACCCCGGGTCGAAACTGGAGACGTTTATGGTGATGGGCATGAAGAGCACGTTGAGGCCGGACGGGCCGGCCTCGGGACCCACCACGGACACCACCCGGACGATGGTGACGCTCTGCCCGGGGTGGCTTCTGGCGAACTCCTGGAACATCATCTCCACCTCGGCCTTGTCCTGCCCGTAGGGGAAGTTGGGAGTGGGCCGGAGGGGCTGGTCCTCGGTGATCAGGGCGGGATTGTCGGGCCAGGCCCCGTACACCGTGTGGCTGCTCTGGTAGAAGAGGCCCTCTACCGAGGCCGCCTCACAGGCGTCCAGAAAGCTCCGGGCACCGCTGATGTTGATCTCATGAGCATCAACGCCCATCTTGGGCGGCAGAACGAAGGCCAGGTGGAAGGCCGAGTCCACCTTGTTCTGGGTGAAGATCTCGCCCATGGGCTTCCGCACGTCCATGGAGTGGAACTGGAGCTTGGCGGAGGGATAGCTGGGGGGCTTGATGTCTATCCCGACTACCGTCTTTACGCTGGGATCCTTGTCCAGCAGCTTGAGGATCTGCGTCCCAAGGTAGCCTGAGATACCGGTGACAGCCACGTTCTCCATGCGTAACCCTCCTTGTCTCACACGCCTGGGGGGCTACGGCCGCGATCTGACAGCCTCAGAGCTTGACCCCCCACCCTCTGATCAGGCTGAAAGTATGCGCCGGCGGGCGATTGGCTGTCAAGCCGGGCGCGGTCGCGCGCGCCCCCGTTGCCGCCCGGCCGTCACGCGCGTCAGTCCTCCTCATCCTCCTCCCTCCTCATCTGGCGGGCCTCGGTCAGCATCTGCTCGATCTTGAGGTCGTTCCCGGACACCACCAGGGTGTCGTTGGCCCTCACCACCTCCATCCTGTCCGGCGTCACGATCACCTCCTTCTCTCGCTGGATAATGAGCACGGCGATGCCCCACTTCCCCTCGCGGCCCAGGCCCAGCTCGGCCAGGGTCCGGCCGATGAAGCTGTTCGGCGGCGCCAGCTTGGCCACGCCGTAGGCCCCCGCCAGGGGCATGTAGTCCAGGACCTGGGTCAGCATCAGGCCGTGGGCCACCCGCGTGCCCATCTCGCGCTCGGGGTAGACCACTTTGTCAGCGCCGATCCTCTCCAGGATGGTGCCGTGAAGGTCGTTGTCGGCCCGGGCCACCACGTAGCGGACGCCCAGCTTCCGCAGGAGGATGGTCGAGAGCACGCTGTTGGCGATGTCCGACCCCATGGCCACGATGGCCACGTCAAATTTGTCGATGCCCAGCTCCCTGAGCACCAGCTCATCCGTTCCGTCGGCCTGCACCGCCCGGGTGATGGTGGAGGAGATGCCCTGCACCATCTTCTCCTCTTTGTCCATCGCCAGGACGTCGTAGCCCATGCCCAGCAGGGTATTGGCCAGGCCGACGCCAAAACGCCCCAGCCCCAGAATGGCGACCTGTTTCTTCATGAAGTCACCCCCTAGCCGATCCTCACCTGATCGTGAGGATAGCGGTATTCAACAGTCTTCTGTGCCTGCACCAGCGACAGAGCCAGTGTCAGCGGGCCCAGCCGCCCAACGAACATGGTGGCCACAACGATGAGCTTGCCGGCCAGCGACAGGAAGGGCGTCAGCCCGGTGGACAGCCCCACCGTGGCGAAGGCCGACACCGTCTCGAAAAGGACGTCAATGAACTCCGGCGCCCGCGATGTCCCGTCGCGCAGGACCATGGCCGAGCTGCCTTCGGTGATGGTGAGCACCAGGGCCACTACCCCCACCAGCCCCAGGGACAGCAGGGCTATGGCCAGCGCCCGGTGGACCAGCTGCGGCCTCATCTCCCGGCCGAAGGCCTCCGAGTGCGCTCTGCCACGCAGGGAGCTCCACACCGTGGCCAGCAGCACGCCGAAGGTATTGACCTTGATGCCGCCGGACGTGGAGCCGGAGGCGCCGCCGATGAACATCAGCATGATGGTGAAGAAAAGCGAGTAGGCCGCCATCGAGCCCACATGGATCGTGTTGAAGCCGGCCGTCCTGGGCGTGACCGCGTGGAAGAAGGCGTCCCAGATCTTCTGCCCGACAGGCCATTGCGCCATGGTGGCCTCGTTGTTGTACTCGGTGGCCAGCAGGACGCAGGTGCCCGCGATCAGCAGCACGGCCGTCATCGTCACCACCATCTTGCTGTCCAGCGACAGCTTGCGGAAGCTGCGCTTCTTGAGGATGTCAAACACCACCAGGAAGCTGAGGCCGCCGAGGATGATGAGCCCGGCAAAGGTGAGAACCACCAGGGGATCGCCGCGGTACTCCTCGAAGCTGGTGCCGTGACCGATGATGTCCAGCCCGCACTGGTTGAAGGCCGACACCGCGTGAAACACGGACTGCCACATGGCCGTCGCTGGCGAGGCATACTCCTGGGAAAACCGGAAGAACAGCAGCACCGCGCCGAGGCCTTCGCAGATCAGGCTGAAGAAGGCGATGCCCAGGAGCATGCGAAGCAGCCCTCCCAGCCTCTCCACGCCCATGGACTCGGCGATGACCAGCTTCTCGCGCAGGCCCACGCTGCGGCCGAAGGCCAGCAGCAGCAGGGTGGCGCTGGACATGAAGCCGAAGCCCCCCACCTGCATCAGCAGCGCGATCACAGCCTGGCCGAAGGCATTGAAGTGGGTCCCGATTTCCATCACCGCCAGGCCGGTGACGCAGGTGGCCGATGTGGCCGTGAAGAGGGCATCCGGGAACGGGGTCCACTCGCGCGTCTGGGAGGCTACCGGCAGCATGAGCAGCACGGCGCCGATGGCAATGGTCACCGCGAACCCCCAGATGACCACGGCCACGGACATGGTCTGGTTCTTGGGGACCTGCGCCAGGGCCAGTGGAATCCGCCAAGGCTCCACGCGGGGGACGCGAAAGATCTTGTCCCCCAGCTTCTGGAACCGCTGGAACTCTTTCCGTGGCTGCATACGGCTACTCACCCACCGCAGTATCTACGAGTCTGACCATAGCCGGGCAATCAAGAGGGAAGTATAGCACAGTCGGGCCGGTGGGGCGGCTGGCTGGCGCGGCCGCGCCAGCCGTGTCCGGCAGCGCCGCCGGGGCCGGGCCTGCCGGCCAGGTCCGGCGAGTTGGCCAAAGCAGCTGCGGCAACCAGAGCAGGCGCGGTGATCGCAGCAGCCTGGCGCCGGCGTTACTCGAAGACGACTTCGCCGCTCTTGCCGCCGCTCTTACGGGCGAGGCGGATGGCCTCGATGCGCATCCGGGGGTCCACGCCCTTGCACATGTCGTAGATGGTCAGCGCAGCCACGGCCACCGAGGTGAGGGCTTCCATCTCCACCCCGGTCTTGCCGGTGGTCCTCACCGAGGCGGTGATGTTCACCGCCTTGCTCCTGGCATCGAGGTCGAAGTCCACCTTGACCTCTGACAGCAGCAGCGGGTGGCACAGGGGCAGCAGGGACGGGGTCTGCTTGGCCGCCATGATGCCGGCCACCTGCGCCGCGGCCAGGACATCGCCCTTGGGGATCTTGCCCTCGCGCAGCATCTTGAAGGTCGCCGTCTGCATCCGGACCACGCCCCTGGCCACGGCCTCTCGCTCCGTATCGGGCTTGCCGCCCACGTCGATCATGCGTACTTTGCCGCCCATGGCGCCTACCCTCCTACCTGCGTCATCGGCCTCTTCTGGCCGATCTCCCCCTGGCCGACGCGATGGCCTTCGGGCTTCGACGCCACCGCCTCCAGGAGCACCCGCCGGATCTCCTCCGGGGGCGCCCCGCGCCTGAGGGCCGACTGCAGATCGATCTCTTCGCCGGCCAGCAGGCAGGGGAGCAGCTTGCCGTCAGCGGTCAGCCTGAGCCGGTTGCACTTGAAACAGAAGTGGTCGCTGACCGGGGTGATGAACCCCACGGTGCCCCTGGCTCCCGGCAGCCGGTAGTAACTGGCCGGGCCGTTGCCCGGCAGGGACTGGCAGGGCTCCAGCGGGCCGATGGAGGAGATGATGTCCCACATCTCCTTCGCCGGCAGGAACTCCGGCTGCCCTCCGCCCTTCCCCAGCATCGGCATGAGCTCGATGAAGCGGACGTTCCAGCCATCCCGGGTGAGCCTGGCGAAATCCACCAGCTCATCGTCGTTGACGCCTCGCATCGCCACCACGTTGACCTTGATGGGAGCCAGCCCGACCCTCTCTGCCTCCCTGATGCCGTCCAGGACATCGGAAAGCCGGTCCTGCCCGGTGATGCGCTGGTACTTTTCGCGCTGCAGGGAATCGAGGCTGACATTGACCCGCATCAAGCCAGCCCCCCGGAGGGCGGCCGCCTGCCCCTTCAGCAGCACGCCGTTGGTGGTCAGCGAGAGGTCCTCGACGTCCTTAACCCCGGACAGCATGCGGACCAGGTCCGCCAGCCCCGCCCTGGCCAGGGGCTCGCCCCCGCTGAGGCGGATTCGATTGATCCCCATCTCCGCCGCCACGCGGACCACGGCCAGTATCTCCTCATAGCGCAGTATGTCCGAGTGGGCCATCTGCGCTATGCCCTCCGGCGGCATGCAGTAGATGCAGCGCAGGTTGCAGCGGTCGGTCACGGAGACCCGGAGGTAGCTGATGGGCCGCTGGAACGAGTCCGATATCCCGCTCACGGCCCCATCTCCCGGCGAAGGCGCCGCAGGATGCGGACCGCCTCCCGCGCGGCCCGGGCCCGATGGCTGACCCGGTTCTTCTCCTCCAGCGTCAGTTCCGCCATGGTCTTTCCCATCTCCGGGATGTAGAAGACCGGATCATACCCGAAGCCCCCGCCGCCACGGGCCTCCAGGCTGACGACCCCCTCACACACCCCTTCACATAAGCCTACCACTTTTGGGCCGGACGCGATGGCGATGACGCAGCGGAAGCGGGCGGAGCGGGCCTCCGGCGGCACATCTCGGAGGCGCGACAGCAGCAGGTTGACCCGGTCGGCATCGGTGGCGTCTTCCCCGGCGAAGCGGGCCGAGAGAGGGCCCGGGGCGCCTCCCAGGGCATCGACCTCGAGGCCGGAGTCATCGGCCAGCACCAGGAAGCGCTCGTCCAGGGCATAGCCGGCGGCCTTGAGGCAGGCATTCTCCCGGAAGGTCCTCCCCGACTCTTCGACGTCGCCCGGAATGCCCTCGGCATCAAGGGTCGTCAGCTCGAAAGGAGAGCCCTCAAGGAGCCGGGCGAACTCGCGCGCCTTGCCGGCGTTCCTGGTAGCCAGAAGAAGCCGGGGAATCAAAGGTCCAGAATCCCCCTAGAAGTCGATGCCCTTCCGGGAGGGAATGCCCTTCCGGTGAGGGTGCTTGATCTCCTTCATCTCGGTCACCAGGTCGGCGATGGCGATAACCTCCGGGTCGGCGTGCCGCCCGGTCAGTATCACGTCCAGGTTCTCCGGCCTCTCCTTGATGAAGCGCAGTACATCAGCCACATCGACCAGCTTCCAGGCGGCCGCCACGTTGACCTCGTCGAGGATGATGAGGTCGATATGGCCGCTGTGCGCGGCCACCCGGGCGTTCTCCAGAGCCAGCCGGGCCTGCTCCTTTTCCTCGGGCTTGACATTGTTCGGATCGACGAACTCCAGGCTGCCGAAGCGGGCCACGCTGATGTTGGGCAGCAGGCCCAGCGTCTTCTGCTCCCCGTACGGGTATTCGCCCTTCATGAAGAAGGTGATGTGGGTGCGCAGCCCGTGGCCCGCGGCCCGCAGGGCTATCCCCAGGGCCGCGGATGTCTTGCCCTTTCCATCACCAGTGAAGACGTAGACCAGGCCAGCCATTTGAGAACGCAGCTTACCAAGCGCAGCCGGCGCTGTCAAGATTTCGGATTGCAGGGCGATGCCCTATAATCGAGCCATGCCGGCCAAGCCTCTCCACCCGTGGAAGGTGACCACGGCCGAGGCCCGCGACATCCAGCTGAAGGTGGCGGGCCTGGTTTCGAAGCGGAACGAGGTGCGCGCTCCCCGGCTGATCGCCGGGGTGGACATCTCCGCCCCCCGGTTCCAGGGGCGGGTGCGGGGGACGGTGGTGGTGCTCTCGTACCCGGACCTGCAGGTAGCCGAGATCGGCTTGGTGGAGCAGGTGGTGGACTTCCCGTACATACCCGGCCTGCTCTCGTTCCGGGAGGCTCCGGTGATCCTGGCCGCCTACGCCAGGCTGAAGCTGACGCCGGACCTGATCCTGGTGGACGGGCAGGGCCTAGCCCACCCCCGGCGCTGCGGCATTGCCTCGCACCTGGGGGTGATCCTGGACGTCCCCACCATCGGCTGCGCCAAATCCCTCCTCTGCGGCACCCACCGGCCCCTGGCCGCGGCACGGGGCAGCACTGCCCGGATAAAGCACCAGGGGGAGGTGGTGGGGGCCGCGCTGCGCACCAGGGACGGGGTGCGGCCGGTCTACGTGTCCATCGGCCACAGGGTGGACCTGAGGGCAGCCATAGCCTGGGTCAGCCGGTGCTGCCGCGGATACCGGCTGCCCGAGCCGGCCCGCCTGGCCCACCAGGCCGCCTCCGGAAACCTGCTGGACCGCGGTCACTGAGCACGGTTCCTCCAGCCCGCGGGCCCCTCCGCCGGTTTCCCTGTATAATACTCCTGGCCTGTGCGGCATGGCGGAACGGCAATGAGAGACTCAATCTAGATGAACTTCATACCCCTGGAGGAACTGGTCAGGGACTACGGGCCGGCGGCCGTCTACTGCATCCTGTTCGCCATTATCTTCGCCGAGTCCGGCCTCTTCTTCGGATTCTTCCTGCCTGGTGACAGCCTGCTGCTGACGGCGGGGTTGCTGGCCTACAAGGGAGTAACGCTCTCCGCTGGCGAAGAGGTGAAGCTCAGCCTCTGGGTGCTCCTGCCGCTCCTCTTCGCCGCCGCGGTGCTGGGGGACAACGTGGGCTACTGGTTCGGCCGCAAGGCGGGCCCGCCGCTCTTCAGGCGGCCCCAGTCGCTGCTCTTCCGGCCCAAGAACCTGCTGGCGGCCAAGGGCTTCTACGACAAGCACGGCGGGAAGACCATCACCATCGCCCGGTTCATGCCCTTCATTCGCACCTTCGTGCCTATCGTGGCCGGCGCAGTCAGTATGCGCTGGCGCCGCTTCATGTTCTTCAACCTGTTTGGCGGCCTGATCTGGGCCGTCGGGGTGACTCTGGCCGGCTACTTTCTGGCCGATGCCATCCCCCCGGACGTTCTCGACCGCTACTTCCTGCTCATCGTCCTGGCGGTCATCGTCATCTCGATAATGCCCGCGGCCATTCACCTGTGGAGGACGGAGCGCCACGAGATCTTCGCCCTGATCAGAACGAAGATCTTCAGGAGACCAGGAAAGGCGGCCCCGGCCGCCGGGCCGGGGAACCCGGTCGGTGCGGACCCGGCGGAGGCGAAGGGTGATCCGGCCGCCCCGGAGCTGCCGAAAGCGGCCGCGGATGATCCGCCGCCTCAGGGCAAAGCAGCAGCGCCTGAGGATTAGGCCATGGGCATCCACAGGCAGGGCATCGTCAGGGGACGGCGGTGACGGCGCGGCCGGCGCCTGCCCGCCGGGAGGCAAGCGCCCGGCTCCGGGAGATACACGCCGCGGTGCTGCGCCAGAGGGGCGGGCCGTTCCGTATCGAGCGCCTGGATCTCGAGGGACCCCGCGACGATGAGGTTCTGGTGCGCATAGCGGCCTCCGGGATCTGCCACACTGACATAACGTATTGCGACCACTGGGAGGATGCCGACGGTCCGTTGGTGCTGGGTCACGAAGGCGCGGGGATCGTCGAGCAGGCAGGCGGGCTGGTCAGCGGCTTGAAGAGCGGCGATCATGTGGTCCTCTCGTACCAGTCCTGCGGCGCCTGCAGCGAGTGCCGCCGCGGCCGGCCGGCCCATTGCCGGCGCTTCTATGAAGCCAATTTCGGCTTCCAGCGTCTCGATGGCAGCAACGCCCTGCAGCCAGGCGGCATCCGGGGGCACTTCTTCGGGCAGTCATCCATGGCCACCTTCGCCGTGGTTACCGAGCGCAATGCCGTCAGGGTAGCCCCGAACCTGCCTCTGCAGCTTCTGGCGCCGCTGGGCTGCGGCCTGCAGACGGGGGCCGGGACGGTCTTGAACTCACTGCGCATCTCCGCGGGACAAAGCATGGCGGTGTTCGGCGCCAGGGCCGTGGGCCTGGCGGCCGTGATGGCCGCCGCCATGGTCAGGGCCATGCCCATCGTTGCGGTCGACATCCGGCGCGCCAGGCTGAAGCTGGCGCTCGAGCTGGGGGCCAGCCATGCCATCGACAGCCGGCATGGGGACGTCGACGTCAGCACGGCCCTAAAGCGAATCACCGGCGGCGGGGTGGACTACGTCCTGGAGACCACCGGAGACCCGCAGATGGAGCGGCTGGCCCGCGAGGTGCTGAATCCCAGGGGCATCACAGCCATGATTGCCAACCCTGCCGGCGGGGAGCGGCTGCCGGGAGGCCGGAGGATCGTCGGCATCGTCCAGGGTGACGCCGTGCCACAGGACTTCATCCCCCGGCTGATCCAGGCGTGGAAGGCAGGGCGCTTCCCATTCGAGCGCCTGGTGAAGTTCTACAGCTTCCGATCCATAAACCGGGCCGTCGGGGACGCCAGGCAGGGGCGGACCATCAAGCCGGTGCTGCTGATGCCCGGGCCTCCAGGCGGCTGATTAGATCTTCCGGGCCACCTCTCGGGCCCGGAGGGCGACTGATTAGATCTTCCGGGCCACCTCGGCCGCCTCGGCGATGGCCTCCAGCGCCTTCCGGGGCTTCTTCGCGTCACCGATGACGTACACCTCGGGCACCCTCGGCTTGAGCTCGGCGGAGAGCGGGTCGAAGGCCCTGGCCCCCATGGCCAGAACGATGGTCCTCATGCCCCGGATGGCCTCGTCACGATCGCCTTCCCGGCAGACCACGCTGCGGTCGGGCCTGGTCTCGATGATGGTGTCCACCACCACCACACCGTCCGGGAGGATCTCCCGGACCTTGCGGTTGGTCAGTATCCTGACCTGGGCGTGGTGCAGCCGCTCCATGAGCAGCGTCCGCCCTTCGGGCACCATGTCCATCCCCACCCCGCCCATCATCTCCACCACGGTGACCGAGGTCCGGCCCACGATGGGGTTGAACCCCGGGTGCGCCAGGTATTCGGCGGTCTCCAGGCCCACCATGCCGCCGCCGATGATCAGCACGTCGCCATGGGGGCGGGGCACCCTGCCTGAAAGCACGTCATGGGCGGTGACCACGTTCCTGCCCTTGACGCCGGGTATGTTCAGCACCAGCGCCTCCCCGCCCGTAGCCACGATGGCCACGTCCGGCTTCTCCCGCTCCACCGCGGCCGGGGTGACCTCCTGTTTGAGGTGCACCTTCACCCCGGCTTTCTCCACCTGGCGCGCCAGGAACTGGGTGGCCTTGGTCAGCTCCTGCTTCCCGGGCGGTATGACCGCCAGGTTGAACTGGCCGCCCACCCGGTCCTGCTTTTCGTAGAGGGTGACCTGGTGCCCTCTCCGGGCGGCCACCATGGCCGCGTGCAGCCCGCCAGGGCCGCCGCCGATGACCATCACCTTCTTCGCCTTTGCCGCCGGGGCCAGGCCGGCCTCCATCTCCCTCTCCCGGCCCACTGAGGGGTTCATGAGGCAGGTCATGGGGTGGCTCTCCCTCCCCGATATGCATCCCAGGCCGCAGCCGATGCAGGGGGTGATATCGTCCAGGTGCCCTGCGGCGGCCTTCTTGGGCCACTCCGGGTCGGCCAGCAGCGCCCGCCCCAGGACGATGACGTCCGCCTGGTTGCGCTCCAGTATGGACTCGGCCAGCCGGGGGTCGGTGATCCGCCCCACCGTGAATACGGGCACGTTCACTACCTGCTTCACCGCCGCTGCATAAGGCACGTTGAGGCCCATGGGAGTGCCGTGAGGAGGCAGGATGCGCCAGGACATCTGGGGGAAGGTGCCGCTGGAGATCTCGAAGGCGTGCACGCCAGCCTCAACCAGCATGGGAGCGATGTACTTCGTCTCCTCGATGTCCCGCCCGCCGGGCGTCAGCTCATCGCCGGAGAGCCGCATGACGATGGGGAAGTCCGGGCCGGCCTTGGCCTGTATATTGCGCAGCACCTGCAGATGGATCCGCAGGCGCGACTCGATAGAGCCGCCATAGGCGTCTGACCGCTTGTTCCGCAGCGCTGATATGAAGGACCCCAGCAGCATGTAGCAGTGGGCTGAGTGCAGCTCGATGCCATCGCAGCCGGACTCCCGGGCCCGCCGGGCGGCGTCGCCGAACTGCTCCACGATGTGAGCGATCTCCTCCACTGACACCTCCCGGCAGGTGGTCTTATAGGTGAAACACATGGCCGGAGACGGGCCCACCGGCTGCACCTGGTTCATGAAACAGACGGACTCGGGGCCCGGGTGGGCTATCTGAGGAATGAGCCGGGACCCATGGGCGTGGATGGCATCCGTCAGGCGCCGCATGGGGGCGATCTGGATGTCGTCCCACATGCCCACCGTGTGGGGCACGTACGGGTACTTGCCATCTACGGAGGTGACCTCCAGGATGAGGAGCCCCACCCCTCCCTTCGCCCTGGCCTCGATATAGTCATGGTACCGCTCGTTCACCGTCCCATCCTGGTTGACGAAGTCGGTGTCCATGGGGGCCAGGGCGATGCGGTTCTTCAGCTCCATGGTTCCGATCTTGATGGGGCTGAACAGCCTGGTGAACGGTTTGTCAGTCAAGTCACCCTCCTCTGCCGCCGCGCGTTGCCGGCGGCCTCTTCCCAATTCTCAAGTCGCTTCGCACACGGCCGGCGATCGCCGGCAACTGCCTCCAGCCGGCTTAGAGCCGGCAGGCGCGCCAGCCGGCTCAGAGCCGGCAGGCGGCCGCGGCGCCGTCGTGAATGGCCCTCCTGATCAGCCCCAACCCGTTGCAGTCGCCGACGGCATAGAGCTCGGCCACCTTGCCCTCCAGCGCCTTCTGCAGCTCCAGGTTGGGCTCAACATCCCCTGCCAGCACCACCGTGTCGGCCAGGGCCGTGGCCTTGTCGCCTTTGGCGGTATTCTTCTCGCCCTTCACGGTGTAGATGACGCCATCGGCGGTGATCTCCTGGCAGGCCGCCCCGCTGATCACCGTCACCTTCGCCTTCTCCAGGCCATCCCGGACCTCGCCTCTTCTCTTGGACCCCACCTCGGGGGCCACCTTCTTGCCGCTATCCAGCATGGTCACCTGGCGCCCCCGCTCCGCCAGGAAGGTCGCCAGCTCGCAGGCCCCGAGGTCGCCCCCAATGACCACCACCCGCTTCCCCAGGGGCATCCAGTACCGGGTGAGGCGCCTGATCAGCGGCGGATTAAGGAAGCGCTTCATGAAGGGACCGGCCACCCGCAGGCCCAGCCTCTGCCAGGCCGGTAGCTTGGCCGTGCCCGGCCCGCCGGCCTCTCCCGCCAGCATCTTCTTCATGTCCGGCGCGCCGAAGACGTTGCGGCCCTCAGCGCCGCGGATGGGCGGGATCACGATGCGGGGCCCGGCGGCCAGGATGACCGCGTCGGGCTTGACCGCCTGGACCAGGGCCGGCGTCACCTCCTGCCCCAGCTTGACCTCTATGGGCAGGGCCTTCATCTCCGCCAGCAGGTACGCCAGGAGCCGGTCGTTGTCGGGGTGGACCGTGTTGGCAAAAAGAAGCGAGCCGGCCAGCCTGGCCTGCTTCTCGTAGAGCGTCACCGAGTGGCCCCTCAGGGCGGCCACGCGCGCTGCCTCCATGCCGGCGGGCCCCCCGCCAATCACCATCACCTTCTTGGGCCTGGCGGCCTTCTCCAGGCTGAGTTGCCCCTCCTTGCCGGTGAAGGCGTTTATGGCGCAGTGCATCTGGGTCAGATCGCCCTCGGCGCAGGAGTCGAAGCAGTTCTCGCAGGAGATGCAGCGGCGCAGGCGCGCCAGGTCTCCCCTGGCGGCCTTGTTGGGCAGCTCCGGGTCCGCCAGCAGCGGGCGCCCCATGACGATGACATCCGCCTGCCCCGCCTGCAGCACCTCCTCGGCCATCTCCGGGTCGTGAATGCGGCCCACCACCATCACGGCGGCCTTCGTGACCTTCTTGATGGCGGCGGCCTCCGGGACGTTGTAGCCCCAGGGGTAGCTGGACCCGGCGATGATGCCGATGGTCAGCCGGTCGATATTCCCGCCCGACACGTGGAAGGCGTCCACGCCGGCCTCCGTCAGCCGGGGTATGATCTCCAGGGTGCCCTTGAGGTCGCGCCCCTGGGGGTGGCGCTCGTCACCGGATATGCGAAGGATCAGGGGGAAGTCCCGGCCGGCCCCGGCCTTCATGCTCCGGATGACCGCCAGGGGGAACTTCAGGCGGCCCTCCACCGTGGCGCCGCTGTAGGCGTCGGTGCGGTGATTGCGCACCGGAGACAGGAAGGAACCGCACATCATGTAGATGTGGGCGCAGTGCAGCTCCATTCCGTCGTACCCCGCCTCGCGGGCCCGGCGGGCCGCCTGGCCGTACTGCTCGATGATGATCTCGATCTCCTCCACGGTCAGCTCGCGGCAGGTCTGCCCCGTCTGGGGTGATATGCAGACCGACGGGCCCACCGTCTCAGTCTGGTTGACGAACGGTGCCGCTGATTCCGGGCCGGGGTGGGAGATCTGGGGCACTATCTTCGCCCCATGGGCGTGCACCGCCCTGGTCAGCTCCACATGCCCGGGAATCAGATGGTCCCCCCAGAGCCCCACGGTGTGCCACTGGTACGGGAACTTCTGGTCCACGGTGCACACCTCAAAGGTGATCAGCCCCACACCGCCCTTCGCCCGCGCCACATGATAGTCGATCAGACGCTGGCTGACGGTGTCCCCCGGGCCAGACCAGCTGGTGGTCATGGGGGCCATGGCCAGCCGGTTCCGCAGCTCCATGGAGCCGATGCGCACCGGGCTGAACAGATTCTGAAAGGAACTCAAGACACACCTCCGGGCCCGCCCGGGCCCACCTCATTATCCACGTAACGGGCCGGGTGCGCAAATGCCTTCATCAAATGGGCTTTTTCCTGCATTCCGAGCCAGATGCCCAGCATCATCATACTGCAAATGCGCCAGCGGCTGACGCTGGCGGCACGTCATCCGTCCACCTGGGCTATGCCGGCCGGCGCCGTCCTATAGTATAATCCACAGCATGCCCGGCCGCCGCCGAAGGCTTTCCGGGCGGCGCAGGGCCCGGCTGGGCGGCACAACGAAAGGGGGGATATGGCTGAGTTCCTGTCCGACGAGTGGTTTGCCAGGGTGGACGAGCTGACCCGGGCCGCCGGCGACCTCCAGATGCCCAAAGCCATGACCGATGTCACCGTCAACCTGAAGGTGGCGACGGCCGCCGGCGAGGTGGCGATGGCCATGAACCACGGCATCATCCAGAAGGGGTTCGTGGACGGGGCGGACGTGGACATGTCCATGCCGGCCGAGTACGCCTACAAGATCCTGGTCCAGAACGACTGGTCCGTGGGCATGCGGGGCTACATCAAGCACAAGATCAGGCTCTCCGGCAACATGAAGAAGATGCTCCCCCTCCAGGTGTACAAGCCCAGCCAGCCCAGCGTGGAGCTGACCAGCAAGATCGCCGGGATAACCGAGTTCAGCGATTTCAAGGACTTCAAGCCCTAGCGCCGGCCGCCGCGGGGCCCAAGGGGGTAGAGCGCATGCCGAAACTCAACACACTGCTGTCGCCGTGGAAGATCGGCCGCCTGGAGATCAAGAACCGGATGGTCATGGCTCCCATGACACCCGTCTGGTGCAACCCGGAGGAGACGCCTTCGGACCGGCAGATTGCCTACTGGGCGGAGCGCGCCCGGGGCGGCGTGGGGCTGATCACCACTGAGGTCAACTCGGTGGACCCCCTGCACCGCTATCAGCCGCTCTCGTCGGGCCTGCACAGCGACTCCCAGATCGAGGCCCACCGGCGCCTGACGGATGCCGTGCACCAGTTCGGGGCCCGCATCTTCCCCCAGATCAGCCACCCCGGGCCGGAGTCGCTGGCCCCCTTCTTCGAGAACATGCCGGCCATCGGCCCGTCGGTGAACCGCTCCGAGTCCACCTCACAGGTCTGCCGGGAGCTGGCGGACGAGGAGCTGCCGGCCCTGGTGGAGATGTACGCCGACGCTGCCCGCCGCGCCCGCGAGGCCGGCTACGACGGCGTCGAGGTGCACATGGCCCACAACTACATGCTGCTGGGGTCCTTCCTCTCTCCGCTGCGCAACAAGCGCGAGGACGGCCAGTACATCGGGCACACGGTGGAGGGGCGGGTGAGGCTGCCGGTCGAGGTCATCAAGAGGATCAAGGAGAAGGCCGGGGCCGACTTTCCGGTCACCGTGCGCATCTCCGGCGACGAGACCATCGGCGGCGCCAGCAGCGGGCGCGACATCACCGACACCCAGCGCATCGCCCCCATCCTGGAGGCGGCGGGGGTGGACTGCTTCCACATCTCCGGGGGCGTCATCACCTCCCTGGTGGACCAGATCATCGCCGGCGCCAACTACGCCTGCGGCTTCAACGTGCCCGCAGCCCACGCCATCAAGGAGGTGGTGAGCGTCCCGGTCATGCCGGTAGGCTGCATCCATGATCCGGCCCTGGGAGAGGAGCTCCTGAGGAAGGGGTGGTGCGACGCCATCGTGATGGGCCGCCCCCTGCTGGCCGATCCGGAGCTCCCCCGCAAGGTGGCCGAGGACCGCCTGGAGGACATCCGCCGCTGCGTGCGCTGCCTGACCTGCGTGGACTCGCTCATGAGACTGGAAGACGTGCACTGCGCCGTCAATGCCCGCATGGGCCAGGAGGAGGCCTACCCTTGGGAAGGCCGGGCGGCCGTGCCGAAGAAGGTCATGATCGCCGGGGCCGGGCCCGGAGGACTGGAGGCCGCCCGCGTGGCCGCGCTCCGCGGCCACCGGGTCACCCTGTACGATCGCCACCGCCGCCTGGGTGGCGCCCTGGTGACCGCCTGCACCGTCCATCCGGACAACGAGACGTTCCTGGACTACCTGCTGGTCCAGGTGAAGAAGCTGCCGGTCACGGTGAGGCTGGGCGTGACGGTCACGCCGGAGCTGGTGAAGCAGGAGGAGCCCGACGTCTTCATTGACGCCACCGGCGGCCGGGTGGCGGTCCCCAGGATAGAGGGGGACCACCTGCCCAACGTCATCACCGGCCCCATGCTGCATCACCTGATGTTCGGGGAGGTCCCGGCCGATGGGGCCGCCAGAGTCCCCGGGTATCTCAAGCTGGGTTTGCGGCTGGGAGGGGGCCTGATGCAGAAGGTGATGACGCCGGGAAGGCTGCGCCGGCTCACCCAGTCCTGGATGCCCGTCATCGGCCGCGGCTCGGTGGTGATCGTGGGCGGCGATCTGGCCGCCATTGAGTCGGCCGAGTTCCTGGCCCGCGACGGGCGCCCGGTGACGGTGATCGACGCCCTCGAGGAGCTGGCCCCGGAGATCGGCGGGAAGCGGCGCGCAGAGCACATAGAGCGCATGCGCCGGCTGGGGATCACCATGCACACCGAGTGCGAGGTCACCCGCATCACATCCGAGGGCGCCTGGTTCAAGCCGCACTACGCCGGGGCGGAGCGCCTGATCCGGGCGGACTGGGTGCTGCTGGCCGGCAGCGTCGAGCCCGGGACCGAGCTCTTCGAGGCCTGCAAGGGCCTGGTGGCCGAGGCGCACACGGTGGGTGATGTGTCGGGCCTGGGCCTGATCGACAAGGCCATCAGGGAAGCGAACGCCGTGGTCTACGGCCTGGGTTGAGGCCTGTGCCGGGCCGGGGGTGCCGGCAGGTATCAGTTGACACTCAGCGCAACAGCGCTTAGGATGATCGTCCAGGTGGAGACCGCCAGTGAACTTCGGACAGCGTCTCAGGGAGCTGCGGAAGACCCGGGGCCTGACCCAGCGAGAGCTGGCAGCGAAGGCCGGCGTTAGCTACGCCTACATCAGCAAGCTGGAGACCGGGTCCCTATCGCCGCCGCGCCAGAAGGTCATCCAGTCCCTGGCCCGGGCCTTCGGAGCCGCGGACGCCGAGACCGACGAGCTCTTCGGCCTGGCCGGGAAGCTGCCTCCGGAGCTGGCGCGCCGGGTGGACGCCCGGGCCATCAGCGTGCTGCGATCGCTGGGGAACGAGCCCGGGGCCGGACGGCGGCGCGGGGCCGGGCGGAAGAGGGCCGCGGGAGGGCGATCACCGGGGCTCCCGGAGGGGGACGGAGCGGACCCTCCCGGCGTCCAGCCGGAGACCTTCCGGGCGCTGGTGGAGAACTCCCTGGACGGGGTGGTCATACTGGGCCCCAAGATGGAGGTGATGTACCAGAACCGGGCCACGGCCGGTATCCTGGGCTACGAGCTGGGAGACCTGGTAGGGGAGCACGTGCTGGGCCTGATTCACCCCGAGGACATGCGCAAGACGGCCCACCGGCTCAGCCGCGTGTCCCAGATCCCGGGGGGCAGCGACCGGGCTCACCTTCGGGCGAGGCACAAGGACGGCACCTGGCACGCCATAGATGTCTGGGCCACCAATCAGATGAACAACCGGGCCGTGAACGGCCTGGTCATATACTTCCGTGACATCAGCGGCCAGTCCGGGACGGAGGGGGCGTGGGCCGGGCGGACGGCCGCCATGCTCACCGCCAGGGAGTATCACCTCACGCAGACAGAGCTGAAGATACTGGCCCTGCTGGTGGATGGGCACAGCAATGCCAGGGTGGCGGCGGAGATGGTGATCAGCCCGTCCACGGTGCGCTTTCACGTGACCAACATCATCCGCAAGCTGGGCGTCTCCAACCGCACCGAGGCCGCGGCCCTGGCGGTCCGCCGGCACGTCGTCGGCTGAGGGCTGTCCGCCGGCACGTCGTCGGTTGAGGGCGGCCGGCCGGCCCCGGGCCGCCGCTGTTGCCAGGGGCCCGCCAGAATGCTTGAGGTCTGGAAGGCGGCAGCGGCCGGGCTGCGCGCTGCCCTTTGAGGCCCTGTGCGCCAGCCATGCCTTGTGCTAGAATCGGGCCTGACCGTGATCGACTTCATCGAGGGCCTGCACCCGATAGTCCAGGCGCTGCTGGCCACCTGCTTCACCTGGTCCATGGTGGCCCTGGGAGCATCCGCCGTTTTCGCCACCCGGGCTCCCAGCAAGAGGGCCTTCGACACCGCCCTCGGCTTCGCCGCCGGGGTGATGATCGCGGCCAGCTTCTGGTCGCTGCTGGCTCCGGCCATCGAGCTGGACCAGGAAGGGGGGCCGCCCGCCTGGTTTGCTCCCCTGGCGGGGTTCGCCCTCGGAGTGGTCTTCCTGCGCCTGGTGGACGTGGTCCTGCCCCACCTTCACACGGGCCAAGCCGGCGGCCTGGAGGGGGTGAAGACCGGATGGCACCGCACCACCCTCCTGGTTCTGGCCATCGTGCTGCACCACATACCGGAGGGCCTGGCCGTGGGTGTGGCCTTCGGCGCGGCGGCGGCCGGGGAGCCGGCGGCGACCGTGGCCGGGGCCGTCGCCCTGGCAGTGGCCATGGGGCTGCAGAACGTGCCTGAAGGGCTGGCGGTGGCCCTGCCCCTGCGCCGCGAGGGGTTGTCCGCCGGCAGGAGCTTCTGGTTCGGGCAGCTGTCGGGGATGGTCGAGCCCATCGCCGGCGTCATGGGCGCCGCCGCCGTGATCTTCTCCCGGCCCATCATGCCCTACGCCATGGGATTTGCCGCGGGCGCCATGATGTTTGTGGTCATAGAAGAGCTCATCCCCGAATCTCAGCGGCGCAGCCACAGCGACTGGGCCACCACCGGCGCCATCGTCGGCTTCGCCCTCATGATGGTCCTGGACGTGGCCATGGCATAGTCGCCTGCTGGCTGCAGCTCGCCGGCAGGCTCCAGCCAGCAGGCGTAGTGCGGAGTCAGCCCGAACCGGGACATCGGCCAGTAGCGCAGCCAGGTCTTCCCCACGAAATCCTCCTTCTCCACCGGGCCGAAGGCCGTGGAGTCCTGGCTGTTGCCGCGGTTGTCCCCCATCACGAAGTACTGGCCGTCGCCGAGGGCCCAGCTGCGGTTCCGGACCCCGCAGGGGGGCAGGTCCGGGTCCTCGACGAGCAGGAACTCGCTCCCGCTGCTGTCCTTGATGTAGACCTGGCCTTCCGCGTCCGTCCTCACCGTCTCCCCCGGCAGCCCGATGACCCGCTTGATGTAGGGGTTGTCCTGGCGGTACGGCTCCGGGGGCCACAGCACCACCACATCACCCCGGCCCGGGGAGCCCCAGCGGTAGCTGAGCTTGTCGACCATGATGCAGTCCGCCGGAAGGAAGGTGGGCTCCATGCTCTGCATCTCCACCCGGTAGGACCCCATGCTCACCTGCACCGCGGCAAAGACCACCACGAATATGAGCAGGGCAATGACAGCTTCGCGCAGGTTGATCTTCATGGCCGGCGTTCGAGAACGACCAGACGATTATAGATCATTTGTCTGCTATACTGAAACCGGATCCGCAGAGGGCCACCGGCAGCGCAGAGGAGGCTGACATCATGCTCAATCTCAACGACAGGCAGGTCGCTGATTTCTTCCGCCGCAGCTACACGGCCATCGACGGCCTGTGGTTCATGAAGGCGGAGGCCGCCTACGGGTTCGGCCCGGCCCTGGACCTGGACGACGAGGTGTGGAAGGCGTTCCCCAAGATCCAGGCCCGCATGCTGAAGGACGCGGCCGGCATGGCCCCCGGGCTGGACGCGCTGCGCGAGTGCTTCACCACCAAGCTTTCCATCGAGGGCTTCGGGTTCGAGGTGCAGGAGGCGCCCGGAGGCTTCACGGTCAGCATCAGCCGCTGCCCCTGGCATGAAGCCATGGTCAAGTCCGGCCGGAAGGACCTGTCGGGCAAGGTGGGCACACGCATCTGCGGCACGGAGCACTCGGTCTGGGCAGCCGAGTTCGGCCCCGGATTGCGCTGCGACCGGAGGTCCGAGATCTGCACCGGCTCCGAGCGCTGCGTGCTGGAGTTCCGCTGAGAAGCGGCCGGGATCACGGTTCTCCCGGCCGCCGGCTTAGCCCTCGATCTTCCGGAAGTCGCTCTTCGCGGCGCCACACACCGGGCAGACCCAGCTGTCCGGCAGATTCTCAAAGGCAGTCCCCGCCGCCACTCCGCCGTCCGGATCGCCTATCTCCGGATCGTAGATGTAGCCGCAGGCGGTGCATTCGTATTTCGCCATCTTTACCTTCGCGGCCTCCTTCTTCTCCTCAACGATATACGATGGCGCGGACTTCGGCGTTGTGCCGCGCTTGGTCTCCAGGTAGTAGGCATAGGTCATGGGCTCGCCTTCCTTCAGGATGTCGGCGCCGACCAGCTGGCCCAGGAAGTCGGTGTGGGTGCCCACGTCCATCTCCGCGATCACCCTGGCCTCCATGTAGGCCAGGGCGTGGTCCTGGACTATCGGCGCCCCGGTCTCGCCCAGCCTGTAGTTGACCCCTTCGAACTTGTTGATGTCCCGGCCGGACTTGAAGCCGAACTGGCCGATGAAGCTGAGGGGCGTGTCCTGGCCCAGCACGGAGACGGTGAATACGCCGCTGTCGCGGATGTACTGGTGCGTCAGGTTGCCCTTGTTCACGCAGACGGAGATGGTGGGCGGCTCAGAGGAGGTCTGGACCACCGTGTTGGCCACCTGGCCATTGAACTTCTCCCCTTTCTTGGAACAGATGATGTACAGCCCGTAGGTCAACCGGTGGAGCGCCTTGGTATTCATCGGTGTCTCAGTATCTCCCTTCACATTAGATTGCGGCCGGCAGCGGCCAGGGCCGGGAAGCGAGCCGGGGCCGGGCGCCCCCGTCAGAAGAGGTCCTTCTCGCTGACCTCGACGGCCCGCTCCAGCTCTTGGGCCAGCTCGCGGGGAAGGCCTTCGATGTCCACGTGGAGAAAGCCCCGGACGATCATGGAGGTGGCCTCATCGCGGCTCAGGCCGCGGGACATGAGGTACTCCACCTCTTCCTCGGCGATCTTGCCCACCGCCGCTTCGTGGGACAGGTCGATCCCGGCTATCTCGCCCTTGAGCTCCGGGATGGCATGGATGATGCCGCGCTCCGACAGGATGAGGCCGCGGCACTCCAGGTGCCCCTTCACCTCCGGCGCGCTGCCGGCGATGTGCCCCCGGGATATGATGGTGCCCCCGGTGGTGATGGTGCGGGCCACGATCTCGGCCCGGGACCCCCGGCCATTGAGCAGGACGCGGGAGCCGGTGTCCAGGGTTGACCCGGGGGTGGCCACCAGGATGGTGTTGAACCTGACGATGGCATTCTCGCCGTCGCACCGGGCCACCGGGTACATCTGCAGCGTGTGGACCGGCTTCATGCAGACGTAGTTGCTGAGAAAAACGGCCCCTTCCTCCAGCACTGCCCCGCTGCGGGGCCGCACCTCGATCTCCGGCGCCCAGTTGTGGATCATGGTAAAGGTGACTTTGGCCCCCCGCTTGATATAGAACTCGGAGACCCCGATGTGCAGCCCCGACGCGTTCATGGGGTGGCTGGCGCAGCCGGTGATGATGTGCAGCTCGGAGTCCTCCTCCGCCATGATGATGTTGTGCACCTTCTGGGCCAGGTTCTTGTGGGCGATGTAGAGGCAGGCCTGGACCGGGAACATCACCTTCGCTCCCGGCAGGGCCCGGATGAAGTAGCCGTTCTGCAGGTCAAGCTCAGCCTCGGCGGTGAACTTGTCCTGGTCCACGCTGACGGCCTGCCACCAGTAGTCCTGCAGCCAGTCATACTTCTTCAAGGCCTCAGTGATCGCCATCACCTCCAGCCCCTCCTGGCTGGCGGAGCTGTGGACCACGGACCGGTCCATCTGCAGGAAGGTGCCGGACCGGCCGCTGGCATCGTCCAGGGTGACCCCCACGCTGGCCAGCTGGGCCTTGTCCTCCGCCGGCATGTCCGACGGTCTCTCCCGGTAGGCGTGCTCTCCGGCGGCGGTGGAGTACCGGGTCAGGTCTATGTCCTCTCCCAGGGCCGCCTTCTTCCCCCTGGCCTTCTCCGCCAGCTCCCGGTGCTTCGACGGCCGAGCTAGTTCTGACATTTGACGCACCCCTCATAGCCGCCCCGCTTGATGCTGTCCAGGCATTCGTGGGCGTCGCGCTCGCAGGCCACCACTCCATTGAGCAGGACGTAGCCCTTGGAGGCGTTGACGTAGTCCAGGATGTGGCCGGTGTGAGTGATGATGAGGCCGGAGCGCGTCCGGTGGCGTTTCTGCTCCTTCTGCAGCAGCTCGTTGATCATCTCCCCGATGAGGGCGATGTTGACCAGGTCGACGCCGGACTCCGGCTCGTCCAGCAGCACCAGGTCCGGCTTCTGGACCATCAGCTGCAGCAGCTCCGAGCGCTTGATCTCGCCGCCCGAGAAACCGTAGTTGATCTCGCGGTCCATCAGGTCTCCCATGTTCAGCCGCTCGGCCAGGCCGGCCACCGCCTCCTCATCCTCCCGCCCCCGGGAGGTGGCCCGCACCATGTCCCGGGTCTTGACCCCCCGCACCACCGGCGGCCGCTGGAAAGACATGCCGATGCCCAGCCGCGCCCGCTCATCCAGTGAGGCCCGGGTGATGTCCTGGCCCTTGAAGATGATGCGGCCCCGGGTGATATGGTAGCGGGGGAAGCCCATGATGGCCATCAGCAGGGTGGTCTTGCCGCTGCCGTTCGGGCCGAACAGCGCATGGGTCTCGCCCGCCTCTATGTTCAGGTTGACTCCGTGCAGGATCTCCCTGCCGTGTGTCTCTACGTATAGCCCTTCGACCGTAAGCATGTTTACCCCTTCCAGCGCCGGGCAGCCGGTGGCGACGGGGCGCCGCTGACCGGCCGCCGCGTCACTTCTTCCGGATGTAGACCTTGATCTCGCCGCCCTCCTCTTCCAGGCCCACCAGCTCGTTCCCAGTGGCCCGGCACCAGGCCGGCGCATCCTCCTTGATGCCCTCGTCAGTGGCCAGCACCTCCAGCACCTGTCCGGGCCGGAGCTCCTTCAGCTTGTTGGCCGTCTGATGTATGGGCATAGGACAGTATAAGCCGACACAGTCCAGCGTTGCATCTGCCTTCATGCCAGCCCCTCCTCAGACAAACAGGTTGACCCGGCCCTCCCTGGCATCGGCCAGGTAAGTGGCCACCCCGGCGAAGCTGTCCACCTCCGGGATGAAGGCTTCTTTGCCCAATCCCATGATGCCCATGGAGGTGGTGCAGGCCACGAACTTCACCCCTGACTGGTGGGCCATGGTCAGCAGCTCCTGGACCGAGGGAAACCGGGTGTCCTTCATCAGCTTGCCCATCATCCACTTGCCGGCGCCCAGCATGTGGAAGCGCGACAGGCCCAGCCTGCGGGCGCCGCCCCGGTTCATGAAGTTGAGCATCTTCCTCATGACGCCCTTGCTCCTGATAGGGCCATCGCTCTTCTTGATCACGTTCAGCCCCCAGAAGGTGAAGAACATGCTGACCTCCATACCCATGGACGCCCCACCTATGGCCACGTTCAGGGCAGCCAGCGCCCGGTCCAGCTCACCGCTGAACACGATCAGCGTCATCTTCTCCGCCACGTCCCACCCCTAACCCGTCGCCAGCGGGCCGCCGCAGGTGGGACAGGCCGTGGCGTCCCGCGGAGCCGCCGCCTTGCACTTCATGCAGAAGCGTATCTCCACGCCGCAGGCCTGGCAGAATGGCGCGTCCGCCTCCGTATCCACTTCACAGAAAGGGCAGTCGCATTTGGCCGCCCTGGATTCCTTCTTGCCCCTGGATTTCTCCATCGTCTAACCTCCTGGTGCTGCCCAGACGCGTCCTGCCCCGTGATGCTGTCTGGACGCGTTATCCCCTGCTGCCCCCCGAACGCTTCTTGCCTCCTGATGCTCCCTGGATGCGCCGGCCTTCTGATGGCCCTCAGCGGCCCCGGGCGCATCGCCCGGCCGCCGCGCTAGGCGCTCCGGCCCTGTTTGGCCAGGTAGTCATCGATGGCCTTGTTGAGGGCCTGCGCTCCCAGGTTGGAGCAGTGGAACTTGTTCTTGGGCAGGCCCTCGAGCTCTTTGGCCACCAGCTCCGGAGTGATGCCGCGCGCCTCTTCGATAGTCTTCCCCTTGGCCATTTCGCTCACCATGCTGGAGACGGCTATGGCCGCCCCGCAGCCGAAGGTCTTGAACTTGACGTCCTCCAGCCGGCCGTCCCTGACCTTGATATGGAAGGTCATCATGTCGCCGCAGACCGGGTTGCCCTCCTCCCCAATGCCGTCCGGATTCGGGATCTCCCCTACATTCCGCGGGTTGGTGAAGTGGTCCATTACCTTCTCGCTATAGATCGGCATGCTGATCCCCTCCTCTCTGCCCCTTCACGAACTTGTCATAAAGCGGAGACATCCGTCGCAGCGTCTCCACGATCGGCGGCAGCGAGGCCACCACGTGGTCCACGTCCTCCGCGGTGTTCTGAATACCGAAGCTGAACAGGAGCGAACCGTGGGCCTGCTCCGGCGGGACGCCCATGGCCGTCAGAACGTGCGATGCCTTCAGCGCCCTGGAGGTGCAGGCCGACCCGCTGGAGGCGGCGATCCCCTTCTGGTTCAGCAGCATCAGCATGGACTCCCCTTCGATGAACTCCACCAGGAAGCTGGCCGTCCCGGGCAGGCGGCGGGTGGGGTGGCCGCTCAGGCTGGCGTGGTCGATGCCGGACAGCAGGCCCTGTACCAGCCGGTCGCGCAGCGCGGCCAGCTGGCTCATGCGGGGCGCCAGCTCCGACTCCGCCAGGTGAGCCGCCAGGCCCATGCCCACGATGGCCGGCACATTCTCGGTGCCGGGACGACGGCCCCCTTCCTGCACGCCGCCGTCCAGCAAGGGCAGGATCCGGACGCCCTTCTTGACCCACAGGGCGCCGGCGCCCCTGGGCCCGTAGAATGCGCCGGCGGACAGGCTCAGGGCATCGACGCCCAGCCTCCTGACGTCCACGGGGATGGAGCCGGCCGCGGCCACCGCATCGGTGTGCAGGGTGATGCCGGCTTCCTTGACCACCCGGGCGATGTCGGCCATGGGCTGGATGGTGCCCACCTCGGCATTGGCCAGCATTATGGAGACCAGCACCGTGTCCTTTCTCAGAGCGCGGGCCACCTCCGCGGGATCAACCAGGGCCTGGTGGTCCACGGGCACCAGGGTGACCTCAAAGCCCTGCTTCTCCAGGGTGCGGGCGGAGTGCAGCACCGAGAAGTGCTCGATGGAGGATATGACAATGTGCCTGCCCTTCGACTCCTGGGCCCTGGCCAGGCCCTTGACAGCCATGTTGTTGGACTCGGTGCCGCAGGAGGTGAAGATGATCTCCTCCGGCCGGCCCCCGATGAGGTCGGCCACCCTGCCGCGGGCCTCGTCCACAGCCTCCCGGGCCCGGTCCCCCCAGTCGTGGATGGACTGCGGGTTGCCACAGGCCTCCTTGAAGAAGGGCAGCATGGCCTCCAGCACCGCGGGAAGCAGCAGAGTGCCGGCGGCGTTGTCCAGGTATGCCCTGCTCATCTCGCACCTCCCGTTTCCCCAACCTTAACGGACCACACCCGAATACGGCTGTGATCGAGGTCTCACCCCCGGCCCGCCCTGCGCGGCGCCGGGGGTGCCCCGGGCAGCACCCTGTCTATTGGAGTCTGTCTGGTTGCGGGCAGCCCGAGTCAGCCCTCTGCCTGATCTGCAGCCTGACTGAGGCAGCACCCTGCCTGAGCTTTGGCCCGCCCGCTGCCGCTGGGCCTACTTGAGGCGCCCCTCCACCGCGGCCCAGTCGATGTTCTTGAAGAAGGCCTCTATGTAGTCCGGCCGCTTCAGCCCGTAGTCGATCATGAAGGCATGCTCGAAGACGTCCAGCACCAGTATCGGCGCGCCGCCGGCCAGGTGCCCCGTCTCGTGCTCATTGATCCACTGGTTGATCAGGCGCCCGGTGGCCACATCCTGGTACAGGATGGCCCAGCCAATGCCTCTCATGCTGGCGGTGCCCCTGAAGTCCTTCTCCCAGGCCTCCCAGCTGCCGAACTCCTCCGCCAGCTTCCGGCCCAGCTTCCCGGACTTGTCCGGGGCCGCTTTCCCGCCCAGGTTCTCGAAGTAGTACTCATGGACCCTCATCCCGTTGAACTCGAACCCCAGGCGCCGCTTGAGCTCCGCGTACTCCGGGGTGCCGGTCTTGCCCTCCGCGGCCATGGCCGCCAGCGTGTCCAGCAGCTTGTTGGTGTTGGTGACATAGCCCTGGTAGAGAGTGAAGTGGTTCTTGAGCAGGGTCTCGCTGAAACCGGTCATGCCTATGAGTTTCCCGTAGTCTTTCGCAGAGTAGGCCATCTCTTCCCTCCTTATTGATCAGGCGTGCTTAATGCTGAGGCGGGGCCCCGGGCCTCAGCCCCTGGCCAGGCCCGCCTTGAGCTCGGAGAGCCGCTTCAGGTGCGACCGCTCCTCATCGATTATGCTGCTGACCACCTTGGCGTCCGCCCGCCGCACCAGGTTCTGCAGCTCGGTATAGAACAGGATGGAGTCCTTCTCCGCCCGGATGCCGAGGTCTATGCCCTCAGCGTCGCTGGCAGCCTTCTCCGCCAGGCTGCAGGCCTCCTTCTCGCTGGAGAAGACGCCGGAGTCGGCCAGTGACTTGAGGTACCGGTCATACTCCTCAGTGTAGCTCTCGGGCGGCGGGGAATCGGTCAGCGAGCCGAGCATTTTCCGGTAGGCCTCGATATGAGACTTCTCCTGGTCAGCGAGGTACTTGAATGCGGTCTGGGCCTTCGGGCTCCTGGCGCATCCGACCATCGTTTCGTAGAAGGCCGCGCCCGCCTTCTCTATGTTGACAGCCGTGTCCAGAAGCTCCTTGCCCGTAAGAAAGATGCCCATGCCTGCTTTGCTCCTTTCGATCCAGTCTTACACCGGAGGGTGACCGGATGGTCCACCGGACAAGGGCGACAGGAAGGCGGCCCGTTCAGTCCCGCCACGACGGGCGTACTGATCCTCACCGCCTGATGGATAGCCTGGGCTCCGCCGGGGAGCCCCCGCGCTGCTGCGGATCGTCCCCGCCCCGGCCGTTTGACCCTCCTGGCGCAATTATATCATGAGCCGCCCGGGCGACATCACACACGAGGATTCTAGCGGTCGGCGGGAGATGGGGAATGCGACTTTGGTCTCATTCGGGGTCAGGACGGCAGCCTCTCCACCCTGAGGTTTCTCTCGCCCAGAAGCTCCGCCAGCCGCTGCCGCAGCTCCGGGCCACAGCATACGGCGATACTGGGCAGATCCAGCCTGATGCGCTCGCCATCGCTGACCACGGTCAGCGATACCTCGTCCTCTCCCGGGTAGCTCCGAAGCATCTCCACCAGCGCGTCCAGCCGGTCCACATCCTCCCGCCAGTTGTCGGTCTGGGCCATGGACAGGTGGAGGAGGTGCCGCTCATGGCGCGGCCGGGGGGCGGCCGGCGGCTCCGGAGGCTTCTCCCTCCCCGGCTCGTACTGCCGCACCTGGTCGCAGACCAGCTGGGCGCCGTCGTTGCGGGCCCTCACCTTGCCCTGGACCAGCAGTATGTTGCCCTCGATCCACAGGTCCTGCGTCTGATGGTAGACCTGGGACCAGCAGGTGACCTCCACGCTTCCGTCCAGGTCCTCCAGCGTGGCGCTGATGAAGGGCTGGCGGCTACGGGTGACGCCGGGGCGCACCGAGACCACCTGGCCGGCCACGATCGCCGTCTGGCCCGCCATCTCGGCGTTGATCTCTCCGCAGAAGGCGGTGGTGCTGGACTTGAGCTCCCGGGCGGCCTGAAAGAACGGGTGCCCGGACAGGTACACGCCGATCAGGTCCTTCTCCCAGGCCAGCTTGTCCCGGTAGGACACCTCCACCTCCTCGATCCTCATCTCGGGGAGGGGCGTGGCGGTGGCGGCCCCCCACAAATCGAACATGGTGGCCTGGCCCGACTCCCGCAGGTTCTGCTCCCGCTGGGACAGGGACATGATGCGGTCGATCTGGTTCAGCAGCCCGCCACGCCCGGCCAGGCAATCCAGGGCGCCGGCCTTGATCAGGCTCTCCATGACCTTCTTGTTGAGGCCGCGAAGGTCGGCCCGGCGGCAGAAGTCCTCGATGGACTGGAACGGCCCGCCCTTGCGGCGGGCTTCCAGGATGGGGGCCACGGCGCCCGCCCCAACGTTCTTGATGTCGGCCAGCCCGTACCGGATGGCCGGCGCCTCCGAGCCCTCGATGCTGAAGCTGGCCTGGCTGCGGTTCACGTCGGGAGGCAGCACCCTGATGTCCATGCGCTGGCAGTCGGCTACGGCCGCGGCCACCTTCTCCTGCTGGCCGCTGTGCGACAGCAGCAGGGCCGTCATGTACTCCACCGGGTAGTTGGCCTTCAGGTAGGCCGTCTGGTAGGCGATCATGGCGTAGCTGACGCTGTGGGCCTTGTTGAAGGCATAGCCGGCGAAGGGCTCGATGAGCTCAAAGACCTCCTGGGCCACCTCCGGTGAGAACCCTTTCTTCTGGGCGCCTTCGAGAAAGCGGACCCTCTCCTTCTGCATGATCTCGGGGATCTTCTTCCCCATCGCCTTGCGGACGATGTCCGCCTGGCCCAGGCTGTAGCCGGCGAACTCCCGGACCACGAACAGCACCTGGTCCTGGTAGACGATGACGCCGTAGGTCTCCTCGAGGATGCGCTCCAGGGACGGATGGGGGTAGGTAATGGGCTCCAGGCCCTGCTTGGACTTGATGAACCGCGGTATGTGGTCCATGGGGCCGGGGCGGTAGAGGGCCACCATGGCCGACACGTCGCTGAACTTGGCCGGCCGCAGCTCCTTCAGGTAGCGCCTCATGCCGGACCCTTCCAGCTGGAAGACGCCCCCGGTATCCCCCGCCGACAGCAGCTCAAAGGTCCGGGCATCGTCCAGGGGCAGCCGCTGCAGGTCCAGGTCCACCCCCCGGTGCTGGGCGATGATGTCCCGGGCCCGGGACAGGGTGGTCAGGTTGATCAGGCCCAGCAGGTCCATCTTGAGCAGCCCCACCCGGGCGATGTCCTGCATGACAAACTGGGTCATGGCCATGCCCTTGGCCTCGCCCCGGGTCACCTGCTGCAGCGGAACGTGCTCCACCAGGGGGTCTCGGGAGATGACGATGCCGGCGGCGTGTGTGCTGGCATGGCGGGATACCCCCTCCAGGTGCCGGGCGGAGTCCACCAGGTTGCGGACGATGGCGTCCTCCTGGTACATGCGGCGCATGTCCTCGTTCTCCTGCAGGGCCTTGTCCAGGGTCATGCCGACCCCGAAGGGCACCAGCCTGGCCACCTGGTCCACCTGGCCGTAGGGCAGGCCCAGCGCCCGCCCCACATCCCGCAACGCGGCCCTGGCCCCCAGCGTGCCGAAGGTGATGATCTGGGCCACGTGGTCCTGGCCGTACTTCCCGGCGACGTAGGAGATGACCTCGTCGCGGCGGTCATCCTGGAAATCCAGGTCGATGTCCGGCATCTCCTTGCGCTCGATGTTGAGGAAGCGCTCGAAGACCAGCCGGTGCTCCAGCGGGTCGACGTCGGTGATGCCCAGGCAGTAGAGGATGAGGCTGGCCGCGGCGCTGCCGCGCACCCCGCAGGGGATCTTCTGGCGGCGGGCGAACGACACGATGTCCCAGACCACCAGGAAGTACTGGGCGAAGCTGGTCTGGCGCACCACCTCCAGCTCGTACTTCAGGCGCTCCTGGATCTCCGGGGCCGGGCTGGAGCCGTAGCGCTGCTCCAGCCCGCGGCGGCATTGCTCCGCCAGGTACTCATCCGGGGTCTGGCCGGGAGCTATCTCCACCTCTGGCAGGTGCAGCCGCCCGAACTCCAGCTCCAGATGGCAGAGCCCGGCGATCCTCTCCGTGTTGCGCAGGGCCTCCGGCAGGTCGGCGAACTCGGCGGCCATTTCCTCCGGGGTCTTGAGATAGAAGAAGTCCCCGGGCATCTTCATCCGCTTCTCGTCCTTGACCGTGGTGTTGGTCTGGATGCAGAGCATCAGGTCCTGCCAGCGGGCGTCCTGCCGCTCTATGTAGTGCACGTCGTTGGTGGCCACCAGGGGGATGTTCAGCCTGGAGCTGAGGTCCACCAGCCCCTGGTTGACCCGCTCCAGCTCCGGCAGGGGGTGCCTCTGGACCTCCAGGTAGTAGTGGCCGTCGCCGAAGACCTCCCGGTGCCACCCGGCGCTCTTCTCGGCATCCTGGAGACGCCCTTCCAGGATGAGGCGCGGGATCTCGCCGCCGAGGCAGGCCGAAAGGGCCACCAGGCCCTCATGGTGCTCCGCCAGGAGCTCCCGGTCCACCCGGGGCTTGTAGTAGAAGCCTTCGAGGTGGGCCTTCGTCGCCAGCTTGAGCAGGTTCTTGTACCCCACCCCGTCCCTGGCCAGCAGGACCAGGTGAAAGGGGTCCTTGTCAGCAGCGGTCCGGCTCTGGCGGGCGTTGGGCGCCACGTAGACCTCGCAACCGATGATGGGCTTGATCCCGGCCTCTCTGGCCTGGAGGTAGAACTCGAGCACGCCGTGAAGGGCCCCGTGGTCCGTGATGGCCAGAGAGTCCATGCCCAGGTCCCTGACGCGCGCCAGGAGCTGCGGGATGCGGCACATGCCGTCCAGCAGGCTGAACTCAGTATGGACGTGCAGGTGTGTGAACACAGCTATGTCTTTCCGGAAGCGGGGGAACCGGAGACATTATACCATCTTGGGCCCCGCCCGCCAGACGCGCCCTGGGACAGCAGCCCGGGAGGCGGCGGCAGGGGCGGCGGGCCCCGCCCGCCAGCGAGACGTGGGTCGCTTCCGTGACCGGGGCGATGCTGATAACATGGGTTTCATGGCACCATCGAGCCGGAGAAGCACGCTGCAGATAACCGGCATGAGTTGCGCCACCTGCGCCGGCGCAGTGGAGCAGAGCTTGTCGCGGCTTCCCGCCGTATCCCGGGCGGAGGTCAACCTGGCCTCGGAGAAGGCCACGGTGGAGTACGATCCGTCGCAGGTCGCCGAGAAGGACCTGGTGAAGACGGTCGAGGAGGCCGGGTACGGAGTGGCCCTCGGCCAGGCTGTACTCGACATAACCGGCATGACCTGCGCCACCTGCGCCCGGAACATAGAGAGCGCGCTGGACTCGCTGGAGGGGGTGGTGTCGGTCTCGGTGAACCTGGCCAGCGAGAAGGCCTATGTCCGCTACAATCCGGAGGCCGTCGGCATCGCCGGCCTGAAGAAGGCCATCCGCGACGCCGGCTATAACGTTGCCGACACGGAGGAGGAGGCCCCGGACTACGAGCAGCGGGCCAGGGACCGCGAGCGGCGGCGGCTGACGCTGCTGCTCATATTCAGCTTCTCCCTCTCCATCCCGGTCTTCGTGCTGTCGATGGTCATGCCTTTCGGGAGCCGGGCCGACAGCTGGCTCCTGCTGGGGCTGACCACGCCGGTCCAGCTCTTCGTGGGGTGGCGCTTCTACGCGGGGAGCTACCGGGCCATACGCCACGGCCGGGCCAACATGGATGTGCTGGTGGCCCTGGGCACGACCGCGGCCTACGTCTACAGCCTGCTGGTTACGGCCATGCCCGGCACCTTTCAGGGCGACGTCTACTTCGATACGGCAGCCCTGATCATCTCCATCGTCCTCCTGGGCCGGTACCTGGAGGACCGCGCCAAGGGACGGGCCTCGGAGGCCATCCGGCGGCTGATGGGCCTGAGGCCCCGGACCGCCAGCGTCATCGTGGACGGGGTCGAAATGCAGGTCCCCGTGGGGGAGGTGCAGGTGGGCCAGATGGTGGTGGTCCGGCCCGGCGAGAAGATCCCGGTGGACGGGGAAGTGGTGGAGGGAAGCTCCGCCGTGGACGAGTCCATGCTGACGGGGGAATCCATGCCCGTTGACAAGAGGCCCGGGGACCAGGTGGTGGGCGCCACCATCAACAAGGACGGCCGGCTGAAGTTCCGGGCGGCCCGGGTGGGCCGGGACACGGTGCTGGCCCAGATCATCAAGCTGGTGGAGCAGGCGCAGGGATCGAGAGCTCCCATCCAGCGCGTGGCCGACTCCGCAGCCGCCATCTTCGTGCCGGCCGTCATCAGCGTGGCCCTGGTGACCTTCATCGCCTGGTTCGCCATCCTGGGGAAGCCCTTCGCCTTCGCCCTGGAGACCGCCATCTCCGTCCTGGTCATCGCCTGCCCCTGCGCCCTGGGCCTGGCCACGCCGACGGCCATCATGGTGGGCACGGGCAAGGGGGCGCAGAACGGGATACTGATCAAGGACGCGGCCTCCCTGGAGCGGGCCCACCGGCTGCAAACCGTGGTCTTCGACAAGACCGGCACGCTGACCCGCGGCGCCCCGGGCGTCACCGACGTGGTGCCGCTGGGGGCCGGCGGGGACAGCCTTTCGCGGCCGGCGGCAGACGGCAGTCCGGGCCGGGCAGCACCGGCGGCAGACGGCCGATCAGGCCTTCCGGGCGCAGCCGCGGACGGGCGGGCCGAGATCCTGAGGATGGCCGCCGCGGCCGAGAAAGGATCGGAGCACCCGGCCGGGCAGGCCATCGTGGCTGCCGCCAGGATGGAAGGGCCGGAGCCCGCCGATCCGGAGTCCTTCCAGGCCTTCAGCGGGCGAGGGGTGCTGGCGCGGGTTGACGGCCGGGAGGTCCTGCTGGGTAACCGCCTGCTGATGAGCGATAACGACGTGCCGGCGGAGGCGGCCGAAGGGCAGATCGCCACGCTTGAGGCCCAGGGCAAGACGGTGATGCTGCTGGCGGTGGACCGGGTGCTGGCGGGGCTGATCGCCGTCGCCGACACCCCCCGGGACGAGGCGGCGGAGGCTGTGGCGCTGCTCCACGCCATGCGGCTGGAGACGGTCATGATCACGGGCGACAACCAGCGGACGGCGGAGGCCATAGCCAGGCAGGCCGGGATCAGCAAGGTGCTGGCCCAGGTCCTCCCGGGCGACAAGGCCCGTGAGGTACGCCGCTTGCAGGAGGCCGGCCAGCTGGTGGCCATGGTAGGGGACGGCATCAATGACGCGCCGGCCCTGGCCCAGGCCGATATCGGGATAGCGCTGGGCAGCGGCACCGACGTGGCCATGGAGAGCGGGGAGATAGTCCTGGTGCGAAATGACCTGAGGGACGTGGTGGAGGCCATCCGGCTGAGCCGATACACTATCGGCAAGGTGAAGCAAAACCTGTTCTGGGCCTTCGCCTACAACGTGGTGGGCATACCCGTGGCCGCGGGGCTGCTCTACCCCTGGACCGGGATCCTGCTGAACCCGGCCATAGCGGCCGCGGCCATGGCGCTGAGCTCGGTCTCGGTGGTGGCCAACTCGTTGCTGATGAACCGGTACCGCATGGCGCGGCCGGCTGAGAAGACGGCTTGAGGGCCGGCAAACGTGTGGGGGCTTCCGAAAAGGGCGCCCCGGAGATGGAGGTCAGAATGAAGGAGAGCTATCAGACCAGGCTTCAGGTGAACGACAAGGACATCGAGCTGCATCCTTTCGTGGAGGAGCTGCTGGGGGGCATCGTGACCGGGGGCGTGCGCACCCTGAAGGGCGCGGAGGAGCCGCGCACCATCGAGCTGAAGGCCGCCGGCAAGTCCGTGGGCCTGGTGGTGAACGGCCAGGGCCTGACGCTGACCCAGTTCCCTAATGACATCCTCCTCAAGACCGTCAAGGCCGTGGTCTCGTCCCTCAAGGGCGTGGACTCCGTCAGGTCGCTGCAGGTCGATGTCAAGGTGAGCCGGAAGAAGTGAGCCAGGACCACCGCAACCGGCTGGCCGCTGAGAGCAGCCCGTACCTGCTGCAGCACGCCGGAAATCCCGTGGACTGGTACCCCTGGGGCGAAGAGGCGCTGTCCCGGGCCAGGGCCCAGGACAAGCCCATCCTGCTGAGCGTGGGCTACTCGGCCTGCCACTGGTGCCACGTGATGGGGCGCGAATGCTTCGAGGACCAGGGGATCGCCCGGCTGATGAACCGGCACTTCGTCTGCATCAAGGTGGACCGCGAAGAGCGCCCGGACATCGACCACCTCTACATGGAGGCGGTGCAGGCCATGACCGGCCACGGCGGGTGGCCGCTTACCGTATTCCTGACCCCCTCGGGGGAGCCTTTCTACGGGGGGACCTACTTCCCCCCCGAAAACCGGCACGGGCTGCCCGGGTTTCCCCACGTCCTGGCGGCGGTGGCTGAGGCCTACCTGAACAGGCGATCACAGGTAACGGCCGTGGCTCAGGAGCTGGCCTCCCATCTGGGCCAGGGGCCCGAGGCCGAGGCCCCGCCCGGACCGCTGGCGGAGTCCGTCCCGGCCCAGGCCCTGCAGGGCCTGGAGGCTGCCTTCGATGGACGGCATGGCGGCTTCGGCCCGGGACCCAAGTTCCCTCAGGCCCCTGTGCTCGAGTTCCTGCTGCAGCATCATCACCGCACGGGCGCCGCCCGGCCCCGGCAGATGGCAGAGCTGACCCTGGACCGTATGGCCGCGGGCGGGATCTACGATCACCTGGGCGGAGGCTTCCACCGCTACGCCACCGATGGCCGCTGGCTCGTCCCGCACTTCGAGAAGATGCTCTATGACAACGCCCTCCTCGCCCGCCTGTACCTTCACGCCTGGCTGGTGATGGGGAAGGCCGGCTACCGGCGCGTCGCCCAGGAGACCCTGGACTACGTCCTTCGGGAGATGTCCAGCCCGGCCGGCGGGTTCTGCTCGTCGCAGGACGCGGACACCGGCGGCGAAGAGGGCCGGTACTACCTGTGGACCCCGGAAGAGATCGGCCGGCTGCTGGGGGAAGAGGATGGCCGGATCGTCAGCCGCTACTTCGGTGTCGGCAGCGGCAGCGGGGAGATCGAGGGCCGCAGCGTGCTGCACCTTCCTGGAGAGGCAGGACCGGCCGGCGGGGGCGAATCCCGGCAGGATGACGCAGAGGCCATCGTGGCCCGCGCCAGGGCCAGGATGCTGGAAGAGAGAGGGAGGCGGGCGCCCCCGGCGCGCGACAGCAAGGTGCTGGCGTCCTGGAACGGCCTGATGCTGCAGGCCCTGGCCGAGGCCGGCGGCGCCCTGGGCCGGCCGGACTACCGGGAGGCGGCGCTGCGCTGCGGCCGTTTCCTGGCCGGACAGATGATGGCCGGCAGCCGGCTGGCGCACAGCCACCAGGGCCCGGACATCCCGGGGTACCTGGAGGACTACGCTGCCGTGGCCCGCGGCTTTCTCAGTCTGCATGAAATCACCCTGGACCAGGGCTGGCTGGAGAAGGCCTTCGATCTCGGCGAGGCCATGCTGGCCCGCTTCGGCGAGGCCAGCCAGCCCGGCCTGCTCTATGACACGGAGCCGGGGCACGGCGCCCTGTTTGCCCGGCCCCGGAACACGGCCGACTCCGCCGCGCCCTGCGGCCTGTCTTCGGCGAGCGAGGTGCTGTTGCGGCTGTCGAGGATAACCGGCCAGGAGGCGCACCAGCGCCCGGCAACGGCCCTGCTGGGTCTGGCCGCGGAGCAGATGGGGGCCCACCCCCTGGCCTCGGGCCACTGGCTGTGCGCCCTGGAGCTGTACCTGGCGGAGCCGGAGGAGATCGTAGTGGTAGGGCAGGCCGGCGACCAGAAGACGGAGGACCTGCTGGCGGCCGTGCACGGGCAGTACCTGCCGCACCGGACAATGGTGGGCTGGGCGCCTGACAACCCGGTCTCCCCGCGCCTCCTTGACCTGGCCCGGGACCGCGGCAGTATCGACGGGGCCCCGGCCGCCTACGTCTGCCGCGGACGCCGGTGTTACCCCGCCGTCACGGCCCCGGGTGACCTGCGGCGGCTGCTCATTATTGACGCAGATGATAGAATAAAGTAGTCGGGGCAAATGTCTCTCATCGTATCTGTCGTGGGAAGGTCCAATACCGGCAAGACCTCCCTGCTCGAAAACCTGATCGCAGAGTTGAAGAAACGGGGCTTCACCGTAGCTGCAGTCAAGCACTCCAGCGGCGACTTTCAACTGGATCATCCCGGCAAGGACAGCTGGCGGTTAGCCGAGGCCGGAAGCGACGCGGTGGTACTGGTTTCCCCCCATAAGCTAGCTCTAATGCAGAAGGCAAGCCATCCTCCGACCCTCGAGGAAGCGGTCCGCCTGCTCGGCAACGGGTTCGATTTCATTATCGTCGAGGGCTACAAGCAAGAGAGCGGCAGCGGCTGGTACGGCGACATTCCCAGGATCGAAGTGCACCGAAGAGAATTGGGCAGCCTGGTCTCTTCCTCCCCAGAGGAGCTCTTGGCTTTGGTCAGCGACGAAGACCTGGACATCCCCGTGCCGCAGTTCTCCAGCGGTGACGGGGCCGCTGTGGCTGATCTTCTGGTCCGGAGACTGAAGAATCCGGAGGGGCGGGCTTGATCCTCGACGCGGAGCGGTTCATCTTTGAGCTCCCACCCCGGGTGAGATGGGCCCGGCGGATCCTCATCAAACCCTGCGCCGGCTACGCCGTGCCGTACCCGGCCACGACGTGCCGCGAGACCCTGGAGAAGGTCATCAGCTCCATAAGGGCCGTCAGTGAGGCCGACATCATCCTGCTCGAAGGCAGCCCCTCTGAGGAGGAGATGAAGCCCATCTACAAGACGCTGGGGTACGAGTTCCCCCGGGTGATAGCCCTCGACGTGAGGGACTCGGTCCTGGTGGAAGTGGAGAACCCGCTGGTCCGCCCCTTTGCCATGGCCACTTTCTGGATCCCCAACGTCATCCTGTACTGCGACTACATGATCAGCATCACCCCCTTCAAGGTGGTGAACAGGCAGGGGGATTTCACCATCAAGAACCTGCTCGGGTTGCTGCCGGTGAGCAAGTACCACGGCAGCAACGGCTCCGCCTGGGGCTCGCTATACGACCTGGGCATAGACAAGGTCATCGCGGACCTCTACTTCACCCTGCCCTTTGACCTGGGGATCATCGACGGGCGCAAGAAGTTCGTGGGCAAGGACGAGCCGTCCGTCGGCAAGAGCCAGGAATGCGGCAAGATCTTCGTGGGTGAGCCCTACGACGTCGATGTGGAGGCCTCTCAGGCCATGGGCATCTCCGCCGAGTACCTGCAGTGGATTGAGATCGCCAAGACGCAGGTGGGCGCCGAAGAAGACCAGAGCTAGGCGGGCCCTTCGTTCCCCAGGCGGCAGACATCACCGGCCGCCTCCAGGCCGCAGCCGCTGCAGGCCACCCGGCAGTCAGGCGTCTCCTCCCCAGTGAAGGTGCGCTCGTATTCCTGCTTCAGGAAGCCCGGGCTCACACCGACATCGATGTGGGACCAGGGCAGCACCTCCTCCACGGGGCGCTGACGATGGGCGTAGCCGGCCGGATCCACCCCGGCCCGGTCGAAAGCCGCCTGCCAGATGGCATACTTGAAGCGCTCGCTCCAGGCATCGAACACCGCCCCTCCCTTCCAGGCCAGGTAGATGACCCGCCCCAGCCGCCGGTCTCCCCTGGCCAGGATGGTCTCCAGCATGCTGGCCTGCGGGTCGTCCCAGGAGAGGTGGGCCCTGACGCGGCGCAGGCCGCTCTTCAGGACCTCGTGCTTGGCCGCCAGCAACTCCTGGCTGTCCTGGACCGCCCACTGGAACGGGGTGTGCGCCTTGGGGACGAAGGTGGAGACGCTGATGCGCATCCGGGGCGGTGATTTCCGGGTCTCCCGCCGCACCCTGTCCACGATGCGGACGATGCCCTCCACATCCTCCATGGTCTCGGTGGGCAGCCCGATCATGAAGTACAGCTTGATGTTGCTCCAGCCCTTGGCCAGAGCGGCGCCGATGGTTTCGATAATGGCGTCATCCGGTACGGTCTTGTTGACCACCCGCCTCAGCCGCTCGGTCCCCGCCTCCGGGGCGAAGGTCAGCCCCGGCTTCCGGTTGAAGCGCAGTGACTCCATCAGCCGGACCGAGAAGCCGTCGATCCGCAGGCTGGGCAGGGACAGCGTGAGACGGCAATCGCTATTCTCGTCGATGAGCTTTCCGACCAGGGATTCTACCCCGGGATAATCGGTCGTGGTCAGCGATACCAGGGATATCTCGCTGTAGCCGCAGTTGCGGATGAGATCCCTGGCCGCTTCCCGGACCTCCTGGTGGCTGCGGTGCCGCTGGGGACGGTAGACCACGCCGGCCTGGCAGAAGCGGCAACCCCTGGTGCAGCCGCGCTGCACCTCCACCGATCCCCTGTCGTGGATGACGGAGATGTACGGCACCACCGGCCTGACGACCGGGGGCGGCAGCGGGCTCACGATCCGCCGGCGCACGCTCGGCGGGGCGCAGGCGGCCAGCGGCCGGATGCCGGCGAAGTCCCCGTCCGCGTTGCGCTGCTCCTGGTACAGGCTGGGGACATAGACCCCGGGTATCCGCGCCAGGCGGGCCAGGACGGCATCCTTCCTCAGGCCTTCCTTCTTACAGCGGCGGAGCTCCTCCAGCATCTCGACAATCAGGTCCTCCGCCTCACCCAGGGCGAAAGCATCCACAAAGTCGGCCATGGGCTCGGGATTGAGGGCGCAGCTGCCGCCGGCAATGACCAGCGGATGGGCATCCGCCCGATCTACGGCCTGCACCGGTATGCCGGCCAGATCCAGCATGTTCAGAACATTGGTGTAGGTCAGCTCGTACCCCAGCGAGAAGCCGAGGACGTCGAACTCGGAGAGCGGCCGCTTCGACTCCAGGCTGAGCAGGGGCACGCCCGCCTGCCGCATGGCGGCCTCCATGTCGACCCAGGGGGCGAAGACGCGCTCGGCGAGAAGCCCGGGCCGGCCGTTGATGATCTCGTACAGGATGGGCAGGGCCAGGTTGGACATGCCGATCTCGTAGATGTCCGGGTAGGCCAATGCCACCTTCACCTCGGCCGCCGGCCAGTCCCGGAGACGGCTGTTCCATTCTCCGCCGGTGTAGCGCCCGGGCTTGCTTACCTGGCTCAGCATGCTGTCTGGGTAGGACACTGCCACCTCTGCTCCACCCCGGAGGGCCAGTCTCTGGGATTATTATCGTATAAGCTACAAAGTACCAGGAGCCAATCTGCTCCGGCGCCCGTCCCAACGCGGACCAACCAGATGATTATAGTCCCCAGCTTGCGTGCAACTCAACCGCCGGGACGGGGAAACGGGGCCCGCCGGGGGCGGCAGCCCATAGCGTACCCATCACAGCCCGCTCAGGTTTGTTCTCAATTTCCTCACAACACGGCGCGCCAGCTTTGAGTGAGGGAATTTTGTTATTGACACTCAGTATAGCGGGACATAGGATAGCTGCGGGGTGGCACGCTCACTAGTCTCCAGGAGTGGCGGATTTGTTGGCCCAGAAACAGTCGGATCAGACCGTTATTAAGCTGGTCGAGCGCCTGAAATCGCAGGGATACGAAGTGCGGCCCAACGCGGCCAGGCGCGGCCGCTCCGGCGTCGATCACACATTCGACTACCTGGTGCTGCGGCGTGACGGGTTCACCAACCTGCTGGCAGCCATCGAGGTCATCAACGACGCCGAAGACCCGGAGACCAGCCTGCACCGGCTGTTCGCCTTCCAGGACAAGTGCACCGAATGCGGCATCAGCCGTTCGGTGGTCATCGCCATTCCCCGCCTGAGCTTCGTGGCCAGCCAGTTTGCCCAGAAGGACGGGGTCGAGGTCTTCGATGAGCAGGCCATCCAGATGTTCCTCAGCCGCGCTCCATCTGCGCGCGCCTCTGCAGAGAGCATCCCCAAGACCTTCATGCAGAAGGGCGAGGTGCACCAGTCGCTCAAGGTGCTGGGCTATCGGGTCGACGAGACAGTCAGGGTGATTGGCGCCTCCGGCACGGAGCATGTCTTCGGCGCCATAGCCATCTGGGATGACGGATTTGTGCTTTCCAGGCTGGGCATAGACTACCTCTACAGCGACGCCGTGGACCATACGGAGGTCAGCCTGTTTGAAGACAAGTGCCGGGACGCCGGCATCACCGAAAAGATGCTCCTGGTCCCGAAAGGGTTGACGGACGAAGCCAGGAAGCTGGCGCAGGAGAAGAGGATCGAGGTGATCGGCCTCGATGGACGGCCCCGGGAGGTCGTGCCGGAGGGCCTGGAGCCTCTCCCCTCTCCTTCCCAGAGGCCGGGCTTGGAGGACGCCCCGAAACCGCCCCGGGCGGCCGCACCACCACCCGTGCCGCCACCGGAAACGCCGGACAAGCCCGGTGACCGCAAGAAGACCATCGTGGTTTCCGAGATCAAGCCGGCCGCGCCGGAAGGGGGGGCGAGCCCGCCCGCCGGCAAGGCAGGGCCGGCCACCCCGCCCGGTACCGCCACCGCACCCAGTACCGCCACCCCACCCGGGGGTAACGTGTTTGCCCCCCTGGAGCCGCCCTCCCGGGCGAAGCAGTTCTCGATGCGCAGCGTGATAGACCAATTCCTGAGTCCGCAGGTGAGGCCGAAGCCGCCGGACAAGACCCCGGCTCCGGTTGGCGCCAGGACCGCGGCCGCCGCGGCCACGGAGGCTGCTGCCGGCCAGGCATCCGCAACGCCGGCGGCGCCGGACAAGGCGAACGGTGGCGCCAGACTGCCCGACAGCAAGGCGGCCGCCCCCGGTAACGAGGCCACCGAAGCCAGGCCCTCGGGTGAGACGGCCCAGGCCGAGGCCGCCGGAAAGCCGGCCGGCGCCGAAGCCCAGGCCACTGCTGCCAGGCCTGGCCCGTTCATGGCCAAGCCGGTCATTGTGCCTCAGACCAAACCGCCGGACTCCGGGACCGTGCCGGCAGCCGATAAGCCGGGCACGCCGCAGACGAAGGCAGTCGAGGACGGCAAAGCGGCCGCGGGCGCCGATAGCAGGCCCGCCAACGGCAAGCCGGCCAACGGCAAGGGGCCCATGGGCGCCGATAGCAGGCCCGCCAACGGCAAGCCGGCCGCAGGGCCGGCGCAGGCCGCCAGGACAGAGGCCGCAAAGGCGGAGGCCGCCAGGACAGAGGCGCCGAAGGCGGCCGAGGCAAAGCCGGCGGATGACAGGGCCTCCGGCAACGCGCCGGCTGAGGAGCCGCAGAAGGCCAGGCCGGCCATCCCGGGGAAAGCCGGGCAGGGGAATGTGCTGCCTTCGGCGGCCCGGCAGCCGGTCCCGCCAAAACTGCCGGCCGCGGACCGGGACTCCAAACAGGGCGTGGTCGGCGGGCCGCCGAACGGGGCGGCGAATGCCCAGTACCTGAAGCCCACGCTGGATAAGACCGGCATCGACAAGCGGCAGGGGCTGGCAGCCAAGGCCAAGCTTCCGGACAAGCCCGCCGAGCCGGCGAAGCCGGTGGTGGAAGAGGTGGTGGAGAAGCCGAAGGTGAAGCTCTCCAAGGCGGCTCGCCCCGAGGCGCTGCAGGCCATCCCGGAATCCACGGCCAGAAGGTTCACGGTGCTGCCCATCAGCGTGAACGAGGGCATACTCGAGGTAGCCATGGTGAACTCCAGCGACCTGGCCACCATCCAGGTCCTGGAGATGCAGAGCAAGATGCGGATCAAAGCCGTGGCCGCTGACCAGAAGGAAATCCTGGATGCCATCGACTTCAACTACAAGGGCTTCGGCCAGATCGCCGATCAGATCTCTCGAATAGAGACTGCAGCCGACGCGGCCCAGGGGGTGGACCTGGTGGCCTCCACCGCCAACGCCCCGGTGGCGGCCGCCCTGAACCTGATCGTGGAGGAGGCGGTCAAGGCGCGGGCCTCCGACATCCACATAGAGCCCGAGGAGAAGCGGCTGCGGGTTCGCTACCGCATAGACGGCGTGCTGCAGGAGGTCATGTCTCTGCCCATCAAGATCCACCCTCCTTTGACCTCTCGAGTGAAGGTCATGTCGGACTTGAACATCGCGGACCACCTCCGTCCCCAGGACGGCCAGTTCTCGCTGGACGTGAAAGGGAAGGGAGTGGATGTCCGCGTGGCCACCAGCCCCACCGTTCACGGCGAGACGGTGGTCATGAGGATCCTGGACAAGTCGATGGCCGTGATGGAGCTGCCCCAGCTCGGCTTCACGGAAGACTGCCTGGCCAAGTACATGAAGATGCTGGCCGTCCCCTTCGGAATGATCTGCGTCAGCGGGCCCACCGGAGCCGGCAAGACCACCACCCTGTACGCCTCCCTGAACACCATGGACAAGGTGACGCGCAATATCATCACCGCCGAGGACCCGGTGGAGTACCGCTTCGAGGGCATCAAGCAGATCCAGGTGAACCCGAAGGCCGGCCTCACCTTCGCCAGTGTGCTGCGCTCCATGATGCGTCTCGACCCGGACGTCATTCTGGTGGGCGAGATCCGTGATGCGGAGACGGCTTCGATCGCGGTTAAAGCGGCCCTCACGGGCCACACCGTGCTCTGCTCCATCCATGCCAACGACGCGGTGAGCGTCGTCTACCGTTTGCTCGACCTGGGCGTCGAGGCCTTCATGGTGGCTTCGGTCATCACCGGAACACTGGCCCAGCGGATGGCACGGCGGGTATGCGCCAACTGCGCCGTGGAGACCAAGCCCACCGAGGTAGAGGCAGCCGCCTACGAAAGCGTCATGGGGGAGAAGCTGGAGAGCTTCGTATCCGGGACCGGATGCGACCTCTGCAACTTCTCCGGCTACAAGGGCCGGCTGGGCATCTACGAAGTACTGGCGATGACCGACACCACCAGGGCCATGGTGCTGAAAGGAGCGACAACGACGGAATTGAGGAACCAGGCTGTCAAGGAGGGCATGGTCACCCTCTTCAAGGACGGCATGCAGAAAGTCAAGGCCGGGAAGACAACCGTGTCGGAGGTGATGCGCAATGCCTACTCCATCGATTAGCGGGCCCCTGGCCAGGCCCGCCAACGGCGGTTGCTGCCCGGGCATTATTCTCCCTGGGGGTCAATTGGCTGGCGGTCCAATGGGAGGACCGCAAGTAGGGAGGTAGAGATGCAGTACAAGTACGTGGCATACAACCAGAGCAAGCAGTTGGTGAACGGCAAGGTCGATGCCCCCAACGAAGCGGTGGCTCAGGAGATGCTGAACTTCACCGGCCTGAAGACGGTCAGCTTGAAGGAGTCGAAGCCCCTGCTGGACATGAACAAGATCAGGGGGACCACCTACAAGATCAAGAACAAGGAGATCGTGATGTTCTCCAGGCAGCTGGCCCTCATGATAGAGTCCGGCTTCGACATCGCGGCCTCACTGGACCTCCTGGAGAGCCAGATCGGGGACCGGAACCTGAAACGGGTCGTGGGGGAGATCACCTCGGACATCCGCAATGGCCTGAAGCCATCACAGGCCTTCGCCAAGCACCCTGTGGCGTTCAGCAGCCTGTACTGCCGGACCATCGCCGTGGCGGAGGAAACGGGCAACCTGGAGAAGGCACTGCGCCAGATGGCGGAGCACATAGAGAAGAACGCGAACGCGGCCAAGAAGGTGAAGAGCGCCCTGATGTACCCGGCCATGACCATGGTCCTGGGCGTCATCGTGGTGCTGGCCATGGTGTTCTTCATCGTGCCGTCCTTCGAGAAGATGTATGCGTCCATGGGCGCCGACATCCCGGTGACCGCCCGCATACTGATGGACTTCGCCGACTTCCTGAAGTCCTACGGCATCTTCCTGCTGGGCGCCATCGTGCTGGCCGTGGTCGCGGTCTTCGCCTTCACGCGGTCTGAGCAGGGCAAGTACCAGCGGGATGCGTTCATGCTGCGCCTGCCTCTGGTGGGCCAGGTAATAGTGCTGAGCGAGCTGGCCCGGGTAGCGGCCACCATCGCCACCCTGTTCCGGGCCGGCGTGCCCCTGCCGGAGATCATGACCCTGGCTTCGCAGTCCTGCGAGAACAGGGTCATTGCCAAGTCGCTGACCGACGTCAGGCAGGAGATGCTGCAGGGGCAGGGCCTGGCCAAGCCCATGTCGCGCAAGCCGGTATTCCCGGCCCTGATGGTGCAGATGGCATCGGTAGGCGAGAACACCGGGAACCTGGACAGCACCATGGATACCGTCGCTGCAAGCTATGGCATGGAGGCCGATGACAAGACATCGGCCATGACCGGCCTGATAACGCCTATCAGCGGCATCCTGATCGGCGGATTCGTGGGATTCCTGGCCATGGCCATGATGCAGACCATGTACGGCATGATGGGCAGCCTGTAGCGCCAGCCGCCATCCGCTTTTCGTCAGCGGACCGGCAGCCTCCGGAGGGAGGCTGCCGGAGAGGCCGCGACCCGGTCCGGCCGGGCATTTCCGGGTTGACCTTCCCTTCCCCGGGGGCTAGAATCTAGAGAGCCTTGACGAAGGAGCGCGATGCAGTCCAGCCTGATCGGCAAGATCGAGAAAGCCAAGCGCTACGCGGAGGAAAAGGGCAGGGTCAAGTTCGCCGAGCTGACAGTCAGCTTTCGGGGGGACAACGACGACTACATCCTCACCTACGGGCAGGGCCGTTGGACCTGCTCCTGCCATCACTTCGCCTCTGAGGGTATCTGCAGCCACACCATGGCCCTGCAGAGAATGCTTGGTGAGATGCTGCCGGAAGAGGCCCTCTCACCGCAGCCCGCGTAGCTGCCGCCAGAACTGTGGCTGACCGTCCCGGTCAGCCCTGCATGCCAGGCGTTGCCTCGTACCACCCGATAGCCTCTGCCACCACGAACAATGAGCCGGTGACACAGACCAGGTCCTCCGGCCCAGCCTCGCCCAGGGCCAGCGCCAGGGCCGACTCCACGCTCTCCGTCTCCGTGACGCTCAGGCCACCCCTGGAGAACTCCCGCGCCACCGCGGATGCGCCGGCGGCCCGCGGGTTCCGGGCCCGGGTGGCAATCACCCGGGCCGGAAGAGACCGCAGCCCCCGTACGATTCCGCCGATGTCCTTGTCCCTGGAGGTGCCCACCACCAGGATGACATCGCGGAAGGTGAAATACTGCGGCAGCGCCCTGGCCAGCTTCTCCGCCGAATCGGCATTGTGGGCCCCGTCCACCACCAGCAGCGGATGCCGGCGCAGGACCTGCAGCCGGCCCGGCCATGAAACACGGGAGAGACCGGCGGCGATGCTGGCCGCCCCAATGGCATCATCAGCGGCGGCCAGCTCCTCCGCCATGCCCACAGCCACGGCGGCGTTGTCCAGCTGATGCTCGCCCAGGAGGGGCAGGGTGAGATCGTACCGATCCCGCCGCCCCTCCACGCGGAACCACTGGCCGGATTGGCCGCGGCGGGTCAGGGTCCAGGTGATGTCCCGGCCCACCTCCAGCAGACGGGCCCCCCGCTCAGCGCATATACTTGACATAACATGGCGTACCTCCGGGGCCTGCGGGGCCGAGATCACAGTGCTGCCGGCCGTGATGATGCCCGCCTTCTCGGCGGCTATCAAGGCCAGGCTGTGGCCCAGGACCTCGGTGTGGTCCAGGCTGATGGAGGTGATGCCGCAGACCCGGGGCTGAACCACGTTGGTGGCATCCAGGCGGCCGCCCAGGCCGGTTTCCAGCACCTGGTAGACAGCCTCCGTTTCCCGGAAGTGGACGAAGGCCAGGGCCGTCAGTATCTCGAAAGTGGTCAGCTCCCCGTGGCCGCCGGCGCGGTGGAAGGCCTCGATGGCCGGCCGGAGCCTGCGAACCAGCGCGGCGAAATCGGCCTCGCTGATGGGCCGCCCGTCGATGCGGATCCTCTCGGTGAAGCTGTGGAGGTGGGGCGAGGTGTAGAGCCCGGTGCGCCGGCCCGAGGCCGTGAGTATGGAGGCGATCATGGCCGCCGTGCTGCCCTTGCCCTTGGTGCCGGCTATGTGGACCGATGCCGCGGCATGGTGGGGCTGGCCCAGGCGGTCCAGAAGGGCCTCGATGCGGGAGGTGTCGAAGATCGTGGCCGTGCGGGAGGCCCTCTCGAAGTCGGCGAATCCCAGGATGTAGTCCAGGGCGGCGGCATAGTCCAGCTGGCTCACCTCCTCCAGACCACCTGGCCACCCAGGATGGTGGCCGTCACCGGTATGTCCTTGATCTGCTCCGGCGGCACCGCGGCCGGGTCATCGCCCAGGATTGCCAGGTCCGCCAGCTTTCCCGGGGCGATGAGGCCCTTGTCCCGGTCCTCGAAGCCGGCGTAGGCCGCATCCAGAGTGTACGCCTGCAGCGCCTCCAGCGGCGTGATACCCTCGTGGGGCAGGAGCTCCTGCCCCGAAGCCGCCCTTCGGGTGACGGCCGCCCCCATGCCCACCAGTGGCTGGAACGGCACCACGGGCGCATCCGAGCTGGCGGCCACCCGGATTCCCCGGCGGCGCAACGAGCCCATGGCATAGAGCCACGGCAGATCGGCGGCCGCCACGGTAGCCAGGTATCTCTCGCCGCTGTAATAAATGAAGGGCGGCTGGGTAACCACCATGGCCCCCGTGCGGCGCAGCCGCTCCATCAATGGCGGCGGGCAGACGGAGCAGTGCTCGATCCGGTGGCGGTGGTCCCCGCGGGGGGCCCGCGACAGAGCGCGCTCCAGGGCGGTCAGCGCCGCCTCCAGGGTGGCAGCCTCATCCGCGTGGAATGCCGCCTGCCGGCCCCGGGCGTGCAGCTCGAGCACCAGCCGGTCCAGATCCTCCTGCGGCGGGCTGAGCGACCCGGTGGCTGTCTGCAGGACTATCTTGACCGGGCCCGGGACGAGCTGGCCGGCCAGGGCTTCCCGGGCGAAGGCCTCCCGCTCCGCCAGCGCGTCCTCTCCAGTCATCATGGAGACCCGGGGGATGAGCTTCCCCTGCTCCTTCAGGCGGCGCAGGAGCCGCCAGCGGCCCTGGCTGTTGTTCCAGCTGGCATCCTGGAGGGAGGTGATGCCGGCGGCCAGCAGGTCCCGGTTGGCCAGGCCGATCCCGGTCTCCAGCTCGTCATCCGTCAGCGGAGGGACCGCCTGATCGATGATGGTGTTCATCTCAAAGAGGAGGCCGTTGGGCTGGCCGGTGTCAAGGTCCCTCTCCATCATCCCGCCCTCAGGCTCCTCCGTCTCCGCGGATATGCCCAGGAGCTCCATGGCCCGGCTGTTCAGAACGCAGGCGTGGCCGGAACGATGCACCAGCTTCACCGGGTGCTGCGGCGAGACGGCATCCAGGTCCCGGCTGGTCGGATGTCGCTTCTCCGCCAGGTAGAACTCGTTGTAGCCGGTGGCCCGGATCCAGCGGCCCGGCGGCGTCCGGCTTGCCCGCCGCCCGATGGCCTCCCTTATTTCGGCGATGCTGCGGACCGAAGCCGGCCCGCAATCCACGGCCAGGTAGGCGGCGGCCAGGGCGATGGGGTGGCAGTGGGCATCATGGAAGCCCGGGACCACCGTTTGCCCCTCGCAGTCGATGACCTCCGTTGCGGCCCCCCGCAGGGGCAGGATGTCAGTGTCGGCGCCCACCGCCGCAATGCGGGAGCCGCTGACGGCCACGGCGCCGGCGGCCGGCCGGGCCCGGTCAAGGGTGATCACGTTGGCATGGCACAGGATCAGGCTGGCCGGCGGGCTCAACGTCTCCTCGCCTTCTCCATGTGCACCATGAGCACGGCCACATCCGCCGGAGTGACGCCGTCCACCCGGGAGGCCTGCCCCAGGGTGGCCGGGCGGAACCGGTTCAGCTTCTGGCCGGCTTCGAAGCGCAGGCCGGCCAGGGAGGCGTAGTCGACGTCCGGCGGCACGCGCCACTCCTCCAGCCGCCTCACCCTCTCTATCTCCTTCGCCTGCATCTCGATGTACCCGGCGTACTTCACCTCGATCTCCACCTGGTCCCGGGCCTCCGGCTCGAGCTCGCCGCAGCCCACGCCCAGGGAAAGGAGACCGCCGTAGTTCGTCTCCGGCCGCCTGAGGAACGCGGCCACGCTGGTGGCGCGCGCCTCTCCGGGGGGCCGGAAGTGGGTCCGGTCCAGCCGCCGGATCTCGGCGGCTATGGTCTCCCGCTTGGCCTCCACCGCCTGGTGGCGGCCCCGGTCCACCAGCCCCGCCCCGTAGCCCAGATGGGTCAGCCGCAGGTCGGCGTTGTCCTGCCGCAGCAGCAGTCTGAACTCGGCCCGGGAGGTGAACAGGCGGTAGGGCTCGGTCAGCTCCCGGGTGACCAGATCGTCGATCATCACCCCCAGGTAGGCCTGGTCCCGCCGCAGCACCAGGGGCGGCCGGCCCAGCACCAGGCTGGCGGCATTGATGCCCGCGATCAACCCCTGCCCGGCGGCCTCCTCGTAGCCCGTGGTGCCGTTCACCTGCCCTGCCAGAAACAGCCCCGGCACCACCCTCGATTCCAGCCTGGCCCCCGTCTGGGACGGCGGCACGAAGTCGTATTCGATGGCATACCCCACCCGCATCATCTCCACCCTTTCCAGGGCCGGTATGGACCGCAGGACCTCCAGCTGAACGTCCTCGGGCAGGCTGGTGTTGGCCCCCTGGACATAGACCTCGGCCGTCTCCCAGCCTTCGGGCTCCAGAAAGAGCTGGTGCGACTCCTTGTGAGCGAACTTGACGATCTTGTCCTCGATCGAGGGGCAGTAACGGGGGCCCGTCCCCTTGATGGCTCCGGTGAAGAGCGGCGCCCGGTGGAGGTTGGCCCGGATGATCTGATGCGTCCGCGCATTGGTGGATACCAGGTAGCAGGGCAACTGGGGCCGCCAGGCGGCGGACGGCCCCGGGGGGTACGCCGGGTTGGCCGGAGCCGACAGGAAGGGGGGGATGCGGCCGCCGTCCGCGGTGAAGCTGAAATGGATCGGCCAGGCGCTGCCGGGCTGCAGCGCGGTCCGGGAGAAGTCGATGCTCCGGGCGTCGATCCGCGGCGGCGTTCCCGTCTTCAGCCGGCCCAGCTTAAGGCCCAGCCTTCTGAGGCTCTGCGACAGCCCGGCCGCAGCCGGCTCACCGCAGCGCCCGCCGTCATAGCTGGTGTCCCCCACGATGATGCGCCCCCCCAGCGATGTGCCGGCGGTCAGTATCACCGTCCGGCCTTCGTACGCCTGCCCCAGGTGCGTGATCACCCGCAGGCCCCGCCGGGGACCGCCATCGGCCGCGATGGGCTCGATCTCATGGATCAGCGCCTGCTTCAGCGCCAGTCGGGGCTGTCTTTCCAGCGTGCTCTTCATGCCGGAGCTGTAGGCCTTCTTGTCGCACTGCGCCCGGGGGGCCTGAACGGCCGGCCCCTTGCCCGTGTTGAGCATGCGGACCTGGATGAAGGCCTGGTCCGTGGCCCGCCCCATCTCGCCGCCCAGGGCGTCGATCTCCCGAACCAGGTGCCCCTTGGCCGGCCCGCCGATGGAGGGGTTGCAGGGCATGAGGGCGATGTTGTCCAGGTTCAGGCTGCAGAGCAGGGTAGAGCACCCCATGCGGGCCGCCGCCAAGGCCGCCTCGCAGCCGGCGTGGCCGGCCCCGATCACGATGACGTCGTAGACTGGCTCCGGGTCGTGCATCCCGATCCCATTTTACAGCAGGGCTCGTACAGGGTCGATCGCGCCGGCCCGGGCCGGCGGGCACGCTATCGCGCTCGCCTCAGCGCTACAAACAGCAGGCCGACGGCCGCGGCGCCGAGCGCCGCGGCCACCGGAGCCCGGCTGGACCCGCTGGCGGCTTCAACCGTGAAAGCCAGGGGCGCTGAAATGCTGCCCGCGAAGTTGGCGTCACCACTGTAGACGGCGGTGATGGAGTGAATCCCCGAAGGAAGCGATGACAGGGTGCACGTGACATTGCCATTGACCAGTGAGGCGCTCATGAGCGGGGTCTCCCCGTCCTTGAACGTCACCGTGCCGGTGGCGCCCGGCCCGGCGACCGTGGCCACCAGGACCACCGGGGCGCTGCCCGTCAGCCGCTCGGATCCGGAAGAGCAGGTCAGGCCTACGAAAGGGCTGGCCCTGGCCACGGTCAGGGTGCCGCTGCCACAGGTAATGGTGTAGTTCTCCAGCCCTTCTCCGACCGCATCGCCGGCCAGAATGCCATAGGTCCCCGCCAGGGCGGCGCCGTTCGCGCCGGCACTCGCCAGGGTCACGCTGGTTATGGTATCGCCCTCCAGAAGACCATCGACGGTGAATTCCGAACCGGCGAAGACCACCGTCTCGCCGAAGGCCTTGTTCCGGTCATCCGGGGTGACCGTGATGTCTCTGGCGTCTATCCTCAGCGTCCCCTCGACGAAGGTCAGGCGGTAGTTGGCGCTGAGGCTGAGGGTGCCCTGGAGTATGGCGTAGGCTCCGACGTCCTCTCCACGCTGACGGGCCAGGGCGCCGGAGAAGGCATCACCTGATACCACGGAACCCGAGCTCACGCGGTGGGCGAAAGCGGGATCGGGGTCGCCGTAGGTCTTGCTCAGCGCGCCGGCGGTGACCGTGACCGCTCTAGGCACCACGGTGATGCTCACCTCCGCCGAGGCCGCGTTGTAGTTGGCCGCGTCGGTGGGGGTGAAATCCACATGGAGCGTCCGGCCGCTGCCGGCATCGAGCCGGGTCCCCGCAGCCGGGGTATAGACGAACTCGCCCGGCACCGAGGCAGCGGCACCAAGCTGCCCTCCGCCCAGTGCACTGCCGTACACAATGGCGTCTGGGCTGCCCCAGGTGACGACCGGGGTGCCCCTGGCTATCATGATGGGGAGCACTACGGTGGCCGAGGTGGCCACGCCATCGGTCACTCTGAAGGTGATGCTGCTGTCCCCGCCGGCCGTGGTGGGCGTGCCGCTGATGGCCCCGTCGGCCGCCAGCGTCAGCCCGTCAGGCAGCGCGCCCGAGTCAACCGACCAGGTATAGGTCGATACGCCGCCGGTGGCGGTCAGGGCCTCATAGTAGGCCTCCCCCACCCTCCCGTCCGGAAGCCGCGAAGCGGCGGTGATAGCCAGAGGCGGAGGACTGATGGTGAAGTTGGCCCCGACGTAAGTCAGGGTGTAGTTGGCGGGGAGCGACAGTGTCCCCAGGGTGATGGCGTAGGCTCCGGCGTCCTCGCCGGCTTCACGGGTCAGCGAACCGCTGAAGCCGGCGCTCCCTGTGAGCGACGGGGTGCAGGTGTAGGTCAGCGCCGGGTCGGCCTCGCCGTAGGTCTTGCCCTGGGCATCGGCGGTGACCGTGATGCCCAGCGGGCTGACGTTGATGGTTACGTCCGCGGAGGCCGTGTTGTAGTTGGCCGTGTCAGCGGGAGTGAAGTCCACGTGCAGCGTCTGACCGTTACCCGCGTTCAGCAGGGTCCCGGAGGCCGGCGTGTAGACGAAGCCGCCGGGCACGGAGGCGGCGGCATCGAGCTGGGTGCCGTCCAGCGCCGTGCCGTAGACGATGTCGTCCGGGTTGGCCCAGGTGACGGCAGTCGTGCCCTTGGCGACGGTGATCGACAGGTCCACGGTGGCGGACCCGGACACGCTGTCGGTGACCCTGAAGGTGATGGTGACGGGGCCGCCCGCCGTGGTGGGCGTGCCGGAGATCTCACCGGTAGCGGGATTGAGGGCCAGACCGTCAGGCAGTGTGCCGGAGTCGATGGACCAGGCGCAGGGCGCCGTGCCGCCGGAGGCGGTCAGGGTCTGGGAGTAGGCCGCGCCGACCGTGCCGGCCTGAAGCGGCGAGATGGTGGTGATGGTGAGCACCGGAGGCGCGATGGTCAGGGTGGCCCCGGTGAAGGTGATGGTGTAGTTGCCGGACAGGGACAGGGTGCCCTGGTGGATGGCATATGAGCCCGCGTCCTCCCCGGCCACCCGGCTGAGAGACCCGCTGAAGCTGTCGCCCCCTGTGAGCGCCGGCGCCCAGCTGTAGGTGAGGGCCGGGTCGGCAGCGCCATATGCCTTGCCCTGGGCATGGGCGGTCACCGTGATGTGCCGGGGGACGATGGTGAAGGTACCCACCACGTCGCCGGCATCGTCTTCGCCGCCGTTTGCGTCAGGCCAGGCCAGGCTGAAGAGGCTGTTATCCCCAGCCTCGTAGAGAACCTCGTCTCCGGAGCAGACGAAGTCTGAAGGGCTCTCGTTCTCGCCCTGCAGGTAGAGCCTCTCATAGTCAGGGACGGTCAGGGCCACCAGCCGCTGCATGCGCTGCGGTGTCCGCGACTGGTCGCACGACAGGCCCACGAACCAGAGCCGGCCATCGGGGAGCAGGCCTATGCCGAAGGGGCTGATCCTTTCCACATACTGGTCCACCACCGTCCGCAGGGCACAGGTCCCGTCCGCCTGAACATCGACAACGGCCACCTTGCTCACCAGCACGTAGGTGACGAAGCCTGCCGGGTCCAGAGACCAGCGCGCCCCGTCCCAGTACCATCGGACATGGTCCGCTCCCCGCTGGTAGGCCAGAAGGATGGTGCCTGCGGCGTCATCCGGTATGGCGACGATGCAGGGATACTCAGGGTCCGGCTCCAGCTCCGAGCCCGACGGGCCGGTGCCCGTGATGAACATGGGGTCGGCCCAGTCCAGAGACAGGGTGCCGGCCGACTCCACCAGGCGATAGCCGTTCATGTTGTGGAAACTGTCACCGTGGCCGAAGAACCAGAGGGAGCCGTCCGCGGGGTGCTGGCATAGCGCCCCCTTGTACTGCCCCTGGTAACCCGGGGTCACCGACGAGGCCAGTGTCTGCCAGGTCAGGCCGTCCATGGTGTACGAGAAGTAGAGCGGTGTCTCCACAAAGGAGGCCCTCTGAAACCAGCACATGACCATGGCCCCGCTCTGGAGCTTGATCATGTCGAGGTAGCGGGAGGCGCTGTTGCCGAAGCGGGCCGTCCCCACCAGCGAGATGGTCCCGTCGCCGACGTGGTAGCGCATGACCGCCAGATCCGGGTCGGTGCCATTGTAGCCCCCGGTGATCACCAGGAAATCGGACTCGTCCACCCAGCAGATGCGGTTGCTGTAGTAGACGGCGTCGGTCAGCGGGCCCAGGTGCTGCACGCGGTCGCCCTGGGTGACGCAGACATGGGGCGGCGACGCGCCATCGGCCTCCCCTTCCCAGTACAGGTAGAGGCTGCTCGAGCCGTGCTCCGCAATGCGGCTGCCGCTTTCGGACGGGCCGGATATCGACCCCGAGAAGCGCAGACGGTAGACCCTTCCCGGGCCCACGCACACCGGGGTGTCGATCCCGGCCTCCCCGCCACCGGCGCCGGCCCCATCAAAGGCGAGATGGTAGTTGTCGCTCAAGGCCAGGGTCCCCCGATAGATATCGTAGCTGCCCGCGTCTTCGCCGGCCTCCCTGGCCAGGGCGCCGTTGAAGGCATCACTGCCCACCATGGAGCCGGAGACTACCTGATAGGTCAGGGCCGGGTCAGGATCGCCGTATGTCTTGCTGCCGGCATCGGCGGAGACCGTTATCTCCATCGCTTGGACGTTGATGGTCACATCCGCCGAAGCCGGGCCATATCCGGCGCTGTCCTCGGGAACGAAATCGACATGCAGCGTCTGGCCGGCACCCGCCGGAAGCACCGTGCCGGCCCCCGGGGTGTAGGCGAAGGTGCCCGGGACAGAGGCGGCGGCGTTGAGCTGCGTGCCGCCCAGAGGGGTGCCGTAGACGATGTCGGCCGGATCAGCCCAGGTGATGGCCGGCGTCTCATCATTGGCGGTCAGGGCCCTGGCGTCGATGGTTTGCGGGGCTGGTGCGGCCGGAAGAACGGCCAGGCTTGCCAGCGCCACGGCCAGCGCTGCTGCCACGGCCATCCCAGGCACCGGCACCGCCCGCAACACCCTGTGTATCCAGGCGGCCAAGGCCGCAGAATGGCTCACAGAGTATTCTCCGGCCGCAGAATGGCTCACAGAGTCAGCTCCGGCCACAGAATGGCTCACAGAGTCTTCTCCTCGGCAACTTCCGCCACGGAGGGGGCGGTCGGAGCAAGGGAATGCTACCAGCCAGAATCATAGCGGGGTCATGTCACGGGGCGGACTCATGCCTCCGCGTTGATGACACAAAATCCCATCAACCCGCCACCCGGCAACCGGAAAAAGGGATGCCAGGCCTTTGACACTCTGCGCTGGCTTGTGCTAGATTTTGAGTGTGGCAGGGTAGCTCAGAGGTAGAGCAGGGGACTCATAAGCCCTTGGTCAGTGGTTCAAATCCACTCCCTGCTACCAGAATCCCCCAGGGTCACGCCGCATACGGACACAACCCAACCCGGAAAGGATATCTATGAAGGTCGTCATGTTCTATGAGCTGGCGCCCGATGGTCTGCCGAAGGCGAGGCTAGCGGTGTGGGCGGGTGTGCAGGCCCCCGCCTGAAGAAGGAGGTGCGACCGCCAATGGAGGAGTGGTATCTGGATGACATTCCCTTGAATGAACCATGGGCAGCTCCGGAATACCTGGTGACCGAAGAGGAGCTGGTCTCCTTCGCCCGGAAATGGGACCCTCTGCCCATGCACACAGACCGTGAGGCCGCCAAACGGTCCCCGCATGGCGGCCTGATTGCGCCGGCGCTGTATGTCCTGGGGATCGCCAGCTCGGCTCCCAATCCCATCCGCGAGCGGGGGGTGTTTGTGGGCGGCAGTGAATGGAAAGCGCGGTTCTTCCGTCCGGTCCGGCCAGGCGACCGCCTGGTCTGCGTCACGGAGTGCACCGGGAAGCGTCCGTCGAGGACCAAGGCGGACCGTGGGATCGCCAGAATCACGGTCACCATGCACAACCAGAATAGCGAGAAGGTCCTTGAGTATGAAGCAGCCGTCATGGTGGCCAGGCGATAGGCACTTTACGTGCTCCTTGACATTGGCGTACAGGTCTCCTAGAGTCTTACTCTATGACACTGACTATCTGTAGAACTGAGGCGGTCACAACGTGCCAGGCCTGTTCGGCAGAGAACCAGAACAGCAGTCGTTTCTGCGCCATGTGTGGCGCCAGGCTGATGCTGGCCTGCCCCGAGTGCGGGACGCCCTCTGATCCCAACCTGAACTTCTGCGGGGCGTGCGGCGCCAGGCTGGAAGAGGCCAGGGATGTTGAAGCCAGCGCCACCCCGCCGCCAGCCACGCCCGAATCCGCGGCGGAGTGGGCCTCCGCGTTCAGGGCCGTCGGTTGGGGACCAGAGGCCTTCGAGGAGCACATCCGCGGCGACCTGAGCCGGTCCCTGTCGCCTCGCAAGGGCGAAGGCATTGTGCTGGCGGGCCGATCCAGCATTGACTTCCATGTCTTCTGGCAGGGTTTCGATGCCAGCGCGATGCTACCCATCGCCGGGTTCATGGGAACCAACGATCGGCTGATCATCTTCACCTCAAGGCCGGGCAGCCGCAGGCTGGACGTCCTGTTGCAGATAGAGTATGGGGACCTGGCCGAGGTGATCGAGCTCAAGGGCAGCCAGGCGCACTCGGACCTGCGCCAGCTGGATGGCCTTCTGAGGCTGTCCCTCCGGCAGCGGCCGGAACCCCTGGACATCATGGTCCTGAATGCCAGCGCCAGGGCTCCCCTGCTGGGATTCCTGCGGGCCGCTTCATCCGCCGGCATAGCAGCGCCGGCCGGCCTGCAGCCGCAGAAGGCGCCATCGGGGCCTCCGGTGAGGTCCAGGGAGGTGGCAGCCCAGGGCGCGGCCGCCAGGAAAGGCAGGGAGGCGCCGCGGCAGACGGCCAACGGCGGCGCCGGGGCGTCAGCTCCGGCCCCCGGTCATCACTCCCGGGCGCTCCGGATTGCCGCTACTATCCTGGGCGTCATCGGGGGAATCGCGGGCGGCATCGGCGCCACAGTGGCGATAGTGATGGGAGGGATCAGCACCGCCTTCGGCGACATCGAGGGAGCCTCTATCACCGACCTGGGCTACGTTGCCCTCGGGCTGTCGATTCTGGGCGTCGTCGGGGGGGCCATCTCCATACCGAAGCCCAGGGCGGCAGGGGTCTTCATGCTGGTCAGCGGTATCGGCGGCGCCATCGCAGTGTCCCTGGCCTACGCCTTCGGCGGCGCCCTTCTGGTGGTGGGCGGCATCCTGGCTTTCCTGGGCACCCCAAGGCCCAGAACCGGCCAGGACCGGGGACGGCCCACACTGCAGTAGCCGAAATGCGCACGACGCCGCAGCTCTGGCCGGCCGCCTATTCCTTCAGCTGAAACATCCACTCGCAGGCGATTTCATCCTGGCTCTTGCGCGGAGGCGCTTTGAGCATCACGGCCTCGAACCGGGGGTTCAGGGAGTACGCCTCGATTATGGGCTTCTCCAGCTTCTGGCACAGAGGCACTATCCTCTCCGGCCAGTTCCTCTCCAGCCCTTCCAGGGCAACGCACCTCTTGTAGGTCACGTGGACCTTGTTGGGGTTGATGACCTCGAAATCCCCTTCGTACAGTCCCGCGTTCTTGCCCTTCATGATGTTGTCCAGGGGCAGCTGGAAAGCCTTCATGGAATCGAGCACCGTGTGCAGCTGGATGTTCCCCAGCTTGGCGTATCTGGGGTTGACCTTCCTGGCCATCGCCAGCCAGGCCGCGAGCTCGCACTCGTTGGCGGCATCGAAGCCGGCCCTGGCCCGAATCTGGTCATACCAGCATCCGCTGAGAGTTATCCAGGCATACTGCCAGATGTTCATCAGCTTCAGGAGGAACTCCTTGGACAGGTCGTCGAAGGTCAGATTGGGGTTCCAGGGACCGCTAAGGTCCTCGAGCTCCTTTTTTCCCGTCGACTTGATCTCTTCCTCCAGCGCGGCCACCAGGTCGGGGCGCTCCTTCTTCAGCTGCTCCAGGGTCAGGTTTTCCAGTGGCATATCTGTCACATCTCCTTTCCAATACTCAGCAGGGCGCGCCAGCCATTCCTAACGAGGCCGGCCGCCTCTTTTCCGGCGGAAGGCTTCCTTCTTCGCCGGCAACGCCGCACAGGACGCGTGCCTTGGCGTGATGGTCGGCAGAGAGCGCTGATCACCTCGTGGCGAGGCACAGAGCGGTACCCCCGATGCCAGCCGTTCTGAGTATACGATACTCGAACCATCAGGCACTGCTGCGACTATAGCACGGACCCCGAACCAAGTCAACGAGGGAGGCCCGGCCGCGCGGAAGTCTTGACACAGAGCAGGGAGTGAGTATACGATAGTCGAAGCATGATGGAGAGAGGGGGCCCGGATGGCAGTTCCAGATGAAGAATCAGTAGCCCCGCTCCCGCCGGGGAGGACATTTCAGCTGCCCACCGAGCTGGACCATCTTTGGGATGGCCTCGATGACATCGGCCTCGGCCTGAGGTGGCTGGGCGAGGTGAAGAAGGCAGACATGCAGGTCGAGCTGGGCGGCCCCAAATGGGACTACAACATGGTCTCTGTGTTCTACATCGAGGAGGATCCGGAGAAGGTCAGGGACGGCGAAGTGAAGCTGATCGGCCCGGACGTGAATGAGGTCAAACCGGGGACTTCATTGCCCGGGGTGTTCACCATCAGGGTCTACGGCCGGACGCTGAACCAGGGGCATCAGGGCTATGTCTCGCGGCAGATAGGCACGGCGCTCCAGGGCTTGGAGGGCTTCATGCTGTTCGGCTCGCCGGACGCCCTGTGGATCAGGATCAGCAAGGATGTGGCCGACCGCCTCACCTTCGCCAAGATATCTCAGTTCTGCTATGCCACGGCTCGGACCCTGGTGCCGCAGGTGGACGCCGTGTCCTTTTTCTGGGCCATGGGCTCTCCCGAGGCCGGCGGGCTGGACATGCTGCAGCCGGTGTTGAAATGGGCCAGGGACAAGCACAAGGTCATCAGCGCCAAGGAGCTGTACGATGATGAGGACGTGGACACCTTCTACGGGTGCACCATATGCAAGTCGCTGGCGCCCAACCATGCCTGCGTGCTGACGCCGAGCGCCCTGCCCTACTGCGGCATCATCGGCTATGACTCCGCCAAGATCACCTGCGAGATGGACCCCGAGGGCTACGTCTTCCGCATCCCCAAGGGAGAGTGCATCGATGAAGCCAGGGGACACTACGCCGGTGTCGACCGGGCCATCTACGAGCGATGCAACCACCTGGTGAAGCAGGTCAACATCTACAGCAGCATCAGGTACCCCACCACCAACTGCGGCTGCTTCGAAGCTGCATCCTTCTATATCCCAGAGGTCGACGGTATCGGCCTGGCCATGCGGCGCTACACGGGCATGACGCCGCTGGGGGTGAAGTTCTCGACCCTGGCCGGCTCGATCTCCGGGGGGGCCCAGAACCACGGCTTCAAGGGGCTGTCCATCGCCGGGATGGCCAGCAAGAACTTCCTCAAAGGGGACGGCGGCTGGAACCGGATAGTCTGGATGCCGTTGGACCTGAAGAAGGAAGTGGCCCAGGTGATTCCCGAGGAGATCTACGACAAGATAGCCACCAACGAAGACACGGTGGACGCCGCGGAGCTGAAGAGGCTGCTGCGGGATAAGGGACATCCCATAGTCAAGCTGTACTGGAAGGACGACGAGCCCCAGCCGCTCATGCTGCCTCTTCCGGGCGAAGACTGGCCGGACTAGCCGTTCGGGGCCCGGCAGACCCCGACGAGCCCGGCAGACCGGAGCCAGCCCCGGCTATTCTCTCTGGGGCTTTCGCTTTCCCAGCCTGCTGTAGACCTCCTCCGGCGTGTCCTCTACCCTCTTGTAGATGCACAGGGTGCAGGACTCGCCGGCTATCTCTCTGGCCGGGAAGCCCGCCGCCAGGGGGTAGCCCAACTGCTCGATGGCCAGCATCTCCAGCACCGGCTCGTGGGTGCAGTAGATGGGGAAGCCGGACAGGCCCCAGGTTATGGGGTGCGGCCCGGCCACCCTGGCCAAGTTGCGGGGGGGGCCGTATGCGCCTTTCTGGCAGAGCCGCTGTCCGCTGCCGCACGGCAGCATGGTGATGCTCACCTTCTCGTCATCCTCCTCCACCTTCATCCGCTCCAGATGTCCCCTCATGAAGGTGGCAGTGGTCTGCACCCGCTTCTTAAAATCGACGCCCCTGACGTCGGCCAGGGGCCCCTGCTGGCCGCCAATGGCCTTCCTCAGCGCCTGGCAGAGAGCCTCCTCGCCGCAGCTCCGGTAGATGTAGTCCATAAGCCCGGCCACCCAGTCAACGTACATGTCGTGCATCAGGGAGAACTCGTGCTGCATGCGGCCGGCCAGCTTCTTCGCCCGCTCCAGGTCGCCCTCATCGATGGCATCCCGGATGAGGTCAACAGTGCGCCGGCCCATCTCCTGCAGCTCTTCGTCGGTGAAAACCCTCTCTGTCGCCATCACGCGCCTCCAAGTCCAGACTCCGTCTCACTAATAATAGGCCTGTGTCAAGCAGGCCCAGGCAGCCTACGTGAAGTGATAGCCGGGCGATACCCGGACCGCGCCGCCTTTGCCATCGAGGGCATCCCCTGACTATACTGGTGGCCAGGGCCGGTCAATTTCGAGGGACATGACGATTGCAGTACCAGTTGCCTGAGAGCAGGCTCAAGGAATTCGAGCACATCTTCTATCCCCGTTCCATCGCCGTGGTCGGCGTCTCCCGGGATAGCGCAAAGATGGGCTCGCTCTGGGTCAAGGCCCTGATGGAGTCCAGTTTCGAGGGCCGGGTCTATCCCGTCAACCCCGCCGGCGGCGAGCTCCTGGGAGCCAGGATATACCCCAATCTGCAGGCCATCCCGGGCCCGGTGGACCTGGTTATCTCCTGCATCCCCCGGGCCTTTGTTATGGATCTTCTGGATGACTGCGCCGCCAAGAGGGTGCGCGGAGTGCACTTCTTCACCGCCGGGTTCCGGGAAACCGGCGAGCCGGAATGGATTCAGGTTGAAGAGGAGATGGCCCGGAGGGCTGGAAAGGGGGGATTCCGGATCATCGGGCCCAACTGCATTGGCCTGTCCTGCCCCGAGCACAAAACGCCCTACGGGGCCTCCAGTGTGGTGGGCCGGCCCGGGTCCGTGGGCTTCATATCCCAGAGCGGCGGGCATGCCCAGAAGCTCTTGGTGATGGGCCTGACCCGGGGCATCGGCTTCAGCAAGATCGCCAGCATTGGCAATTGCTGCGACCTGGGGAGCGCCGACTTCCTGGAGTACATGGCCGTCGATCCCAAGACCGGCCCCATCGGTCTCTACCTGGAAGGACCGCGGGACACCCGGCGATTGCTTCAGGTGATGCGGGCCACGTCCGCCAGGAAGCCCGTGGTGGTCTGGAAGGGAGGCGCCACCGAAGCCGGCGCCAAGGCGGCCGGCTCTCACACCGGGGCCATGAGGACCTCCGCGGCCGTCTGGACGGCGGCGCTGAAGCAGGCCGGCGCGCTCGAAGTCCGGGGCCTGGACGAGATGGCCGACGTTCTCCTGCTCCTCCAGAGGGCTGCCCCCATCCGGAAGGCCCGCCTCGGGCTCATCTGCGGGTTGACTGGCGACGCAGAGAGCGAGGCCCGGCTGGCGGAGGATGAGTGCCGCCTCTTCGGGATCGAGGTCTCAGTCTTCTCGGCCGGTACAGGCCGGAAGGGGCGGCCGTCACCCGGCCGGTGCCCCGTCGAGCCGGGCGGCAAGCCGGGAGCGAATCCTGGCCCCAGCGTCCTGCGGGCCTTCCAGCGGGCGATGGACCTCGCCGCCACGGACCGGCGCCTGGATTTGATCGTGGTATACCAGGATGTCGACGCCCTGCTGGACCTTATGGGCCGGGAAACCGCGGATTCAGCCGGCAGCGTGATCCTGAAGGACAGCCGGGCGGCCGGCAAACCGGTGATTGTGGTATCCCCGCCGGGCTGCCTGGAGACGGACCGCCTGGAGTTGGAGGGCCGGCTGTCCGAGGCGGGCATACCGGTCTATCCGTCCATGGCGCGGGCGGCCAAAGCTGTGGCCGGCGTGAGGCAGTACCACACCCGGAACAGCGGACCGCCGCCCCTCAGATAACCCCTTCCGCCTTCAGCCCGGCCAGGTCCTCCTTCGTCAGGCCCAGGAGCCGGCCATAGACCTCAGCGTTGTGCTCCCCCACCTGGGGCGCGGGCATGTCGATCGTCCCCGGAGTCCGGGACATCTTTATGGGCACGCCGGGCAGCGGCACCCTGCCGATGCCGGGGTACTCCATGTCGATCAGCATGTCCCTGGCCCTGACCTGCGGGTCTTCTACCATCTCGGCGATGCTGTTCACCTTGGAGCAGGGCACCCGGGCCTTTTCCAGAAGCCTGATCACCTCATCCACCGGCCTGTCTTTGAGCCACTCCTCCACGATCGCCTGAATGGCCAGGCGGTTGTCGTAGCGGAGCCTGTCGCTCTGAAACCGGGGGTCTTCCTTCAGTTCCTCTCTCCCGACTGCCCGCAGGAACCGCCTCCAGATGGCCGTCCCGGTGATGCCGATCATGACCCACCCGTCCCTGGCCCTGACGCAGTTGGTGTAGTTGTAGTAGCTGTAGTTCCCCTGCCGGCCGCGGACTATGCCCGCCACCTTGTACTCCGCCGCCACCGCGAGCCCGGCCACGCAGGACACGGCCACGTCCAGCAGGGCAACGTCGATGAACTGCCCTGTGCCTGTCCTCTGCCGCTCGTAGAGAGCAAACATGATGCCCAGGGCGGCATGAGAGCCAGTGCTGAAGTCCACCCAGGCGGAGCCCGACCTGGTGGGGGCGGTCTCGGGGAACCCGGTGTAGCTCATGGACCCCGAGAGCGCCTGGGCAATGGTATCGAAGCACGGCCGCTGGGCGTACGGCCCGGTGGAGCCGAAGCCAGAGACCTTGGCCACGATGATGGCCGGATTCAGCTTCACCAGGGACCCGTAGCTCAAAAGGCTTTCTTCCGGCGAGCCGCTGACGTAGCTGTGCAGCACCACGTCGCTCTTCCGCACCAGCCTTTCCATGATCCCCCGGCCCTGACCACACATGGGGTCCAACGTAATGCCTTTCCGGTTCTGCAGAGTCACCAGGGCCAGCATGGCCTGACCGTTGGGAGCGAAAGGCCCGAAGTTCCTCTCTTCCTCGCCGGCAGGCCTTTCCACCCTGATCACTTCGGCGCCCATGGCCGCCAGCAGCGTGGCTGCATAAGGCCCGGCAAACCACCGTGAGAAATCAAGGACCCTGATGCCTGATATCGCCTTCTCCAACTCTCAGCTCCGTTCCGTTACTTAGTGACCCTCGCCACCGGCCCGCTGCCACCGCAGACTTGCCTCCGGGCGCTCTCCTTAGACACCTATAGGGTAGGTCCACTTGCCGTAGACCTTCATGACCACATCGGCCATCTCCCCCGGGGTGGCATGGGCGGCCACCGCCTCCTGGCTGGCCGGGAAGGAGTTGGCGTCGGTGCGGAGAACCTCTTCGAAGCTCTTGATGGCCGCGGCATGTCGGGCCTTGTCCCGGGTCTCCCGGAGCTTCTTGATCCTCTTCTTGAGGACCTCGACGGAGCTGCGGTCGGACTTGAAGATGGGCACCTTGTAGGGGACCTTGTCCGGATCGAGGCGGAACTTGTTGACGCCGACGATGGTGATATCGCCCGATTTCAGCTTGCCGTCGTAGTCCACTATGGCTTGCTTGTACTCGCGGTGGATCCAGCCATTGGAAATGGCCTTCATGAGGCCGCCCTGGTCCTCGATCTTCTTGACGTACTCCCAGGCCCTTTCCTCGATCTGGTTGGTGAGAGACTCCACGTAGTACGAGCCGCCCAGCGGGTCTATGGTGTTTGTCACGCCCGTCTCCAGGCCGACGATCTGCTCCGTCCGGATGGCCAGCAGCATGGCCTGCTCCGTGGGCAGGCATACCGCCTCGTCGTAGCCATTGGCATGTATGGACTGGGCCCCGCCCAGCACCGCCGCCAGAGTCTGGTAGGCAATGCGGATGACGTTGTTGAGCGGCTCCTGGTGAGTGTGCGTGGAGCCGGAGGTCTGGACGTGCACCCGGAACTGCCCGCACGATGGGTCCTGGACCCCGTACCTCTCATTGATGATCTTGCGCAGCATGCGCCGCGCCGCCCGCAGCTTGCAGGCCTCCTCGAACAGGTCATTGTGCGCCGCCATGTTGAAGGCGAACCTCTTGCAGAACGTGTCCATGGGGACCCGGGCGCGGCGCTTCCCTTCTTCGCAGATCTGGATGGCGTCGGCCATGAGCATGCCCAGCTCCTGGATGGCGCTGATGCCGTTATCCCTGGGGTTGTAGGAGTTCATGCATATGGGGTACCAGCGCGGTGCATGCTGGGCACACCACTCTATCAGGTCCACCTCCAGCCGGAGATAGGCTTCCGGCGGCGGCTGGTTGGCGCACTCCATCGAGCTCCAGGTGAGCATGTCATAGGCCGTGGTCCCTCTCAACCTCTCCAGAGGTATCCCGCGCCTCTGGGCCATGGCGAAGTAGGCCGGGGTGAGCAGGCCGGAGACGCGATCGGCCAGGTAGGTGGAGCACTTCTCTATGGGCAGGTCCTTGAACACTGCCTCCATGTCCTCGATGGAATAGATGGGGACCCCGGCGTGGCCGATGTCGTGCTCGACCCGGGGGTCGTCCGGGTCCATTCCGGAGGCCGTGGAGATATCCGGAGCGATGGAGAAGCCCGTCTGGCCCAGGGCGTACTCTTCCTTGTAGCGGGCGTTGGTGGCCTCCGGGCTGTCGTACCCCGTCAGGCGCCGGATGGTCCACAGCTGCCCCCGGTACATGCTGGCGTAGACTCCCCTGGTGTAGGGGGGTTGCCCGGGCGAGCCGATGTCCTTCTCATAGTTGATGCTCTTGACGTCCTCCGGGGTGTAAATGTCCTTGATGGGAATCCCTGATGGCGACTGTACCTGCCCATCGCTTTTGTAGGCCATCTAACCTCCTTGGCCAGCTCCGTGAGCATGGCAAAAATACGATGGTCACGCGGACTTGGCAAAGGGCACAGGTCTTGTGAGTATACGAAACTCGAAGTGTACTGCGCATCATATTACTCCGGTTCTGCACTGTCAAGTGCGCCGTTCATGGTGAACAAGCACGCCATATTGACTCGCCGAAATGACCGTGGTAGCATTTGGAAGGCATAGTTCGAGTATCGTATACTCCTGATACCGGGCGCTGCCAGCGCGCCGCCGCGGCGCGTGAGAGGAGGCAGGTTTGAGAGCATCCAAGAAGAAGGTAGCGGGAGATGTTGAGTCGATTGCCGCCGGTCAGGGGTACGGACCCTTCTGGAACACATTCAACCAGGCGTACTGGGTGGTGATCAGGGTCGCGGAGGCGGAGATGAGGGCCCTGGGCCTCACCATGATCCAGGCCGCGGTGCTGTACTGGGTGAAGATCTCCAGGGAGCCCCCAACGCCGGCCGATCTGGCCAGGCTGCTCTTCCGGAGGCCGCACACGGTGTCGGACCTGCTGGATCGCATGGAGAAGCAAGGCCTGGTGCGCCGCAAGAGAGACTCCAAACGGAGGAACGTATCCCGCATCCTGCTGACCGAGAAGGGCGAAAGGGCTTTCCAGCGGCAGAAGGAAGCGGGGGCCGTGGCCAGAATCCTGTCACAGCTCACCCCGAAAGAGAGCGAGACGGTGGAGGCGGCGCTGGAGAAACTGCTGAAGAAGGCCATCGAGGAGCTAAAGAGCGGCCTTTCGGCTCCGTATGGCTGGGGGGGGCCGGACCGGGACTCGGCCCAGGATGATGTGCAGCTTGGAGCAGGCTAGTGGCCCCTCGCGCTGTCACCGTAGACCGCCAAATCGGCCGGGCGGCCGGCAGTTGACGCCGGGCAAATGCCGTGCTATGATTCGGAATTACAGTTCGATCATCGTATACTCATAACATGGCGGCCCCATGGCGGGGCCTCTCCGGGGGAAGCCGGATTCAAGAAGCGGGAGCCGGATTCAAGAAGAGGAGGTCGGATGGAGTACCAGTACGTCTTGTATGAGAAGAAGGGGAACGTAGCTGCCATCACGCTCAACCGGCCGGAGAAACTGAATGTCCTTAACATGATGGGCACCAATGAGGGTGTGTTCAGCGACATGCTGAGGGCCATGACGGAAGCGGAAGACGACGATGAGGTCAAGGTCATCATCATCAGGGGAGCCGGGAAGCACTTCTGCGCCGGTGAAGACCTGTCTCAGGCGGGCTTCGTCTACGGCTTCGGGACCGGCGGCAAGGGCGAGCGCCGCCCCAGTGAGCGCATCAGGCTAAAGTACGACAAGAGATTCATGCAGGACTGGTGCCGCATCCTGTACTGCCCCAAGCTCACCATCGGGGTGGCCCAGGGCTATTGCCTGGGCGCCGGGACCATGATACTCCACTTCTGTGACTTCGCCATCGTGGCTGATGACGCCGAGCTGGGCTTCATTGAGGAGAGAATCGGGACAGTGGGCAGCGCCAATCCCTTCGTGCCGTCGCTCATCCTGTCGGTGGGGCTGAGAAGGGCCCGGGACCTGATCTACACGGCCCGGAGATTCACCGGCAAAGAGGCGGCGGACATGAACCTGGTAACCATGTCGGTGCCTGCGGCCCGGCTGGAGAGAGAGGTCTGGGACCTGGCGGAGGACCTGGCCAAGCTGCCCAGGGACGGGATCGCCATCGGCAAGGCCACCATGGAGCTCTGGCTGAACATAATGGGGATGCATACCGCCAGCGTCAGCGCCGCGTACTTCTCGCACACCCTGTTCACCAATCTGCGCTGGGAGGAGGATGAGTACAGCTTCTTCAAGGAGCGGCGGAATCAGGGCCTCAAGGACTCGCTGCACGGGATGCAGGACCGGTTCGTCAAACATCCTCCCAAGTACTACGACAAGACGAAGAAGAAGACGAAGAAGAAGGAGTAGCACCGCTGACCCAGGCCGGTATCACAAGAGCGGAGAGGGCTGGATGAGCAGACCACTGGACGGCATAAGGCTACTGGAGTGGGCCTCGTTCATTAATGGGCCGGGCGCCGGCTACATGCTGGGCGACCTCGGCGCCGAAGTGGTGAAGATCGAGCAGCCTGGCGTCGGGGACCCGGCCAGGGGATCTCAGAGGCTCTGGGATCGCCAGATGATGCTACCTCACAATCTGAACCTGGTTTTTGAGACCTTCAATCGCAACAAGAGGGGGGTGGCCATCGACATCACCAAGCCAAGAGGGCTGGAGGTGTTCTACGCGCTGACCAGGAGGTCAGACGTCTTCTACACCAACTACCGCGAAGGGCTGCGGAAGCGGCTGGGGATCGACTACGAGGCCCTGTGCCGGCACAATCCTCAGATCATATACGTGGTGGCGTCAGGCTACGGCTCGAGAGGAGACGATGCGGAAAAGAGGGCCTTCGACGTCCTGGTGCAGGCGCGTTCCGGGCTGATGATGTCCTGCGGAGACAGGGACAGCACCGAGCCGTACGAGATAGTGGGGGCCGTGGTAGACCAGCTGTCGGCGACCATGACCGCCTACGCTATCCTGGCCGGCCTTCTGGCCAGAGAGCGGACGGGCATCGGCCAGGAGATCAGCGTGTCCATGCTGGGGTCGGCCATACACCTGCAGGCGCTCAACATACAGACCTCGCTCTGGCGGGGACGGCAGCAGCCCAGGCACTCCCGGCTCAGATCCGGGAACGCCTTCACCAACAGCTACCGGTGCGCCGATGGAAAATGGATAGAACTCTCCGACATGCAGTATGATAGATTCTGGGACAATGTGCGAGAGACCCTGGGTCTGCCGGATGATGAAGTCCAGAGGATGTTTGCCACCCCGGATATGAGGAGAACCAACAACAAGGAGTTCATAAAGCTCCTGGATGCGGTCTTCGCCGGGAAACCCCGCCAGGACTGGGTGGCGCTCTTCAAGGAGAAGGCCCTTTTTGCCTGGGACGTGGTCAATACCGTCTCCGAAGCGGCTCTTGACCCACAGACCCTGGCCAACGGATACGTGACGGACTTCCATCACCCGGTGCTGGGCGACGTGAAGGTTCCCGGCTCGCCCTTCAGCCTGAGCAAGATGGAGACCAGCCCCAGGACGAAAGCGCCGGAGCTGGGAGAGCACACGGAAGAGGTCCTCCTGGAGCTGGGGTACACGTGGGAAGACATCGCCGGAATGAAGGAAGAGGGGATAACCTGAAGCGGGCCGCCGGCCTGCCGGCAGAGGGCGTATTCCACATTGATAGTCGAAGTCAGTAGGAGGCAAGGAGCATGGTAGGTATCGTTTCTTACGGGGCGTATGTGCCTCGGTACCGTCTCAGCCGCAAGACGGTAACTGCAGCTATGGGCTGGTTCAGCGGGACCGGGGTCGCGGGCGAAAAGGCTGTGGCCAACTACGATGAAGATAGCGTCACCATGGCGGTGGCCGCGGGATTCGATGCCCTGACGGGAGTCGGCAGGGAGGCGCTGGAGGCCCTGTACCTGGCGACTACCACCGCTCCCTACAGGGAGAGGCAGGACGCCGGCATCGTCGCGGCCGCGCTGGACCTCAACGGCGATATCAGGACCGCCGATTTCACCGACTCGTCCAAGGCGGGCACCGCCGCTCTCATCGCGGGCTGCGATGCGGTGAATGGAGCTTCGGCGAAGCAGGTGCTGGTCTGCGCCTCCGACTGCCGGGTGGCCAAGCCGGGTAGCTTCGAGGAAGGGAACTACGGGGATGGAGCGGCCGCCTTCGTGATCGGTGACAGCAAGGTGATCGCCTCCCTGGGGGGCTCTTACTCCGTGACCCGCGACTTCACCGACCGGTGGAGAGCCGAGGATGACCGGTTCGTTCATACGGCTGAAGACCGGTGGATCCGCGACGAGGGGTACACCAAGTTCATCGCGCAGGCCATCTCCGGCCTGATGAAGAAATACGGGCTGAGCCCCAAGGACTTCGCCAAAGTCATCTATCCCTGCCTTTACGTCCGGGAGCACGCCGCCATAGGCAAGTCGTGCGGTTTCAAGCCGGAGCAGATCCAGCCTGAGCAGCTGACCACCGTCGGCGATTCCGGAGCGGCCCACCCCCTGATGATGCTGGTGGCCGCCCTGCAGGAGGCCAAGCCCGGAGACAGGATACTGGTAGCCAGCTACGGCAACGGCAGCGACGCCGTGTTCTTCGAGGTGACCAAGGACATCGCCGGCGCCGGAGACAGGCGGGGAATGAAGAAGCACCTGGCCCTGAAGAAGGACCTGGCCAGCTACGAGAGGTACCTGGCCCTTCGGGACGTGCTGCCCACAGAGCAGGGGATCCGGGGAGAGACCGGCCCCACGCTGGTCACGCTGCTGTGGAGAGACCGGAAGGAGATCATGGCGCTCTACGGGTCGAAATGCCGGAAATGCGGCACGCCCCAGTACCCGGCGCAGCGGATCTGCGTCAACCCCGAGTGCGGAGCGGTCGACCAGATGGAGGAGTACCGTTTTGCCGACAAGAAGGCCCGCCTGTTCAGCTACACCAGCGACAGTCTGGCTTTCAGCGTCAGCCCCCCGGAGATGTACGGGGTGATTGACTGGGATGGCGGCGGCCGGTTTCTGCTGGACATCACCGACGCCGAGCCCGAGTCGCTCAAGATAGACATGCCCGTGGAGATGACCTTCAGGAGGCGGTACGCCGACAAGGCCCATGGCATCCTGGGCTACTTCTGGAAGGTCAGGCCCGCGCTGTAACGATGGCGGAAGCCGGGAGAGCAGGTGCAGGATGACGGACAAAGCCGGAGACGCCGTATCGCCCGAGTGCGCCGCCAGGCTCAATGCCACGCAGCGGCTGATGTGGCGCATCATAGCCAGGATGGTGAAGGTCGTCGGCGACCGGTATGGCGACGAGGGCCTGCAGGTCATATACGAGGGGCTGAGGGACTGGGACTTCTGGAAGGTCCCGGTCAGGAAGGCCGGGCTGGTGCCGGGCGAGACCAGCCTGGAGGACACGCTGCACAGGGTGCTGGAGGCCGGCGACGAGGTCCTCTTCACCATGAAGCAGAAGCCTCTGATCGAGAAGATGGGGCCGAACAGGTACCTGTACCACGTCCGGGAGTGCAACGTGGCCGACGTGATTGGCCGGGAATGCCCGAAGGCCTGTCCCGTTGTGTCCCGGGCCATCGAGGAAGGCGCGGCCCGGGCGGCCAATCCCCGGATCAAGCTGACGGGCGACAGGTACCTGGTGAACGGCGCCGATGGCTGCTATTCGTACTACGAGTTAATGGAAACGGAGGAGAAGACCTAGGCCCCGGCCGGGGCCTGCCGAAAGGGGGGTGGCTATGGCACACGATGTAATCATAGTAGGCGCGGGCCACAACGGCCTCATTGTGGCGGCCTACCTGGCCCGCGCCGGGGTGGACGTCTGCGTGGTGGAGTCCTCCGACATGGTTGGCGGCGCCGCCGCCAGCCGCCAGTTGACCTTGCCTGGATTCATACACGACCCGGGGGCCACCGTTCACATGACCATGCAGGCCAATCCCATGTTGCACCGGGACGAGCTGGGCCTGCGCTCCAAGTACGGGCTCAAGTACATCGCCCCGGACGTCCAGTTGGCCATCGTGTTCCCGGATGACAGCGCGCTGGTCTTCTATCGAGACCTGGACCAGACCTGCCAGTCCATTGCCCAGTTCTCCCGGAAAGACGCCGAGATGTACCGCAAGTTCGTGGCCGGAGCCGGTCAGCTCCTTAAGGCGGGGGGAGTGGCTACCTTCTCGGCGGCGGCGCCCTTTGGCCGGCTGGTGTCCCTGATGGACCAGAGCGACATGGGGCGCGAGTACCTGCGAGTAATACTGTCCAGCACCACGGACCTGGCCAAGGAGTGGTTTGAGAGCGAGCAGATGCGGATAGCCCTGAACAGGTGGGCCTCCGAGGTCATGTTTGCCCCCCAGGAGATAGGGACCGGCTACTACATGTTCGGCCTGCCCCATTTCCACGCCTGGGGGATTGCCTGGCCGGAGGGCGGATCCGGTGCCCTGACCGAGAAACTGGCCGCCTGCATCAGGGACAGCGGGGGCACCATCAAGCTCTCGAGCCCGGTGGCCGGCCTCAAAGTCGCCGGCGGCGAGGTCAAAGGGGTGGTGCTGCGCAATGGCGAGGAATTAGCGGCGAAGAAGGCCGTCGTCAGCGCCGTGAATGTCAAGCAGCTGTTCCTGGATTTCCTGAAGCCGGCCGAGCTCCCGGAGGGCTTTCAGGACAGAGTCAGGCGCATCAAGCACAGCCCATTCTCGGCCATCAATCAGTCGGTGGCTCTGAAGGAGGCCCCCAGGTTCAAGGCGGGGGGAGACGTCAACAAGGCAGTCATGGTAGAGGCCACTCCGGCCACCATGGATGAGTTCCTGCAGCTGTTCGATCAGTACAAGTACGGGGTGCCGAACACCACCATGCCGCTGTTGATCACCGCCACACTGTGCGATCCGACCCGGGCCCCGGCCGGCCAGCACACGCTCTATCTCTATCACTACGAGCCCTATAACCTGAAGCCGGGCGGCGCCCAGCGGTGGGATGCCATCAAGGACGAGGTGGCCGATGGCATCATGGACGCGGTGAGGCAGCGGACCACCAACATGGGGCCGGACAACATCCTGGGCCGGCACATAATGAGCCCGCTGGACCTGGAGAGGTACAACCCGGCCATGATCGAGGGAGATGTGATGCACATTGGCGTCTATCTTTCGCAGTTCCTCACCAACCGGCCCCTCCCGGGATGGGGCCAATACAAGACGCCGGTCAAGAAGCTGTACATGTGCGGGGCCAGCACCCATCCCGGCGGCGGGGTCTCCGGCGGCGGCCGGGCCGCGGCCCAGGTCATCATGGAGGACCTCGGCCTTGATTTCAAGAAGGTGATAGGGAAGTAGCCGCGGGCATGGTGCGGATAAAGATGGTCCGCTGAGGCAGCCGCGATGGAAAACGGGGTGAAGGTGCTGGATCAGGACGGAGAGGTCATCGCCGAGTTCTTCGCTGTCAAGCGACAGGACAACAGGCTGATCATCGATGGCAAGGCTTTGGGCGTGATGCGCATGGACATGGTCCTCACGTCGCCGGAGCTGCTCCGGGGCTTGAAGATAGCCTTCTCCTGGGGCGTAGTCTCCTACATCCTGCTCCTGCCCTACTTCTCGTTGCGCGAGGTCTTTCGCCGGTGCTTCAGAGGGGGGAGGAACTGACCATGGCACTGAAGGAGTTCAGCCTGGACGGCAGGTCGGCCATTGTGACCGGGGGAGGCCGGGGCATCGGCAGAGTGATCGCCCTGACCCTGGCCGAGGCCGGCGCAGACGTGGCGGTGGCGGCCCGAAGCGCCCTGGAGCTGGAGGAGGTGGCCCGGGAGGTGCGTGCCCTGGGAAGAAAAGGGGTGCCCATCCCGACGGACATCACCAGGGCCGAGGACCTCAGCCGGATGGCGGAAGCAGCCATCCGGGAGCTGGGCAAGATCGATATCCTGGTCAACAACGCGGGCATCGTGCTGGTCAAGCCCTTTCTGCCCGACGCGGCGCAGAGGGTCCTGGGCGCGGACAAGACCACCGACCTGAACACGCCCATCAGCGAGGACGAGTGGCGGCGGGTGGTGGACGTCAACCTGACGGCCCTCTTCCTCTGCACCCGAATCGTCGGGGCCCACATGATGCAGCGGAAGCAGGGGAAGATCATAAACATAACCTCCGGCTATGCGGACAAGGTGGCGGCCCACCGGGGGCCATACGCCGCCAGCAAGGCGGCCGTGGCCATGCTCACCAGGACCCTGGCCCTGGAATGGGCCCGCTACAATATCAATGTCAATGCCATCGGGCCCGGGCTCATTCGCACGGACCAGTCGGAGGGGTTCTTCCAGGACCCCAATCTGCTGCAGGCGGCCATCAAGAGCCTGCCCTTGAGGAGGGTGGGCGAGGCCAGGGACATCGGCCTTCTGGCGGTCTATCTGGCCTCGGATGCGGCCAACAACATGACCGGTCAGAACATATACCTGGATCAGGGGCTGACCATATCCTGAGGAGCTTTCTGTAGGCACAAACTGTGCCGTACTGAGAGAAATAGTGAGCGACAAGTAGATGGAGGCAAAATGGCGGAAGGCATAAGAGACAAGGTAGCCATAATCGGCATGGGCTGCACCAGGTTTGGTGAGCTGTGGGACAAGAGCCCTGAGGACCTCATGGTGGAGGCCTTCACCGAGGCCATTCAGGATGCCGGCATTGAAAAGAAGGACATTCAGGCGGCCTGGCAGGGCGGGCCCGAGATGACGGAGGTGAGCACCGGCCACAGCGCCATCCCCCTGTCCACCGCCCTGAAGCTACCGTACATAGCTTGCACCAAGGTGGAGAACATGTGCGCCAGCGGCTCGGAGGCGTTGCGGGCAGCTACCTACGCCGTAGCCTCGGGAGCTTGCGATATCGCTCTGGCGCTGGGTGTGGAGAAGCTGAAGGACACCGGCTACGGTGGGCTGCCCGAGTTCTCACACGTGATAGCAGTGGGCACCAAGCTGAGGGTAGTCCTGGCCAACAACACCACGCCCGGGATGTTCGCCATGATGGCCACCCGGTACTTCTCGCACTATGGGCTGAGCCCGGAGGAGGGCAAGAAGGCGCTGGCCAAGATATCGGTGAAAAGCCACCACAATGGCGCCATGCATGAGAAGGCCCACCTGCGCCGCGAGGTTACCGTAGAGCAGGTCATGTCGGCCCCCATAATCGCCTGGCCCCTGGGCCTGTTCGACTGCTGCGGTGTCAGCGACGGCTCTGCCGCGGCCATCGTCTGCCGGGCGGACCTGGCCAAGAAGTTCCGGAGTGACCCGGTATTCATCAAATCCTGTCAGATCGCCGCCAGCACCGGCGAGGAGCTGTCCTATACCAAGTACGACCTCATACACGTGGAGTCCACCTGCCGAGCGGCCCCCAAGGCCTACCAGGAGGCGGGCATCAAGAACCCGCGCGAGGAGATCAGCATGATGGAGGTCCATGACTGCTTCTCCATCACGGAGATGGTCACCTACGAGGACCTGGGCATCTCGCCGCGGGGCAAGGCCAAGGAAGACATTGACGCCGGCTTCTTCGAGCTGGGCGGGAAGATCCCGTGCCAGCCAGACGGCGGCCTGAAGTGCTTCGGCCATCCCATAGGGGCCTCCGGGCTGCGCATGATGTACGAGATGTACAAGCAGCTCCAGGGCAAGGCCGGCGCCAGGCAGATCAAGGATCCAAAGTTCGGGCTGACGCATAATCTGGGTGGGGTACCCGTCAGGAACGTGGTCAGCATCAACATAGTCGGACGCTAGGCGGACGACCAAGCCACAAAGCTGAGCCGGCAACGTGGTCGCTCTCGGTGTGATAGTGCTTTGCCGATGCCAGTCGTGTTGCAACGACTGAATCGGGGGTGATTACAACTATTGAGTGCGGGGGGTGCCAATGAGTACCAGAGACAGGGTTCTGAACCAGAACAAGGTGGCCAGGCTGACCGATATCGGCCAGCTCATAAAGGATGGCGACAGCATCGCCGTGGGGGGGGCCTGGCTGGCCAGCCACCCCATGGCGCTGGTGCGCCAGATCATCCGGTCAGGCCTGAAGCACCTGAACGTGATGACCATCCTGGGCAGCGTCGACATCGACATGCTGGTGGGCGCCGGCTGTGCCGACCAGCTGCTCTTCTCCTTTGTCAGCATGGAGGCCTACGGCTTGCCGCCCAACTTCCGGCGGGCCGTGGAGAAGGGCAATCTGAAGCTGGACGAGATCAGCGGCCTGGCCATAATCATCGGATTCGAGGCCACCGGCAGGGGAGTGCCCTTCCTGCCCTATCGTGGCCCCTCGGGGTCCGACCTGATGAAGCGAAGGCCCGATTTCTACCAGCAGATCAAATGCCCGTTCACCGGAGAGGAGATGGTGGCCATACCCGCCATCAGGCCTGACGTGGCCATTATCCATGCCCAACGTGCCGATGCCGCCGGCACCATCCAGATCGAGGGCACGGCCGGCTCCGATCTGGAGCTGGCCAAGGCGGCAAAGAAGGTCATCGTGACCGTGGAGGAGGTGGTGCCGACGGCGGTGTTGAGGGAGAACCCCTTCAAGACCAAGATACCTCGCTTCTACGTGGACATGGTCATCGAGCAGCCCTTCGGGGCCCACCCGACATCCCTGGTCCCCAGCTATGTCGGCGACCCCTGGCACATGATGAAGTACATGGAGATGGCGGCCACACCGGAGACCTTCAGAAGCTACCTGGACCAGTTCGTGATGAAGTCGGAGGATGAGTACCTGGAGGCCATCGGCGGCCTGAGGCAGACCAACGTGCTCAAGAAGCTGGCGCGGGAGGTGAAGTCACTATGAGCAGCTACTCGGACGACTACACACCGGCGGAGATGGTTTGCGTGACCGTGGCCCGCGAGATCGAGGATGGAGACATCCTGATCCTGGGCTCTTTCACCCCGCTGGCTTTTGTCAGCTACGTTCTGGCCAAGGTCACCCACGCCCCCAACATCATGTACATGGCCTACTCGTCGGTGGATGCCGGGCCGTTCCAGCTCACCTTTGGCACGTATGAGGCGGCCGCCACCAGGGGCGGGCTGGCCCGCTGGAACATGACGGAGTGCATCCACTCGCTGTACCTGGGGGTGGGCGTAGATGTGGAGCCGATCTCCAGCATCCAGATCGACGGGCAGGGAAACATGAACCTGTCGGTGGTGGGAGACTACCAGAAGCCCATGCTGCGGGGGCCCGGGGGAGCGGGGGCGCCTGAGGTGGTGAAGCTGCATCGCAAGATGCTGGGCTACTTCCCCAGCCATAACAAGAGGACCCTGGTGGCCAAAGTCGACTTCATAACGGGCACCAGGTGGAAGATCAGCAACCAGGAGCGCCTTAAGGCCGGCCTGAGGCCGGGCCCACTGAAGCTGATCACCAACCTGGCGGTCCTGATCAAGGAGGAGGAAGACCGGCCCTTCCGGATCGCCTCAGTGCATCCCGGCGTCTCGGTGAGCGACGTGGTGAGTAACACCGGCTTCGAGCTGCAGGCGGCCGGGGACGTGCCGGAGACGGAGAAGCCCACGGAGGAGCAGATCAGGATCCTGAGGGAGAAGGTCGACCCCTACGGCATGGTGGCCTTCGATTTCCTGCCGGGAAAGGACCGGCCGGCCTACCTCAGGAGCATCCTGGAAAAGGAGCTCAAGGCCCTGGGCCTGCAGGGCGCGGGGTGATGCGCGCGTCGCCGCGTACCGGCGATGGCGCGCCATCTGGAGACAGCGTGCGAGTTGCGGCAGGTGTACTCGCGCCAGGCGCGTGCTCGCGGATTCGGTAGTATAGGGGGAGAGACTGGCCATGGGATACGAAACCATTAAGCTGGAGAAGGAAGACAGGGTAGCCACCATCACCTTCGACCGCATGCAGAAGAAGAACGCGGCCAACCACCAGGTGTTCCGGGACCTCGAGGCTGCGCTCACTGACATCGAGGAGGATGACGACATGCGGGTGGTGGTCCTGACGGGCCAGGAGGATGTCTTCTCCGCCGGGGCCGACGTCTCCGGCTTTGACTTCCAGAAGGTCAGCGCCGGCATGCACTTCATGCAGCTGGTGGCCAGGGTCTTCAACCACTTCGAGTACATCCCCAAGCCGGTGGTCATGGCGGTCAACGGCATTGCCTTCGGCTTCGGCGCCGGAATAACCCTGACCGGCGACATCGTCATCGCCTCGGACAGGGCCCGGTTCAGCATCAGGGAGATCAACCACGGCGCCATCCCCATAGAGACCCTGACCCGGGGCCTGGAGGTAATGGGGAAACACAGGATCTCGTACCTGTCTCTTATGGCCAATGACATAACCGCCGAGGAAGCCCGCAGCTTTGGGCTGGTCAATGTGGTGGTTCCTCATGACAAGTTCCGGGAGGAGGTGGCCCGGGTGTGCGACAGGCTGAAGAACAGCGCGCCGTTTGCCCAGGCGGCCATCAAGCGAATACTCAATCGCCGGTGCCACGAGGACTGGGACTTCGGGCTGGGGATAATGCCGGCCGTCTTTGCCACTGACGACGTGGCCGAGGCCCGGAAGGCCTTCATGGAGAAGCGGAAGCCCAAGTTCACCGGCCGGTGAGCCGGGGTGATCCCGGCCATCCCTGAATGGTCGGGCAACAGGAAGGAGGGGTACAAATGGACATAAAGAGGGTGTGCGTTGTCGGCGCCGGGACTATGGGCAGCGGCATAGCCCAGGCAGTGGCCCAGTCTGGCTTCGAGGTGGCACTGCTGGACGTGAAGAAGGAGATCCTCGATCGGGGCCTGGGCGGCATCAGCGGCAGCCTGGCCAGGATGGTCAAGAAGGGGACCGTGCAGCAGGCGGATGCAGACCAGGCGCTGGCCCGCCTGCAGCCGACGACGGACATGAAGGAAGCGGCCAGGGACGTGGACTTCGTCATAGAGGCCGTGTTTGAGAGGGCCGACGTAAAGCTCCCGGTGCTCCGACAGCTGGATGAGGCCTGCCCGGAGAGGACCGTCATCGCCAGTAACACGTCGTCGATTCCCATCAGCCTGCTGGGCTCGGCCACCAGGCGCCCCCAGAAGTTCGTAGGCATGCATTTCTTCAACCCTGTGGCGGTAATGCGGCTGATAGAGGTAGTCCGCTCCCTCACCACCTCCGAGGAGACCGTGAGCGCTGCCGTCAGCTTCGGCCAGGCGCTGGGCAAGGAGCCCGTGGTGGTCAAGGACTCGCCCGGGTTCGTGGCCAACCGGATCATCAACGCCGCCGGCAATGAGGCCCTCAAGGTGCTCCAGGAGGGTTTGGCCACCTCCGACGATATCGACAAGGTCTGCAAGCTGGCGTTCAACTGGCCTATCGGCATATTCGAGATGATCGACATGGTGGGCGCCGAGGTGGTGCTGGACATGGCCGATGCCATTTACCAGCAGACCGGATGGGAGAGGTACAAGGCGGCTCCCATACTGAGGAGGATGGTGGAATCCGGCTACCTGGGCAAGAAGGTGGGCAAAGGGTTCTACAACATCTCCGCCAAGGGGTGAATCCATCTCGACGAGCCGTTCCGTCCTCGTCGGTGCTTGACGCGGAGAAGAGGAGAAGGCATGGATTTCGAGCTGGGCGAAGCCCACAAGATGCTGGCCGAGTCGGTCTACGACTTCATGCTGCGGGAGATCGATCCCATTGCGGAGCGGATCGACAGAGAGGACAGGCTGCCGGACGGGATATTCCGGAAGCTGGGCGGCCTGGGCTGGATGGGGGTCAGCGTTCCCGAGAGCTATGGGGGCTCGGGCATGGACTACCTGGCCCAGTGCCTCTGCCTGGAGCAGATGAGTCGCATCTGCCCGGCGCTGAGCCTGTCCTGCCACGCGCACTCCAACCTGTGCTGCGACAACCTGTACCGCAACGGGACTGAAGCGCAGCGGCAGAAGTACCTGCCGCCGCTATGCCGGGGCGAGAAGCTGGGGGCCCTGGCGCTGACCGAGCCCAACGCCGGGTCCGATGCCGTCGGCATCCAGATGAGGGCCAAACGGGAAGGCAGCCACTACCTCCTGAGTGGCACCAAGACCTTCATCACCAACGGGCCCGAGGCCGGGGCCATGATACTCTACGCCAAGACCGAGCCCGAGAAAGGGGCCAGGGGCATCACCGCCTTCATCGTCGAGCCGGGGTATCCGGGCACGTTCACCGCCCGGCACCTGGAGAAGATGGGGGAGAGGGGCTCGCCCACCGGCGAGCTCATCTTCGACGAGTACCGCGTTCCGGAAGAGAACATCCTGGGCGGCCTAAACCAGGGGGTGGCAGTGATGATGGGCGGGCTGGATTTCGAGAGGGTGGCGGGGACGGGGTGGACGCTGGGCATAGCGGAGAGGGCCCTGGACCTGTCCCTGAAATACGCCAGGGAGCGGGTGCAATTCGGGCAACCCATCGGCCAGTTCCAGCTGATCCAGGAGAAGCTGGTGGATATGTACGTGGGCATCGAGTCCACCAGGCTGCTCATGTTTAAGGCGGCTACCCTGGCCCAGGGGTCCCACCGGGGCGGCAAGGGCTCCGAGATCAACAAGATGGCCGCCGCCGCCCTGCTCCTGGCCGGGCAGGTGGCGACGCAGGCGGCCCTGCATGCAGTGCAGATCCACGGCGGATACAGCTACATGCTGGACTACCCGGTGAACCGCCTGCTGAGGGATGCCAAGCTGGGCGAGATCGGCGCCGGGACTACCGAAGTGCGCAAGATCATAATCGCCCGGGAGCTGCTGAGAGACTGAGGCCGGAGGGGTCGATATGGCGGGATACCTGGGATACACCATAGGCCAGCTCTATGACTGGGCCATCGATCACTATGCGGACAGGGTGGCTGCGGTGAAAGACGACCGCCAGATGACGTACCGGGAGCTGGGGGATAGAGGGCGCCAGCTGGGCCACGCCCTGCTGAAGATGGGGTTGAGGAAGGGCGACCGAGTGGGCACGCTGATTGCCAACAGCATCGAGAGCATCATCCTGGACTATGGCCTGGCCAAGGCCGGGCTGACCCAGGTCATTCTGCACGACGGGATCGTGTCCCCGGCCGACAATGCCTACATGGCCAACGACTCCGGCGCCGGCGCCGTCATCTACGGGGCCAGGTATGCGGAGCACTTCGACCAGATGCGCCCGGAACTGCGGACGGTGAAGCACTCGCTGATGATCTCCCAGGGCAGCGCCGTCCCTTCCCACAGCGCCGATTTCTGGGAGGTAGTGGGCTCCGAGTCGACGGGGGACCCCGGAGTGAGCGTGAGCGAGGACGATGTCATCTCCATCTACTACACGGGCGGGACGACGGGGGTCCCCAAGGGGTGCCTTCACGCTTCGGCCAACCGGGTGCACACGTACCTCACGGCCATGTCCGAAATCGGCCTGGGGGTGAGGCACACCTTTCTGCATGTGGCCCCCATGTCCCACGCGTCTAACGTGTTCATGCTGCCGGTCTGCCTGCGGGGCGGCACCCAGCTGGTACTGGACCGCTTCACCCCCGAGCTCTTCCTGCAGACAGTGGCCAAACACAAGGTCACGGCCACCTTCGTGGTGCCGACCATGCTCTACCGCATCCTGGACTACCCGGACCTGAAGAAGTTCGACAGCGGCAGCCTCAACACCATCATCTATGGCGCGTCTCCCATCGGCCCGGAGCGGCTGAGGCAGGCCATGGCCGCCTTCGGACCGGTGTTGGTGCAGGTCTTTGGCCAGACCGAATCCCCCATGTTCCTGACCACCCTCAGCAAGGAGGACCACGTGGAGGCCCTGAAACACGAGGGCCGCCTGGCTTCGTGCGGGAAGCCGACCCTCATGTGCCAGCTGCGCCTGGTGGACGATGACGGCCGGGAAGTGGCCCCCGGCGGCGAGGGGGAGATAGCGGTGAAAGCCCCCAACATGATGCTGGGCTACCTGAACAAGCCGGAGGAGACGGCGAAGACCATGAAGAACGGCTGGCTGCACACCGGGGACGTCGGCCGCCGGGACAGCGAAGGCTATGTCTACATCCTGGACCGCAAGAAGGACATGGTGATAAGCGGCGGCTGGAACGTGTATCCGAAGGAGATCGAGGCCACCATTCACGAGCACCCCGCCGTGGCCGACGTGGCGGTCATCGGCGTTCCGGACCCGAGCTGGGGCGAAGCACTGAAGGCCGTGGTGGTCCGGCACCCCGGCAAGGCGGTCACCGCCGAGGAGATCATCCAGCTGTGCAAGGACCGGAAGGGATCGATAAAGGCGCCCAAGTCCGTTGACTTCGTGGATCAGATCCCCCTTACATCGGTGGGCAAGCATGACAAGAAGGCGCTTCGCGAGAGGTACTGGCACGGGGAGAAGCGCCGGGTCCACTGAGGTCCGGCCGGGCATTCGGGAGTGGTGATATGCCGGAGATGAGGTATTTCGAGGATTTTCAGGTCGGTGACCGGATCGTCACCCGTGGCCGGACCATTACCGAGGCCGATGTGGTAATGTTCTCCGCGTTCAGCGGGGACTGGCACCCGCTGCACACGGATATCGAGTACGCCCGGACGGGCCCCTTCAAGGAGAGGATTGCCCACGGCTTTCTGGTGCTCTCGGTGGCGTCGGGCCTCCTGCCCCTGTCCCAGATCGCCATTGTGGCCTTCTACGGCATCGACAAGCTGAGGTTCGTGAGCCCGGTGAAGCTGCTGGACACTATCCACGTGGAGTTTGAGACGGCCGGAAAAGAGGACAAGGACGAGCGCGGCGGGGTAGTGACCTTCAAGCAGACGGTCAAGAACCAGAGGGGGGAGGACGTGGCGGTGGGCACCATGCGCACCTTCATCGCGCGACGCAGCGCGAAAGGCTCGTAGGGCGGCCGGGCTCGGCCCGGCCGGCGGCCGGCTGGAGTGACGCCATGCCGGAGGCCGCCAAACCGGTTCTGGAGGATGAAATGGAGAATGAGACTCTTCTGGAGGTCAGGGAGAAGGACGGCCTGCTGACCCATCAGGGGGTGATCCGCGTTCCCTACACCTGGGCGGCCGGGGCGACGGCCAGCCGGTTCTATGCCGGGCTGCGGAACAAGAAGATCTACGGCGTCCGCTGCCCCAGGTGCCGGCTGGTCATGGTGCCCCCCAAGAAGAACTGCCACCGCTGCTTCGGGGAGCTTGACGACTGGGTGGAGGTGGGCCCTGAGGGCACGCTGCAGACCTTCACCGTGGTGCGCTACCGCGAGCCGGAGTTGCATCCGTTAAAGGCCCCCTTCGCCTGCGGCATCATCAAGCTGGACGGGGCCGATACCGGACTGACCCACCTCATCGCCGGAGCCGGCCTCAGGGCCCTGAAGGAAGGGGTGCGGCTGAAGGCCGTCTTCAGGAGCCAGCCCCAGGGGAACTACCTCGACATCAGATATTTCCGGCTGGTCAAGAGGGAGAAGTAGCCCATGGAGAGGATAGCCATAGTCGGCGTGGGGCAAACCCGGTATGAAAGAGGCAAGACCCAGAGCTTCGCCGAGCTGGTGTACGAGGCGGCCAGGAACGCCCTGGACGACGCCGGCCTGGAGCTGAAGGACATCGACAACGTGGTCACCACCACCAATGATTTCTACGACGGGCGCACCATCGCCTGCATGGCCGTGGCGGAGGCAGCCGGGTCCTACGGCCGGGACGCCACCAACGTCGAAGGAGACGGGACCCTCGGCGCCTTCTACGGGCTGATGAGGACGCTCTCGGGGGTCTACGGCAGCACCATGGTGACGGCCCACTGCAAGCTGTCGGAGGGCTCTCCGCGGAAGCTATTCAATCAGGCCTTTGACCCTGTATACGAGCGGTTCCTGGGCCTGGATGCCATCTCCTCTTGCGCACTGCAGGCCAGGGCCTACATGAATCGATTCGGCATCACCGAAGAGCAGTGCGCCAGGGTCTCGGTGAAGAACCACCGGAACGCCAGGAACAACCCCCTGGCCCACGTGCCACTGGACATCACGGTGGCGGACGTCATGAAGTCCCCCATGCTGGCGGACCCCATCAAGCGGCTGGACACGTCACCCATCTCCGACGGCGCCTGCGCCATCGTCCTGGCCACCGAGGAGAGGGCCAGGAAGATGGCCCGGAAGCCCGTATGGGTCAGGGGCGTGGGGCACTGCGCGGACGCCTATCGCCTGGGCGAAAGGGACCTGGCGGTCTCGCCGGCCCTGGAAGCGGCAGCGGGGAAGGCCTACCGGATGGCCGGCGTCAGCGATCCTTCTCGGGAAATCCAGGTGGCCGAGGTGTATGACGCCTTCTCCTACATGGAGCTCATGTGGTATGAGGGGCTGGGGCTCTGCGGCCTGGGCGAAGGGGGGAGGCTGATCGACAGCGGAGCGACGCAGATGGGAGGCAGGCTGCCGGTCAATCCCTCCGGAGGGGTCCTTTCGGCGCACAGCGTTCAGGTGGCCGGGCTGGCCAGGATAGCCGAAGCCGTGCTGCAGCTCAGAGGCGAAGCCGGACGGCGGCAGGTCCCGGGGGCGAAGCTGGCCGTGGCCCACGGCGTCACCGGAATATGCGCCCAGACTCACTGCGTCTGGGTGCTGAGCAACTAGGAGGCAGGGCAAGATGGGTACGAGAACGGCCATTGTCGGAGTAGGGCAGACCAATCACGCCTCCAAGCGGAAGGACGTCAACGGGCAGGAGCTGATCGCCGAGGCGGTGAAGAGGGCGCTGGATGACGCCCAGCTCAGCCTGAAGGACATAGACGCCATCGTCATCGGCAATATGGACCACTTCGAGGGCATCAACTGCGTGGACGGATGGAGCATCGATGGCTCCGGCGCGTTCATGAAGCCCATCATGAAGGTGACCACCGGAGGCAGCACCGGCGGCACGCTGGGGTCGTGCGGCTACTACCATGTCGCCTCGGGCCTGTTTGACGTGGTCATGGTCATCGGATGGGAGAAGAACTCCGAGTCGGACACCCAGGCGGCCATAAGCACCTGCGCCGACCCCATCGTGGAGAGGGACTTCTTCGGCGGGGCCATCGGCCCCAATGCCTCGCACTATGCCATGTACATGAAGCAGTTCGGGGCCACCCAGGAGGACGCCGCCCTGGTCTCGGTCCGGGACCACAACAACGCTCTCCGCAATCCTTATGCCCACCTCAGGAAGCACATCACTGTTGAGGACGTGCTGAAGTCGCCCATGCTGTGCTGGCCCATCAAGCTGCTCGATAGCTGCCCCAGGACGGACGGCGCCTGCGCTGTCATCTACGCTTCGGAGACCAGGGCGCCGAGGATCGCCCGCCAGCCGGCCTGGGTGCATGCCACCGCCGTCTCCCACGACTACGTGTACTTCGGGGACTACGACTGGGAGAGGATGCCCTGCCAGCAGGCCGCGGTGGACCGGGTGTACCGGCGGGCCGGGGTCACCGCCCCGCTCAAGGAGATAGACGTGATGGAGCTCTATCTGCCCTTCTCCACCTGCGGCGTGGTCTGGATGGACCACATGCGGTTCTGCGACCCGGGCGAGGCGCCGAAGCTGGTCAGGCAGGGGGTATTCGAGATGAACGGCGAGCTGCCCATCAACCCCTCGGGCGGGGTAATGTCAACGAACCCCATCGGGGCCACGGCCCTGATCAGGATCGGAGAAGCGGCCCTCCAGGTCATGGGCAAGGCCGGGGAGAGACAGGTGAGCAACGTCAGGACGGCCATGGCCACCGCCTTTGGCTCCTGCTACTGGTTCGAGGCCACTATCCTCAGATCGGTCAAGCCGTAGGCCGGCACGGGAGGAAGCAATATGAAGAGCGCGAAAGCCAGCGAACAGGTGGAGCTGCTGGAGATAGGCTCCGGCAGAGCGGAGCACATCTACTACTGGCAGTGCGGGCGCTACCTCAGCCGGTTCTTCACTGCACTCCGGGACCAGAAGACGATCCTGGGCATCAAGTGCCGCGATTGCGGAAGAGTGTATGTGCCTCCCAGGGAGGTCTGCGGGCGATGCTTCAAGACCATGGACCACTGGGTGGACCTGGGCACCGAAGGCTCTATCTACGCCTTCACCGTGGTGAAGCTGCCCTACATCGATCCCAATACCGGGGAGCCGATGAAGGTGCCTCGCACCGACATCTACGTGAAGCTCGACGGGGCGGACACCTGCCTGATGCACTGGCTGGACGAGACCGACGAGAAGAAGATCACGGTGGGGGCCAGGGTGAGGGCGGTGTTCAAGGAGGCGCGCCGGGGCACCATCCACGACATCGAGTGCTTCACGCAGATCTAGTAAGCTGCAGCCGAAGGCCCGGTGGTCGAAGGAATCCAGGCTTCCATTCTGACAAATGGCCGGGGAACGGTCAACGCGCCGCGAATCACCGGGCCGCCAGGCCACCGTCGATGCTCATGGCGTGGCCGGTCACGTAGGACGCCGCATCAGAGCACAGCCAGACCACCGCCTCGGCGACCTCTCCGGGCTCGGCCAGCCTGGCCATCGGGTGGAGCCGCGCATAGCGGGACTCGCTTTCGGGTGTTCCGTCCAGGCCCAGGATGGGGGTGCGCACGAATCCAGGGCACACCGCATTGACGCGCACGCCAGCCTGGGCGCATTCCAGCGCCGCCGCTCTGGTCAGCCCCACCACTCCATGCTTGGCGGCCACATAGGCGGCGTTGTTCCTGACTCCGATCAGGCCGGCCACGGAGGCCGCATTGACCACCGCCCCCCGCCCCTGCTGCAGCATGTGGAGGATCTCGTACTTCAGGCACAGGAAGACCCCTTTGAGGTTTACACTGACGACGAAGTCCCAGTCCTCCTCTGTGCACCGCGCGGTGGACGATGGCTTTCCCACGGTGCCGGCGTTGTTGAAGGCGCAGTCCAGCCGCCCACAGGCCTTCACGATCCCGTTTACCAGCACCTCGACCTCAGCGGCCCGGGTGACGTCGGCCCTGAGGAACAGGGCTTCACCGCCATCCTCCTCGATCATCCGCCGCGTCTCGTTCCCACCCACGGCATCCACGTCCGCGATGGCCACCACGGCGCCTTCCCGGGCAAAGGCCAGGGCGCTGGCCCGGCCGATCCCCGAGGCACCTCCGGTTACCAGCGCCACTCTTTCCTGCAGTCTGCCCATGACCAGCGCCATGCCTGAGGTCTAGGACCGGGGCATTCCCAGTCCCCGGGTGGCAATGATGTTCCGCTGAATCTCCGCGGTCCCCGCGCCGACGGTCGCCCCCAGCGAGTAGAGGTACTCGCGACGGAAGTCCGATGCCGGCCCCCACTTCGAGCCTGGGTCCAGCAACCCCAGAGGGCCCAGGATATCCATGGCCGCGCTCGCCACGTGCTGCTGCAGCAGGCTGCCGCCCAGCCGCGAGAGGGACACCTCATAGCTGATGTCTCTCCCACTGCTCTGCAGCGACAGCACCCTCAGGGCCAGGAGCCTGACGGATTGGGCCTCGATGTAGAGATCCGTCAGCCTGCTTCTTATCAGCGGTGCCTTGAAGAGCGGTTGGCCGTTTCGAGTGGTCTCTCTGGCGTACTGGATCAGCTTGTCCAGGTTGCGCCTGGCGGCGCTGATCCGGTGCACACCGGACCTCTCATAGCCCAGGACCGTATTCGCCACCCTCCATCCGTCGTTCATGCGGCCTACCATGTTCTTCTTCGGAACCCGAACGTTATCCAGGAATATCTCGCAATAGGTGCCGACGATGTTGGGCAGATGGCGAACGGTGACTCCTTCCGTCCGCATGTCTATGAGCAGAAAGGTGATGCCCTTGTGCTTGGGAGCGTCCGGATCGGTCCGGACCAGGAAGTAGCCCCAGTCGGCTCGATTGGCGTTGGTGCTCCACACCTTCTGCCCGTTGACCAGGAAGCCGTCGCCGAGGTCCATGGCCCGCGACGACAGAGAGGCCAGATCAGAGCCGGCCCCGGGCTCGCTGAATCCCTGGCACCAGACCACCTCGCCCCGGGCAATCCGGGGCAGGTGCTCGCGCTTCTGCTCCTCGCTGCCGTGCTGCATGATGGAAGGCGCCAGCATGAGGGTGCCCACCAGGTCCACCCCGGGCAGCTCGTGGTAGTACATCTCCTCGCTGAAGATGAACTGCTTCGTCATGGACTCCTGGCCGCCATATTCCTTCGGCCAGGCCAGCGAGTGCCAGTCCCGCGCGCCTACCTTGCGCAGCATGTCACGGGCAAAGCGCCACTCGTCCTCGCCATGGGCTTCCGAGAGGAGACCGGTCCCCTTCCAGTCAGGCGGCAGCTCCGCCCTTATGAACTGGAGCACCTCCTGCCGAAAGCTCTCGTCCTCGTGGCTGAAGTGCAGGTTCATGATGGCCCTCTCATTCCCTCACCTTGACAATGCCAGGCTCGAGGCCGTGTTGTTCGCATACCGCTATTATACTTCGAGTATCGTATACTCACAACATGCCAAAAGCGGCAATGTCTCTATCGGGTGGCCTGAAAGGGCACAGCGCGATGGGGACGCAGGCCGATGACGCCCCTCAGGAAGGGCTCCAATCCGGATCGGGCCGGCCGGCCGCAATGCCGGGAACGGGCTAGGGCGGCAAGGCCGCCGGGTTGGATACCGCTTCCACGGCATCCGGGCCTTCTTCCGGGGTCTCCTTCACGTACTTGAACGAGACCCTCACCTTGGTGCGGTAGGCCCGCACCTTCCCCGCGTCGATCTGGATGTCCATCTCGACCACCTCGGCAATGCGCAGGTCTCTGAGGGTGAGGGAGGCTTGCGCCACTGCCGCCGCCGCCGCTTTCTCCCAGGAATCCGTGCTGGTGCCGATCAGCTCGATGACCTTGTAGACGCTCTCCATGATGACCTCCCCAGGTTGAATTTGGATCCTCCGCACTCCGTGCCGGATTCAAGCAGACGTCGACTTCGTCATGCGGCCTTCTTTCCCGGCATCGATGCCGCCCTCTCCTCCGCCTTTCCTTCGTAGGCCCTCCTCAGCGCTGCCAGATCGAATTTCTGCATTGCCAGGAAGGCGTTGGTGACCCGCTCCACCTTCTGCGTGTCACCATCCCGCAGCATCTCGGCGAGGACAGCCGGGGCCACCTGCCAGGACACGCCGAACCGGTCCTTCAGCCAGCCGCACATGCCTTCCTGGCCTCCGCCGGCGGTGAGCTGATCCCAGTAGTAGTCGATCTCGTTCTGCGTTTCGCACTCAACCAGGAACGAGTTGGCCTCGCTGAAGGAGAACTCGTGCTGGTGGGCGCTGTCCATGGCGGCAAACTCCTGCCCCTCGATGGTGAAGGAGGCATGCCTGATGGAGCCCGCCGTGTCTGGCTCCTCGCCCGGGCCATACCGGGAGATGTCGCCGAGCGCGGAGCCGTTGAACAGGGACGTGTAGAGCCCGATGGCGGCCTCAGCCCGGCCCGCCTGCTCTCCGACGAACATCAGTGTCGGGGTGATCAGCTGCCGCGCCGGGCGGTCGCCCATCAGCATCACCTGCCACGAGACGCCGAACCTGTCCTGCGTCCACCCGTACCTGCCACTGAACGGATACTCGCCCAGCTCCATGAGGGCCGCTCCGCCCTGAGAGAGCCTGGCCCAGATAGCATCAACCTGCTCCTTCGTATCGCAGGCCACCAGATAGGACACGGCCGGCGTGAACTTGAAGATCGGCCCTCCGTTGATGGCGATGAATCGCTGTCCCGCGATCTCGAACTCGACGTTCAGGAGAGTGCCCTCCGGGATCCCGTGGATCTCGAAGCCCGCTTTGCTGGCCCGGGCAGCACGTCCTGTCCTGGACCTGGCGAAGAGCGCGGTGTAGAAGCCCGCAGCCTCCTCGGCCTGGCGGTCAAACCAGAGATTGGGGATGATGGGCCTCCCGCTGATCATAGCTGCCTCCTTGCGATATGGCGTCCATCATCATTCTTCCAGCTTGACAGGGGCGGGGATATACGCATTTCCAGCTACCGGTGGGTTGTGGTAAACACTTAGTTGCCGGGCGGCAATGAGCGTCCCGCCTGAGTGGCGGACGCCGTGCGGACACGATCGTTCGCTGAGGAAGATAGTGCAGGAGTTCCGGCACCCAAGAGGGGGAGATGACCATCGGTTCTACTATTGAGCCATTCGGCCCGGCCAGCCCCGGCGACGACGGCCCCCCCTGAGGGAGGGTTCGGGTCCTGAACAGCTCAGTCGTCGATCCGGAACTCCCACTGGCAGGGTATTTCCTCGCCACTGGACCTCGGCGGGAGCTTCAGGGGTATGGCCTTCATCTTGGGGTTCACCGTCCGCGCCCTGAGGGTGAAGTTCTTGGTCTCCTGTATCTGGCAGATGCGGCGCTCCCGTCCCTGCCCCTCTCTTTCCAGCGCCAGTAGGGAGGGGCAGCGGGTCACCGTCCATATCCCCCGCTTCGGGCTGAGCAGCTCGAAGTGGTGCTCCAGGTTCCACGAGTGAGGGCTCATCTGCAGGGACTTGAACATGGCCGTCACGTCCTGGCCCCGGGCATTGAAGAGATCCAGCGCCATCTCGACGTCGTGCACTTCCATCTGGTCCCAGACGGCCATGTCGCAGGCCAGGGCCAGATCGTCATCCGAGCGGTCCTTGACCGCAAGGTACCACAGGCCATCCATCTTCCTGATGTAGTGGGAATAGGCCTTGAGCGCCTTCAGAAGCGTTTCCTTCGAGAAGTCCTTGTAGGCAACCTCCGGATCGAATGCTCCGCTGTAGTCCGTCAGCTCTTTCACGCGTGTCTCCTTGTCGGCTGAAGTGAATCCGGGACCGTCCGGCCCAGAGACATGATACCATGCCGGCGGGCTTTGGAGCCCGGCGCTTCCGGTCTTCCGGAGGTGAGCCACGCGGCATGCCGGCAAGAGCGGGGACCTTGCCCGGTGAAGCGAGACCTCTCCGGCCTTGCCGGGACCTTTCCCGGCAAGGCCGGCGCCTACAGCAGCGGCGCCTGGCCGGAGCCGGCGGCGGCCCCGGTGCCGGAGGGGGGCAGGACTGCTCCGTCCCCGGGCTGCCAGGCCTGCGCCTCGCCCGTCTGCGACTGCTGACTGGCCACGTGCTTGCGGAAGATATCGTAGGTCAGCAGGGGCCAGACAAGGTCGTACCCATACGGGTGCCTGTTCTCTATCAGGGCAGCGAAGTCCTTCTGGCTGATGAAGCCGGGCCTCTCGATCGAGTGCACCATATCCCGCAGTATTCCGGTCATCATCCAGGTCTGGAATTCCCGCCAGAACCCCGATGACCCTTTTCTCTGATGGACGATCTTCTCCAGCCCCTTGAGCCTCAGGATCGACTTCGGAATGGGCTTCACCTCGCCGTTCTGCTGGTACCTGACCTCCGGCGCTATGCTCTTGACCAGCCGCACCACGTCCTGATCGAAGTAGAAGGGTATCAGCACCTGCCCCGAAGCCGCGAACAGCGCCTCGAAGGCCGTGGCCGGGCCGTATCCCATGGTGACCAGGTCAATGTCGTGCAGGTGCTCCACCAGGGTGTGGCTGGTGAGAGTCTCCTCGGCCAGTCTCTGCCTGTACTCCAGGCAATCCATGATGACCTCGTCGCCCAGGAAATGGCGCACCGTCTCGAAGCTGGTGTACGGTATGGCCACCCTGTTGACCGGATCGAAGAGGTCCGGAGGCGTGCGAAGGCAGCGGTAGGTACTGGCCATGAACAAGTAACGGGAGACGTCCAGCAGCCCCCCCACCTTCTTGCGGAAGACCGGGGTCCCGAACAGCCTCCAGGATTCACCGAAGGCATAATGCAGCGCATCCAGGTTGGCGGTGCACTCGTCCACGTCCGATCCCTGCAGCACGTCAGCCCCCTGACCGGCGAAGACGTAGTGCGGCGCGGCGCTGCCGGCCGCGAGGTGCTGCGCCAGGACCATGTGGCCCGGATCATTCTCGGCAATTATCATGGGATGCCCCAGGTTCTCAACGCTTTTGATCAGGAGGTCCACATAGTCCCGCTTTGGAACCTCCACAAAGGTGTGCCTGGTGCCCAGCATCTCGCTGGCCTGCCGGGCATACTCGATCTCGAACTGGAAGCCCTGCGCTTCGAAGGTGAAGCTGAGGGAGAGAGGGGGCTGGCCCTGGGGCAACTGCCGGCTGATCAGGAGCTGGACCAGCGAGGAGTCGACTCCGCCCGATAGCTGATTGGCGATGCTTCCGTGCCTTCTCTCGATCTCACGCACATAGGAGCGCATGATGGCGGACAGCCTGTCAAAGTACTCTTCGAATATGGCGCTGTCCAGGTGATCATGGGCCGGCTTCTCGGCCGGGGCGTACATGTCGCGCCGTCGCCTCACCTCCAGGGCGCCGTCGCGCCAGGCGATGATGTCGCCGGGGAACATGCGGGAGACGTCCTTGAAGTAGGTGGCCGGTCCGGGGAGTGTCCGGAACATGAGGTGCAGGGGCAGGGCTTCTTCGTTGAGCTCCACCCGGCCGATGAGGCGCAGCAGGACCGGCAAATCCGTGCAGAAGAGCACTCCTCCTTCCCAGGGTGCGTAGTACACCTGGGACGTGGCCATGAAGGTCATGAAGATGGCCAGGCGGGGCTCGAACCGGTGGAACCGGACCAGGTAGCCGTTCCCCGAGATGCAGCCGCTGGGGAAATCGTCGGGATCGAGCCTGCGCTCGAGGGCCGGCTCCACCGACAGGGGCAGGCCATCCGGAGACCTGAGGAAGCCCAGCTTCAGGCAGGCCGACTCGCCGGTCTCCTGGACCTCGCCATGGGTAGTGTAGTAGAAGCCGCACTCGCCGTTGGGATATGGGATGACCGCCGGAGCAATGCCCAGGCGGCTGCTGATACGGGCCGCCAGCCACTCCCGGTTGCGGCGGGTGACCCCGAAAAGTGAGAATAGCCTGTTTCCAGCCCTCGGATTCCACATAGCCGCCTCCCAAGCGGTGACGCCAGCCTCCGGCCGCCAGCAGCCTTTCGTGGCCGTTCGGGCCGGCCCGGCTGCACCTTGAGAGTACTATATCTACTTTGCCGGCAGGTCTCAGGCGCAGCCGGCCGCATCACAGATTGGTCACCGCCGGGCCCTGGCTCTGTCAGCGCCGCTTGGCTCTCCCGGGCCCATTGTGCTATAAACGATTGGCCCCCGGTTGTGATCCGGACCAAACCCGATTCTGCCGCCGGGGCGTGCCACGCCGGGACAACCACTTAAGGAGGACCTGACCTGATGGCCACAAACGTACACTGGATATCTTGCGGATCGGAATGCCTGCACATCATCGGCACCTGCCCCAACTGCTACGCGACCAACGCCGGCCTGATACTCGGCACCACCCGCACCGGCTACTCCGGCAGGATCACGGCCACCTGCGTTGAGTGCGGGATGATCGTAGACTATTTCGTGGACGCCACCGTCCAGAAGATCTGGAAGATGGACCCGGTGGAGTCCCGCAGGGTAGCCTATGACCAGCAGCCTCCGCCCTAGCCGGGAGGCCGCCGCCGACTCTTTGCCCCGGGATGGCCGCGGCGCTGCCCGCAATGACGAGGACAGCAGAGAAAAAGAGAGCTGGGAGTAGATTCCACGCCAGGGTTCTATAAGAGAGTCTGGCTGTATGGCCGCAAGCAGGCGACCAATTGCTCAGCAGCCCTTGACGTGCCTGTGAGGTCTGGTAAAATAGAATCCTTCTCGGGTGATCGAACCAGATAGATTCTATGTTCGCCGAGCAATATAATAGGTCTAAGCCCACCAAGGTGCGCTCGGGTATAGAGTAGCGAGGTCGCCAGGCCTCAAGGGTAAAGAACATAAGAACGCTGGGGAGGTCACCCGAGACCTATTTCTGCCGGAAGACCCCGCCAGCCGCACCCGGATTCGGCGCCAGGCTCCCCTTCGTCCGGTGACGTTTTCGCTGGACAATTGACCGGTGCCACCATCGCAGGACACCGACATTTGGCCCGCGTCTCCGGTTTACAAAGAGGGCCCTTGAAGCTAGAATAGAAACGTTCCTCGGGCGGTTGGCTCAGTGGTTAGAGCGCCTGCTTCACACGCAGGAGGTCACAGGTTCAAATCCTGTACTGCCCACCATCCCTCCCAGAGCCCAATGGGAATCAGCCTGACTGCCATCCGGCCCGGAGTGGCATTCCCCATGATCGGGCGGCAACCCGGCGGCCGCCCGGCGCCAGATCGATTGACAGCAATAGGTGCGATCATTGTGGCCCGTTGAGACATGCGTGTGAGGCCACCATGCCTACAATCATATGCGCCACAATGGAGGCAGATGCGCTATCGTCATGTCTGTATAGAGGGCTTCGGCTATGAGCTTCCCAACAAGGTAGTCACTTCCCGGAGCCTGGAAGAGCAGTTGGCGCCGGTCTACGCCAAGGTTCATCGCCTTTCCGGGGCCCTGGAGATGATGACGGGCATCAGGGAGCGACGGGTGTGGGACGAGGGCACGCCGCCCAGCCTGCCCGGCACCAGGGCGGCGGAGAAGGCCATCGCCAAGTCCGGGATCGAAAAGGCCGCCATCGGGTGCCTGCTGCACACCTCGGTCAGCCGCGACTTCCTGGAGCCAGCCACAGCCAGCGTGATCCACAGTGCGCTGGGGCTCCCGCCGGCAGCTACCATCTTCGACATTTCCAACGCCTGCCTGGGGTTTATCAACGGTATGGTAACCCTGGCCAACATGATTGAGCTGGGCCAGACCAAGGCCGGCCTGGTGGTGGCCTGTGAAGCCGGCTCGCGCCTGGCGGACGTGACCATCCAGGAACTCCTGGAGGACGATGAGATTACCCGGGGGAAACTCCGGCTGGGGTTCGCGTCCCTGACCATGGGATCAGCGGCGGTCTCGGTGGTCATGACGCACTCCTCGCTATCGAAGAGCGGCCACCGGCTCCTGGGAGGTGCGGTGCGCACCGCTTCTCAGCACAACGACCTCTGTCGGGTGGATGCCGACACCTGCTTCTATGACCCCGATGGCTTCCCCAGCCTGCATACCGATTCCGAGGGGATACTGGAGAACGGCGTGCGTCTTGCCAGGGAGACCTGGGAGGGATTCCAGCGCGAGCTGGGCTGGAAGCCCAAGGACATAGACCGGGTCTTCACCCACCAGGTGAGCGCTGTCCATCAGACCATGTTCTTGGATGCGCTGCGGCTAGACAAGTCGAAGGGCTTCTCCACCGTCGAGTATCTGGGCAATACCGGCTCGGTGGCGCTTCCCATCTCGGTGGCCATCGGTTGCGAGAACGGCCAGCTGAGGAGCGGCGACAGGGCCGCCATGATGGCCGCTGGCAGCGGCCTGAACTGCATCATGCTCGGGCTCCGGTGGTAGCCGGCGCCAGCCGGCCGAGGCCCGCCGATTGGCAACCCGCGTCATTATTGATAGAATAGAGGCTGCCTTCAGTGCGTACGGCCGGACCCGGGGTGCCGGCCATAGCGGGCCGAGGTGGCGGAATGGCAGACGCGCTACGTTCAGGGCGTAGTGTTCGAAAGGACATGTGGGTTCAACTCCCACCCTCGGCACCATTATTCGGGCGCCTGTAGCTCAGTTGGATTAGAGCGTAGCCCTGCGGAGGCTAAGGCCGTGGGTTCGAGCCCCACCAGGCGTACCAGTGGGCGGTTAGCTCAGCGGTTTAGAGCGTCTGTCTTACACACAGAAGGTCACAGGTTCAAATCCTGTACTGCCCACCACTCTCCGCAGCAGTCTGCTGCCAAGACGTGACAGAGACCCGACTGCCGGCAGGTCTTTCTTCACCTCTCATGAGTGCTCCCTGGCCTTGGCTACTGCCTTGACCCGCAGGCCCTGAGTGGTATCATGAGCCAGGCGCGACTGAGGGCCAAACGGGTCACCTGCCGGATTCTCGTGCGGAGGGAAGGTATGCATGGCGTCAGTTCACTGGAGCCCTTGTTTCACCCGAAATCCATAGCGGTAGTGGGCGTCACCGGGGTTGCCGACGGTGTCACCAGCGCTGGGCATCGGTTCCTGGGGCGTCTCCTGCAATACGGATACGGAGGTGACATATATCCCGTTCACCCCAAAGGTGGAGAGGCCATGGGCCTGCGGGTCTTTCCCAACCTTCAGGCAATACCGGGACCGGTGGACTGCGTCATCTCCTGCCTGGGCGCGTCGCGGGTGATCGAGTTGATGAGAGACTCAGCCTCGAAAGGAGTCAAGGGCGTAGTGCTCTTCACCGCCGGCTTCTCGGAGACCGGCCGGGCTGAAGGGCGCCAGATGGAGCGCGAGGTCATTGAGATTGCACATGCCGCTGGCATGAGAATCCTCGGCCCCAACTGCATGGGGGTCTACTGTCCTGAAGCCGGCCTGGCCTTCGGGGCGGATTTTCCCAGGGAGAGCGGGCAGGTCGGCCTCATTTGCCAGAGTGGCACAAACGCTCTCTTCACAGTCCGTGCTGCCGCCGAAAGGGGAGTCCGCTTCAGCAAGGTGGTGTCCTACGGCAATGCCTGTGACGTTGACGAGTGCGACATGTTGGAGTACTTCGCCCATGACCCGCAGACCAGTATGGTGGCCGCCTACATTGAGGGCGTGAAGGACGGCCGCCGCTTGACCACGATTATGAAGCGGGTGTCAGCTTTGAAGCCCGTGGTGGTCCTGAAGGCAGGGGTCAACCAGGACGGAGCCAGGGCGACCGCTTCGCACACCGGCTCGCTGGCGGGTTCTTCCAGTGCCTGGCATGCCATGCTGTGGCAAGGCGGGGCCATCACGGTGGGCAGCTTGGACGAGATGGTTGACATGATGGTCACGCTTTCCTTCATGCGCGTTCCGCAGGGCAGGAGGGTCGGCATCTTCGGGGTTGGGGGCGGGGTGAGTGTGCTGGCCACTGATGAGTGTTCTGCTGCCGGATATGCAGTGCCTCCGCTGCCAGCCGATATCAGGCGTTCACTGCTGGAGGCCGCTGGGAGTGACGCCGGAGCCATGTTGGATAACCCTGTCGACTTCCCCTTCTGGTTGGCTGGCGATGAGAAGTATCGTGAAGTAGTCAGACAGCTACTGGCCTGGGATGGCAGCGACTTGTTCATAGCGCTGGGGCCTCTGCGCCATGCCGAGCTGCCTCTCGATATCTACCGCCAGATGCTTGACTGGCAGTTGGACAGGATCATCAGCGTGGCCGGACAATCGAGCAAGCCAATCGCAGTGGTCATCTGCTACCTGGCCACGAGTGAGAGCTGGGTGACAGCAAGTCATTTCCAGAAGAAATGCTACGAGGCCCACCTGCCCGTGTACTTCTCGGTCACGAGCGCCCTGAAAGCTGTCGACCGCCTGCTGGGCTATCATCATCGTCGAGTTGGATCACCCTGAGGCGTATCATGGTACTGTCTACCATGCTCTGCCGCGACCAAGCCTCGCCTCCCGATCATCAGGCCGGGCCCGCCATCGGGACTCCTACCTGCGGCAGCCTCGTGGAACATACTTAGGGCCGGGGGCCCGCAGGCTTGCCGGGCATGGTAGAATCCTGTCCAGCCGCTGCATCTGTCTCTGAGTTCACCGCGCGCGACTGGAGAGGACCATGACCAAGAAGGGGAAGCGCACCACCCTCCTGCAGTACCAGGAACGCATCAATGATCTGGAGCGGGAAAACGCGGCCCTCAAGGCCGCTGTCGCCGCCGGCGGCCCGGGGCCAGCCGCCGGTTCCGATTCCCCGGCGATGCCCGCCGCCCTTGAGGAGTGGAACGCCGTGAGGCAGACCATCCTGGAGAACATCAACGAGGGCATGATAATCATCCAGGACGGGGTGATCAGGCTGGCCCGGTTCAGGGCCGCCTCCATCCAGACCTCCGCTGAGGACGTGATGGGGAAGCCCTTCCTCGAGTGCGTGCATCCGGAGGACCGCCAGTCCCTCTCTGACTACTATGCCCGGAGGCAGAGGTCAGAGGATGTGCCGCGGCGGCACCAGTTCCGGTTCCTGGACAGCGATGGCAGCATCCACTGGATAGAGGTACGCGCTGCGCTGCTGGACTGGGAGGGCCGGCCGGCAACCCTGGCCCTGCTGACCCAGATAGACGACCGCAAGCAGGCGGAGCTGGCTCTGAAGGCGTCGGAGGAGAAGTACCGCCTGCTGATCGAGAAGACCAGAGACGTCATCTGGACGGCTGGCCTGGACCTGGCCCTCACCTACGTCAGCCCTTCAGTGGAGCAAGCCCTGGGCTTCACGCCGGAGGAGCATCTCCAGCGGGATATGACGGAGCAGCTCACGCCTGAGTCCCTGGCCCGGGCCCGTGATGCGCTGCGCGAGCACCTGGAGATGGAGCAAGAGGGACGGGCCGACCCGGAGCGTTCTCTGCGCATAGACCTGGAGTACTACCGCAAGGACGGCTCCACCATCTGGATGGAACAGAACGTGAGCGGCCTGCGGGACGCTCGCGGCGCCCTCACCGGCATACACGGCGTCGCCCGGGACATCAGGTCGCAGAAGGAGGCCCAGCAGGCCCTCGAAGGGAGCGAGAGGAAGTACCGCCAGCTGATAGAGCATGCCAACGAGGGCATTGCCGTGGCCCAGGACGGCCTCATCAAGTACCTCAATCCCCAGCTGGCCGAGATGGTTGGATACACCGTGGAGGAGATGCTTTCCCGGCCCTTCCTGGACTTCACCCACCCCGATGACCGGCAGATGGCTGTGGACAACTACTTCATGTGGCAGCGAGGGGAGTCCCAGGCCAGCAGGTACCAGTTCCGCTTTCTGCGGAAAGACGGGAGCACAGGGTGGTCAGAGATGAGCGCCGCCCTGCTCCAGTGGGAAGGGCGGATGGCCAGCCTGGCCATGGTCAATGACATCACCGAGCGGGTCAGGGCCGAGCAGGCGCTGGCGGAGTCGGAGGAGAAATACCGGCTGCTGGTGGACAACGCCAACCAGGGCACCACTGTCATCCAGGATGGGCTGGTGGCCTTCGTCAACCCCAAGCTGGCGCAGATCACGGGATATGCCGTGGAGGAGCTCCGGTCCCGCAACTTCCTGGACCTACTGCACCCGGACGACCGGGAGATGGTCAGGGGGTACTACTCCAGGAGGATCGGGGGCCAGGTATTCTCCCACGTTTATTCCGCCCGGCTGCTGCACCGGAATGGCGACCCCATCTGGGCCGAGATAAACGCGGTGCTGATCAGCTGGGGGGGGAGGCCGGCCGTGCTGGCCCTGGTCACGGATATCACGGAACGGCGGCAGGCCCAGGAGGCCCTGGCCGCCAGCGAGGCCAAGTATCGTGACCTTTTTGAGCATACGCTGCTGGGCATGGAGGTGGTGGACGCCCGCACCGGAAAGGTGGTCCTGGCCAACCGCTCGATGGCCCGCATATTTGGATTTCGCTCCCCGGCGGACATGGTCGGCGACAGCATCATGGACCACGTGCTGCCGGAAGACCGGGAATCGGTGGCGCAGCAGGTGGCCGAGCTCATGCAGGATCCCTCCTGGGACCGGGTGGCCACCGTCAGGTCCACCAGGGCGGATGGACGGGTCATCTGGGTGACCGGCATGACCACGGAGTTCGAGTATGAAGGGCAGAAGGCCATGCTGGTTTCCCTGCTGGATGCCACCGCCGCCAAGGAGGCCGAGCTCAAGCTGCACGAGAGGGAAGAGCAGTACCGCCTGCTGGTGGACAACGCCACCGAGGCCATAGCCGTGCTCCAGGACGGGCGCATCCGGTTTGGCAACGACAAGTTCATGAAGGTGTCCGGGTATTCGCCGGATGAGTTCACCAGGGCGCCGTCATTCCTGGATCTGGTCCACCCCGATGACCGAAAGATGGTGGCGGAATACTACGTCAAGAGGCTCATGGGCCGCGAGGTGCCCAGCACCTACCAGTTCCGGTTCCTGTCTAAGACCGGTGAAATCGGCTGGACCGAGGTCAATGTGACCCTCGTGCCCTGGGAGGGGAAGCCGGCCACCCTGTGCCTCATGGACATCATCACTGAGCGCAAGGAGGCCGAGGAGTCCCTGCGGGAAAGCGAGCGGCGCTACCGGCTGCTGGCCGAGAATGCCACGGACATCATCTGGGCCACCGATGCTGATCTGAACGTGACCTATGTCAGCCCCTCAGTCACCAGGATCATGGGGTACTCCGTCGAGGAGATCATGAGCGGCCCGCTGGACCGTCTGCTCACTCCAACCTCCCTGGCCTTCATCAGCCAGACGCACCACGAAGGTCTGGAGAGGGAAGGGCGGGCGCCGGGAAGCATGAAAGAGCGCTCCGTGGAAGTGGAGATGGTGCGCCGGGATGGCACGCTCCTCTGGCTGGAGGCCGCCCTCAACGTCGTACGGGATGACGGCGGCCGCTTCGCCGGGTTCCAGGGGGCCTGCCGGGACATCTCGGGGCGCCGCCAGGCGGAGGATACGCTGCGGGACTCGGAGGAGAGGAACCGCATGCTGGTGGAACACGCCAACGAGGCGGTCACAGTGCTCCAGGACGGGCTGATCATGTTCGGCAACCCCAAGCTGGAGTCTGTCTCCGCATACAGCTCCGCGGAGCTGCTGCGCAAGCCGTTCCTGGAGCTGGTTCACCCCGATGACCGCGGGATCGTCATGGATGCCTTCTACCGCACCCAGGAGGAGGACATACCGAACACCCTGGAGTTCCGGCTCCTGGACAAAGGCGGCAACACCCACTGGGTGCGGCTGAACGCGGCCCTGATCCTCTGGGAAGGAGGGTTGGCCGTGCTGGCCCTGTTCGCCGACATCACCGAGCGCAAGAAGGCAGAGGCAGAGCTGCGCCACAGCGAGGAAAGGCTGTCGCTGGCCCTCCAGGCCGCCAGCGCCGGCATGTTTGACTGGAACATGATCACCGGCGAGATGCATTTCAGCGACCGGTTCTACACCATGCTGGGGTACAGCCCGGGGGAGCTCCCGGCCACCTACGAGTCCTTCGAGGCGCTGTGGCACCCGGACGAGAAGCAGGAGCTGGACCGCGTCATCGATCGATACCGGAACAACCAGACCGATCATCACGAGATCGAAATGCGCCTGCGGACGAAGTCCGGCGAGTTTCGCTGGGTGGCCAGCCACGGGCGCCTGGTCTCGGGGTGGGGACCCGACGCCAGGCCGGCGCGGTTGGTAGGCGCCCAGTTCGACATCACCCAGCGCAAGGAGATGGAAAACCAGATACTGAGGGCCCACGCCGAGCTGGAGGCCCGGGTGGAGCAGCGCACTTCGGAGCTGAAGGAGGCCAACCGGCTTCTCATCGACGAGATCCGCCAGCGGCAGCAGGCGCAGAAGAGGCTGCAGGAGAGCGAGTCGAAGTACCGCGAGCTGGTGGAGAACGCCAACAGCATCATCATGGAGCTGGACACCAGGGGCCGGGTCACCTTCTTCAACCGCTTCGCCGAGGACTTCTATGGCTTCAAGGAAGCGGAGATAGTGGGCCGCCACGTTGTGGGCACCATCGCCCCGCCGGTTGACTCTTCCGGGAAGGACATGAAGGCCCTGACCAGGGACCTGGTCAGGCACCCGGAAGGGTACTTCGTCACCGAGAACGAAGGAATGCGCCGCAACGGCGAGCGGGTCTGGATAAGCTGGACCAACAAGGGGCTTCATGATGCGGAGGGCCGGCTGCGCAACATACTCTGCATCGGGATGGACCGGACGGAGCAGCGGCGGGTGGCGGACATGCTGGCCGAGCAGCTCAGGGAGAAGGCGGCGGCGGACGAGCGCCAGCGCCTGGCCCGCGACCTGCACGATGCCGTGACACAGACCCTGTTCTCGGCCAGCCTCATCGCCGAGGTCCTGCCGCGGCTGTGGAGGAAGGACCGGCCCGAAGCCAGACGGCGGCTGGAGGAGTTGCGACGGCTGACCCGGGGGGCCCTGGCGGAAATGAGGATGCTCCTCCTGGAGCTGCGGCCGGGGGCTCTGGGCGAGGTGGGGCTGGTGGAGCTGCTGCGCCAGCTGACGGAGGCCATCGCGGCCCAGACCAGGCTCCGGCTGGAGCTGCGCTTCCGGGGGAAGTGCGGCGTGCCGGCCGAGGTGCAGGTAGCCCTCTACCGGGTAGCCCAGGAGGCCCTGAACAACCTGGTGAAGCACTCCGGCGCCACCGAGGCCGAGGTCCGTCTCAGCTGCCGGGCCGGGGTGGCCGAGCTGACGGTGAGCGACAATGGATCGGGGTTCGATCCGCGGGCAGTCTCGCCCAGGAGCCTTGGACTTCGTATAATGCACGAGAGAGTAGAAGCCGTCAGCGCCACCCTCAAGATTGAAGGCCGGGCGGGCGGCGGCACCAGCGTAAGGGCAGTCTGGTCGGATGGCAGGAGAAAGGGGGACTCATGACCCAGGGTAAGCAGATCCGGTTGATGATCGTCGATGATCACGTCGTGGTGCGCAGCGGCCTGTCCGCGTTCCTGCTGGCCTATGACGACCTCAGTCTCGTGGGCGAGGCCGGCAATGGTGAAGAAGGCGTGCGCCTCTGCCGCCAGTTCCAGCCGGATGTGGTGCTCATGGACCTGGTGATGCCCGGAATGGACGGCATCACGGCCACCAGGACCATCAGGGAGTATTGTCCCCAGACCCAGGTCATCGCCCTGACCAGCTTCGGCGAAGACGAGCGTGTCCAGGCGGTCCTCAAGGCCGGGGCCATAGGCTACCTTCTGAAGAACGTGTCCGCCCAGGAGCTGGTGGCTGCCATCCGCAATGCCGCGGCCGGCCAGCCCACCCTGTCCACAGAGGCCACCCGGGCCGTCATCCGGGCCTCCACCGGCCCGCAGACCCCGGGGCATGAGCTGACCGAGCGCGAGCGGGAGGTGCTGGCATTGATGGCCAAAGGCCTCAACAACTCCCAGATAGCCGAGCAGCTGGTGATCAGCGCCTCGACCACCAAGTTCCACGTCAGCAACATCCTCACCAAACTGGGGGCCAGCACCCGCACCGAGGCCGTGGCCCTGGCGGTGCGCAGCCACCTGGTCGACAGCCCCTGGTGATCGGCGCTTCGCCCCCCCGGCCGATGGCCAGTCGGCCAGGTACAAAGCTGGCCAGTCGGCCAGTATGAACCCCCTGCGCCCGCCTCTGGCGGCGCCCGGGCCACGGGCCTAGACTCTGATGCTACAGGTCAACCGGCGGCCTTCACTGCAGGCCAGCCGGCCGCGAATGGGGGTATTCATATGACCAGTGGATTTAGCCGCGACGCGGACGCGTTGCGCGTTCTGGTGGCCGACGGCCGGCGCGACGTCCGGTCGGCGCTCAGGCTGATGCTGGAGCAGGACCCGGGGATCGCGGTGGCAGCGGAGGCCTCCAACAGCACCGAATTGCTGATGCTGGTGGAGAAGACCAAACCGGACGTGATCATCTTTGACTGCGGCCTGCCCGGCCTCGATGCCGCGGAGCTGCTGCCGGCGGTGCGGAGCATCCGTCCCCGGGTATGGGTGGTGGCCATGTGCGCCCGGCCCGAGGTGCGGCGGCTGGTTCTCTCCGCGGGGGCGGACGCCTTCGTCGATAAGACCGAGCCGCCGCAAAAGCTTCTGAGCACCGTCCACCTGGGTTCCAGCGGGCACACCCTCCGGGAAGCTCAACCATCGGACCTCCGGACCAGCGGACATTCCGCGACGGAGTCCCCTCCCGCGGAGCGCGATCGGGCCCGCGATCCAGCGTGCGCCGTCTGCCTGGGCTGGGGAGCAGCCTACGTCCCGGACCGGGAGACGGTGATAGTAAACGGCTCAGGACGGCTTGGCCTGGAGGACCTCAAGGGCACCGTCCGGGGCGCCGCCGACCTCCTGGCGCGGAACAAGGCCCGCCGCGTGCTCCTGGATTGCTCCGAGGCCATACTGGACGTGAAGGTCCTGGATGTCTTCTACCTGCCCGAATGGTACCAAAAGACGGGCTTTCCGGCGAGCGCCAAGATCGCCTTGGTGCTTCCCAGGACGCGGCAGTCCTCCCGCATGTTCGAGTTCTACGAGACGGTCTGCCGCAACAAGGGCTACACCTGCAAGCTCTTCCAGAACCAGCGCTCCGCCGAACAATGGCTGGCCTAGGCGCCCGCGGGCCGGTGGCAGGCGGACGTTGTGCTTGGGGCTGTCCGCACTATGGCGGGTTGCCGGGATGGGGTGCCGGCCTTAGCTGGCTCCGCCCACGGAGGCCTTCTCCCTGGGCTGGCCGGAGGACCCCTCACCCATTACCAGTATCTCGTCGAGCTTCGACTCGGTCAGCGACATGAGCGACTTGAGCTGCTCGTTGTCATGCTTGAACTGGAGTGCCTGCGCGGCCGCCTGGTCCTTCTCCTGCCGCAGCTGCTGCATCTGCGATATGGCTGCATCCATCTCCCGCTTGAGCTGTGCGGACTGAGCCACCGCCTCCTCTCTCTCCTTCTTCAGCTGCTGTGACAGGGCCGCCGCCTGGGCCATCTCCTGCCGGAACTGCTGGGACTGGGCCACCGCCTCATCCTTCCCCTGGCGCATCTGCTGCGCCTGGGAGATGGCTTCATCCTTCTCCTGCTTCAGCTGGTGAGACAGGGCCACCGCCTGGGCCATCTCCTGC
>CAYRGJ010000005.1:0-132199 GCA_964423835.1 uncultured Dehalococcoidia bacterium | reverse complement strand
TATTACGACCGAGGACTCTAATGCCGGGTGCTACTGTTTATGGGGGAAAGGTCATCGCAGCCTCGACACGCGAGGGCGGAGACGTGTTCATTGGGGATATCGATGTCAAGGCCACGGTAGACGGCGATGATACTTACAACTTCCAGATCGACGAGGCGGTTGCGGATCTCGCGTCGATCGAGTTCAACGATGTGCAGGTCGGACTGAGGATTTGGTTTAGGTAGAGGTATGGCATGGCCTATAACATAGACGTTGGGCCTGAGGCTATCGACCGCGCCAACAACATCAGCGGAGACTACACGTTCCTGATGTTGGATAACCCCGCGAATGGCACCGGCCTAATCTCAGCGATTGAGGCATGGATGCAGGCTTCCGGGGCCATTAAGGTCGGGTACTTCTACAACACCGGTGGCAACAACTACAAGTGTCGATCGGCTGCTACGTTGGCTGAAGTTACCTCCGGGGCGAAGCGAACCATAACCGAGGACTCCGGCAGCAACCCCCTCAGTTTGGCAGTTGGGGCCAATGATCTCATTGGGTTGCATATCGAGGGCGGCGCTATCGAGGAAGATTCCGCTGGCTTTGCTGGATATATGTATGTAGCTGGCGACCACGTAGTAGTCAATGACGAAACCGAATACACGTTGAATGCCGATAACACCATGAGCATCAAAGGGCTAGGCAACACACCCGCAGCAGGCGGCAGCGGAAAGGGTGCCGCAGTGGCCAAGATGATCTCTGCGGGGATGGCGTAGCAGTAGGAGACGAGCATGCTTACTTACTCTGACCTTCAGATATCACCGGCCCAGGTGCAACGCCTGGAAGAAATCACGGTGACCGTCCTCGTGTCGGCCCCTGCCATCAACGGTGGCCATGAGGTCACAGAAGAGGTCAAGCTGACCGGCTGGTGGAGGCTATCTCAGTGGGTTACGCTCATAACCGGAGAGTCGCGAGTGGTGACATTCAAGTTCAGACCTAGCTCCACATGCACTGCCGGGGTGCATAGCATCATTGTGGGCGACCTCTCAGGCACCGTCGAGGTCCTGGACGGGGAGCCGGACACACCGCCGCCTGTCGATGGAACTATCAGCATTACCACAAGTCCGGTAGGCGCGGAGATCATGGTCGACGGGCAGCCTGTCGGCAGCACTCAGCCATCCCAGGGCGTCACGGTCGAGGCAGCCGAAGGCCAGCACACTGTCAGCTTTGGCTATGTTGAGGGATACGAGACGCCGGCAGACGTGGCGGTGACAGTCGCAGCAGACTCCGATACGCCAGTTTGGGCGGTTTACGTGCCAACCGGAGCACTGCCGGATAAACCTAAGCAAGCATGGCTGCCGTGGGTCCTGGTCGGTGTAGTGGTGGCGGCTGTGGTAGTCAGTATGAAAAAGAAGGACAAGGTGTGAGGCCATGAAAGCATACGGGGCTGGCGCTTACCCTGGAACTGCCCCCATCGGCGGGGGTCCGGGGTATGGCCACTACTACAAGCGAGCCGACGCGAACGCCTTGGTCACAGATGCCTACGGGCTGTCAAATGAGCTTTCCAAGTTGGCTGCAGGTAGCCTCGTTTGGCTAGACAACGACTTTGACCTGAAATACAGCAACATCGCCATGCCCAGGCAGATCATCATAGCCTCTGACCGCGGCTTGAATGGCTCGCCTGGGGCGCTGCTAAAAGACTACACGAGATCCGGGATACTCTTTGATGTTTCGGAAGGTGCCAAGTTCAGCGGTTTCCGGCTTGAGGGCATTGAGAGGTACGCGACCGTGGCAGAGGTCAACTCTGGCAACCGTCGTGCCATCAACGCCTCGTCAAAGAAGCGCGTTGAGGTTGAGAACTGCGAGGTTTCCTATTTCGGGTACATGGGCCTCCACTTTGTCACCGCCTCAATCGCAAGGCCGGCAGATGGCAGCCTGGGAGACCGCAACCACGTCCACCACTGCGATATTCACCATATTCAGCGACACGGCTTCGGTTACGGCGTGGCGGTCGAATGGTCTAACGTGCTGATCGAGGCCAACAAGATCAGCCATTGCCGGCACCTTATCATGGGGCAAGCCTCGAACGCCTCACAGCCTACGCACTACGAGGCTCTATACAACATCTTCGGGCCGGCGCTCTACTACATCACAGACTATGGTGCCTGGTGCAACTCCCAGGTCGATTGCCATGGCGACGCGGACCCCAACCCTGTCGGCTCGTATGCTGGCGGCTTACTCATAGTGCGGTACAACACTTTCCTCGACAACGCTGTGCCGGAGGAAGGGGCCGACAGACATCACAACGTCAATATACGGGGTACACCGTCAGAGTGGTGTTACGTTGACCACAACTGGATACAGTATGCCGGATGCTCGGATACCTCTGGAACGCAAAGCTGCGTAGGTCAAGCCGGAGTGAGCACGTACAAACGCATGACGGTGAAGGACAATTACTACGGCTACGACGAACCACCGGACGGTGAGCCGGTAGAGCCTAAGCCACCTGCAGGGATTTCCGCCGGCATCGGCTTGCTGGCTGGATTTGTCTTGGCAGGTCTCGCGCAAAGATATCGCTCATGAAAGGGGAAGGATATGCAGTACATCATCGTGGAGGTAGCTGACGAGGTTGATACCGGGGGAATCGCCATCGGCAGCAGCGTGACAGTATCCGAGATCCCCGCGACGGTAATCGGGAAAGCGACGTGGGCAAACCCTACGGTGTCGGGCCTGATAGCTCACTCGCATGAGGTATCAGGAGCTGTCGTTGGCGCAACAGGTCCGGCCGTAGAGACCTAGCGGAAAGGAGTAGGCCATGAAGATCGGGAAGATTGATGTCCTAAAGGTGTTTCTGGCGGTGACCCTGGTATTGCCGATCGCGTATGAGGCCGTTGTCCACCTTTACGGCTTCGTGAAAGACTCGGCGACCTTGATAGTCAAGACGTTCAAGGATGCTGTCGAAACAAAGGAGTGAGTAAGTCATGGGCTTCAGGAGCTACCTGCACCGGACGCAGCTAGGGCGGACGATCGGCATTATCAGAGCAGAACTGAAACAGGAGCCGGCAACGGACACCGGAGAAGCCTGCTCGGATGGCGTGCATTGCGAGCAGAGGAAGGAGCCGATCGATGCTTGCGGAGATCAGCCGGATACTCATTAGCGTCGCGCTCCTGGGGATTGCTGTGTTCCTGTACTGCTGCGGGGTCAACAACCCCGAAACTGCCGGTCAGTTGGGCATGACCAACACGGCCTCTGTCATTATCGGCGCGAACCTGACCTATTGGCTCAAAGCGGAGCCAGTCAAGAAGTAGGTCGCCATGGTACAGCGGCTCTTAGAGGCGCAAGGCTGGATAGATCAATGGGAGTCTGTGGTCCGGGCCCAGGGCGGCACGCCCGACGATATCGCCAGCCTGTTATTCGTCGTCGCGGGGCTGCTGCGGCATGACGAGGGCAAGTGGCTCCTGGATCTCTGCGTGGACGCAAACCGTAAGCTCGGATGCTCCGCCAAAGACCTCTCCTTTGTCTTGGGAAACAGCGCACAGCGCATTGCGATGTTGGAGATGGGCAAGGCTCCCTGACACGTCGCCCACCGTAAGGCTGCGCCTCCCTGCCTTCAGTTAGCCTCTCGGCTAACACGGTGGGCGTGCTATCAAAAAACGCCCCTTTATTGGCCTCCAGGCTTGAGCGTCGACTTTGAGCGTGCCGTCTGACCCCCCTTTTTCGGCAGTTGAAAGACGTAATGCCCGCCGCGCCTGGAGGATACCCAACACAGCGTCCAAAAGATGAGGTTGTGTTCCATCGCGCCTACCAGGTCCTCGTTGCCACTCCAGCCGCCAGTGTGAAGTGTGTAGGTTCGGCCTCTCCGCACAAAATAGTCGTCGTACATCCAAAGGTTCTGAACGTAGTCCATAAGAGACCGAACGTCTCGATCGAAAGCTACTATCTGCCACTCGGTAATCTTCTTCAGCTCGTCGTCTCTCGGATATGGATTAGCCACGATGTCTCACCCCTCTCTTTCTTTTGTCTCGGGACCCTACCGGACGGCCAAGAGTCTTACCGTTGGCCGCGGCCCGCCGCAACCCCGCTTTCGTCCTCTCTGATAACCTCACCCTCTCCCACTTGGCGATGTCGGCCAGCAGAGCGATGATCGACTCATAGAATGGTAGGTGTGGGTCAAGGTAAGGCTCTTGGTGAGAGTAGACCTTGACACCCAGGGCATTGAGCCGGTGGATGTAGAGCAGAGTGGCCAGCGGACCCTCGCGTGTCAGCCGGTCAAGGCTCCAGATCGCCAGGATCTCAAACCGGCGCCGGCGGGCCAGGTCAAAGACATCATCCAACTTTTCCCTGCGGCGGGCACCACTGGCAAACTCTGTGTACTCGTATGCGACGGTGTAGCCCTGGGCCTCTGCCCATTGCCGCAGTTCCTTGATTTGGTTGTCCGGTTGTTGATCTTCTGTCGAAACCCGACAATAGCAAGTTACTCTCATAGACTCGATCCTACCCGCGAAAAAATGGGGCGGTAGCCCCGGAGATAGGCCAGTGGCTTGATGTTTGCCATGCAGTTGTGCGCGAGAAGGCTTGGGATGTCCTGGCGGGCAACCGGAGGCCAGTTTTTACATATTTCCGAGCGTGGACCTCATTCTGCCGCTTCATAAGCACTCAAGCCGGTTGATGGCACCAACGGTCGGGCCCCGACCAAGGTGCCGGCAGCCGGTGGCCTGAAGATGGCCAACATGGAGGGGAAGTTGTTGCGGCTCTGGCTGCCGCGTGCAGCCGTGTACTGCAGGCGGCCTTTTATCCAACGAATCTCAGCATTCGGTAAGACGAGGTCGTGAAACCAAGAGGTAGAAGTGTCTGACTTCAGGAGCATGACGACCGACTTGCCAGCCCTGGCCTCTTCTATGGCCTTGTTTATCCACGGCGCCGGTCTGGAGTATGGCGGGTTGACGAAGGTGGATGTTCCCCAGGCACGCTCTAAGCCACGACGGAAGAGGCCAACGGCGTCAATAGGGCAGGGGTCGTCATTGAAATGGAACTCGCGGTCGAGATCCCGGTACAGTTCCTTTGGCGTGATCCAATCGTCTCTCAAAGCAAACCCCCTCTCCCGCAGGGTGAGCTTTGGTGGCGCAAGGCTCCCGCCTGAGTTAAGCGTATTCTACCATACAAAGGTTAGAAAACAAGCTCCTTTTCTCACCCAATGGAAGAATGCAACGGTGACATAGCCCAAACATCACCCCTGGCAGAAATGTTGCACATGCAGCGGTGCAGGGCGGGCGCCTGGCTGACTCCGCGGGCAGACCCCGGGAAAAACACTGGCTGCTGCCGCCACGAGGACCTAGCCTCAGCGGTCTTCAACTTGTATTCGCATCAAGTCGACGAGCTGGCTCGTGTGTGCCTGGACCTCACCAGCTGTTCGTTCAAAGCTCGTCCTCGGGTTGCCGTGGGCCACCGACAGCAGGTTGTACATAGAATGGACCTCTCCCATGAGGTCGAGGACGCGTTCGACAGTCACCGAGTCGTGACTCGCCACGATCCGGCCGAGATGCGCTAGACGCTGGTTGCGATAGCTCAGCAGATCGTCAAGCAGATCCTTGTTGGCTTTGAGCTTCCCCTCTATTGCCGGCAAGGTCTCGTCCGTGGCACAGGGGATCAGGGTCTGAGGATTCTTTCTTGCCTCTCGGAGCAGGTACTTGAAAGTCACGGCCTTGTGGTGCTCGTAGAAGACCGCATTGAATTCGAGAAGGGCCATGTCCAACAGAGCCCCTCGTGCTGGCACGAAGAAGGCACGGTAGCGGTTCAGGCCACGGGCCGAGGCTTCGTCATCAACCATGAGACCGTGCGACGCCCAAAAGAAGCAGGTGCCATCCGAAATGGTTTGCCGCAAACGGTCCAGTTGACGCTTGAAATCTTCGCGCTCCATACTCGTGCTTCTCTCCGCACATCCTTTGGCCATACGAGTGCCGCTCACAGCAACTGCGACTGTTCACCATCCGTCGTCTTGTGCTTGCGCTCAGCCCTCTTGAAAGTTCCCTCTGGTGCCAACCGGGGATACTCTATCCGTTTCCCGCTGAGCAGGTCCTCGATGGTGAGAATCTGGAGCCGAGGATATCGCAGTCCAGGGAAATGCTCAGGCTCATAGAATCCGGCTGAAGCTGCCTCCTTCCTCATTGGGCCGGTGGGCTCTTCCAAGCTGAGGAATGCACCGATCGCTGCCTTCTCCCTGTCCACGACACCCCTGAGGTCTCCGATCTGGTTTCGGGTGACGTGGCCACTCTTGACCTGGACCACGATCTTCTTGGCCTTGCCACTGTTGTCATCGAAGAAGTTGATGATACCGTCGATGCCGGTGTCCGCACCCTTCTTCTTGTCGTGTGCTGGCCGGGCCGCAACTCTGCCCAACGCCCACCATTCAAACTGGTACCTTCCTTCGTGTTCGCTCTCTTGAGCAAGCGCCCTGGCACTTTCTAGGTCTTTGGGATCTCCTATGACTTCGTAGGGGGCCAACTGCTCACCATAGGCGTCATGTAGTCGGTGCTTCATGAGTGTTATCGCCAGATGGGTGATGTCTATTCCAATCCAGCGACGATTGAGACGCTCCGCGACAGCAATGGTAGTGCCACATCCACAGAAGGGGTCAATTACCAAGTCGCCCTCATTGCTGCTGCTTTCGATGATGCGCTCCAGCAAACCCTCTGGCTTCTGCGTTGGATAGCCAAGCCTTTCCTCTTTCTTGCTACCCAAGCCACCAAGGCCGCGGATGTCATCCCATATGTCCTGCACCGGTTTGCCTGGCATCTCATCGAGAAAGCGCTTATACATCGGGACTCCAGTAGATGAGTAAACTATCCTCCCCTCGGCATCCATGCGCTCCATGTTTGCCTTGGAGAACGCCCAATATCTATTTGGCGGGGGCAACTTACCCTTCCATTCGTAGCGCGTATCTCCACCCGGTTTGGCTGCAGTCAGATTGTCCTTCCAGTATCGCCGTCCATTTTCGTCCACATACTTGTAGTAGGTGTCAATGTATTCCTGGTCATAGGGCGTGTACAGCTGGTTCCATGTGAAGGCGTCCGTCTTTGTGTAGCGAAGCACGGTGTCGTGAATTCGCCCGAAGTGCCGAGAGCCTTGTCGGGCGTCGGCGTGTGCTGTTGTCCTCTTCCAGATGATCTCATTCCTGAAAGCCGCGAGGCCAAACACTGCATCCGAAAGCAGTTTTAGATAGTGGCTTGCGGTGGTATCACAATGCAGGAAGAGACTGCCTGCTGGCTTCAGCACACGATGCAGCTCGTCGAGTCGAGCGGCCATCATTACTAGGTAGGCCATCATGTCGTTCTGTCCGAGGAATGATCGGAGTGCCTGAATCAGATCAGCCAGTTTCCTTGGCCCATCGGTGACAAGCTCACTGTAGGCCGCTTCCGTCTTGATATCCCAATGCCAGGTATCCTCGAAGGCTGTTATCTGTGCTGCCGACTGAGTGCCGTTCCTCTCAGCAAAAAGCACGTTGTAGGTAGCACTGCTGTTGAAGGGAGGGTCGAGGTAGATGAGGTCCACGCTCTCATCGGTAATGCAGTCACGCATGATGTCGAGGTTGTCGCCAAAATAGAGCTTGTTCTTCCATTCAGAGTCTGGCATGTTGAAGGTCCTCCTGGCCTTGATTGGCAGCCATTATACACTACGGAGCGCAGAACCAAGACGGTGATAGAACGTATAATACGGTCAAAACAGATTCTGTGGAGGATGGTGTGAAGACAACAGAGAGAGAGATCACAGCATTAGAGACGTACTACGAGGTCGCCAAGAAGGAATATGACGATACCCATGCATACTACGATGGCGTTGACAACAAAGCCAATATCTTCATTGCCATAAGCGTAGTCGTGCCATCGATCCTACTGAGTATTGTCGAAATACCACCAGGTGTCCACGGCAAGATAGTCTTTGGCTCCTTTGTCCTGGGTATCGTCATGTTGGTGTGCGTACTCTATCGCATATACCAAGCACTGCGCATTCGACAGGCGATATTCGGCCCCCCCCTTGATGACTTCCGAGAGGCCTGCAAGAGCTACAGCAACGAGGCTATTAGAGAGGCAATTGCGGATGCGTGGCTGAGGGCGGCGAAGGATATGCACGAAAAGGCAGATCGCAAGGCCGCAGAACTGAGACGGGTTCAGTGCCCGCTGTTTCTTGAGGTTGCCTTCCTGTTAGGTGGTGCTATTGTGGCCCTCGCCTACAGGCTATGACCCCTTCTGGCCTGTACGGTTGTCAAAGACTGGCTTCTGGTTCTCACCCGGTTTGCTGCTGGTTTGCTCCTTGGGAGCGTTGCCCTGTTGAGTTCCTGTCTGAACCGGTTTGTTTGGCATGATTGCCTCCAGATGCTGCATTCGTCAGAGCGGCTGATTCACTTTACCACGTATGTCAAACAATGCTGTAGCTGCGCCGGTGAGCGTGGGGGTCAATCGGCCAGGGACTTGCCGCAGTGCCGGCAGAATGCAGCCTTGGCCGTCTTCTTTTCCTCGTCCCTGGTGCTGTAGTGGCCGATGAGCCCACCGGCCGCCAGACCGACAAAGAAGGCCAGCAGCGTCGCATAGTTCCAAGCAAACTCCATGGCTCCCCCTATAGTCTCTTCCATCCCTTGAAAGGGTTATTCTCCCTGATCTCCTGAAGCACCATCTCGTGATCGACAAAGCGAGTGTAGATTTCCGTTGACCGCGGGTCCCGGTGGCCAAGCAGGTCCTGCAGGCTGCGCTTCATTATCCTATTGCGGGCACACGAGATACTGAACGTATGCCGGAGTGTGTGGGCGGATACCCTGACGCCTTCGATGCGGGCTGACTCGGATAGTCGACGCATCATGCGTTGCACCGCGTTGCCTGTCATCCGCTCCCACTGGTGAGACCTGTACTGGAGGAATAATGCCGGCAGGTCCGCAGATGCCCCCCGGCAGATGCGGTCCCGGTATCGCAACCAGTTCAGGAGCGGGGCTACCACTTGGGGCAACAAGGCAAGAGTCCTCTCCTTACACCGATAGGTTTGGTCGCCCTTGCCGGACACCTTCAGGACGTTTGCCTCAAAGTCCAGGTCGAGCAGGTCCAGCCCTACCAGCTCTTCGCGCCTGATGCCAGTGGTCAGTAGGACAGAAATGATGGCCCTGTCTCGCGCCCCCCACCAAGTGTTAGGCGGGCAAAGGCGCAGCAGGGCGTCGACTTGATCCTCGGACAGTGGCACAATAACGCGGGCGTCTTGCTTTGGCCCATGGATATTCACGCAAGGGGAACGCTTGATATAGCGCTCCTGCACTGCCCAGGCATAGAACATCTTGACTGACATCCAGTAGGTCCACTGTGTCGAAGGGCTGAGTTGGCTATCACCCCTTTTGTTTGCCCGGTCGCGCAAGTCAGCAACCCAACTCCGCACATGCAACGGTTCGAATTCCAGCAGGTCGTCTGGAAATCGCCGGGCTTGCGCATACACCGTCAGGTCACGCAGGCCGGTTCGATACTTCGTTAGGGTGCGGCCTGAGTAGCCATCAGCTCTCCGGGCAATCAAGAATAGGTCTACGGCGGTCGCTTTGGGATAGCAGGGAGTAGTCCACGGCCTCTTTGCAGTGGGTGCAGGGATGAGATCACGCATGGCATTTTCTTCGGCACACGGTCAGTAGTTTTCACGTTTGGTCCCCGAACAAATTGGTAGCGCATGAGGGATTCGAACCCTCGATCTCCTCCTTGAGAGGGAGGTGTCCTAGGCCAACTAGACGAATGCGCCACTATAGGGATTATACCGGTTGCGGGCGATGAAGGACAAGTGCCCGCCGGCTACGGCATCACCCAGCCGGCCCCTTTGCACCTGGGGCATGGGCGATCGTGGCCGATGATCACGTCCAGGAGACCTCCGGCCTCGCTGGCCTCGCCGGATCCCTGGCACAGCGGGCAGACCACGCTGTCGCTGTCCATCACCGAGTAGCCCTGGCCTGCGCACACGCCGCATTTGTCCTTCAAGGGAGACGTGGGTCCTGCCACCACCTCTCCCGAACCGCCGCACCAGCTGCATTTCCTGTGAACTGGGGTTCCCACCTGGGAGTCTCCTTTCGACCCTTAGATAACCACAATATGGCCACCCCATGGCGTTCTGTCAAGGCTGATGTGGCGTGGCCCGCATGCCGCGGGAAGCGAACTACGGCCTCCCGAGCCATGGAACACGTAGGATACGGTATGTGTAGAGTTGACTAATTGGAATACACTTATAGTTGGAAGAAAGCAAAGAATATAGAAGGAAGGCCAAGAATGAAGAGACTGTTGGTGGCGCCCTGGGGGCTGGCGCTGGTGGGGCTATTCGCCCTGTCGGTCCTGGCGCACGATCTGCGGTTGTGGTGGGGATGGCGAAGAGAGGATCGGATCGACGCCCGCGGCTGCCCGGATAAGCGGAGGGCCGGCGGTGCGACAAAGAAGGGAGGGCCGGGAGTGTGCCCCATGGGCGAGACCCCAGGAGCGTGATCCTGGTGAGAGCAGCGCCGGCGGAATCTGGCGCCACCCGTGCCCTTGCGCTGGAGCAGTCCAGAGAAACCAAGAGGGCCCGGAGCTCCGGACCCTCGAGGTCAGAGGGAACTTAGATCAGCCGGCGCCGATTCGGAAGACCGGCCCGCCACACTTCGGACATGTTCCCTTGATGGCTGGTCGCTTGTTCTTGAGGATCACCTTCTTCGGGTTCTGGATCTCCACCTTCTTCTTGTCCTTGACGCAGTAGGCCTGTACCATAGTCCCCTCCTTCCTCTAAATTGTGCTGAGCCTATCACACTCAACCACGCTCGTCAATACCTCTGCGATATTTTCCGCAATCTTCAGGATCGTTCATGGCCTGCGCCTGAGGGTCCTGTAGGCCACGAAGGCCAGGCCGCCGGCCGCCAGGACCCCGGCCAGGCCGCCTATGATGGGCCACCACGGGACTGAGTTCGGGTCTTCGCTGTCGGGCACAGGCGTGGTGTTGTCGCTGGCCGCCGGTGCATCCCGAGTGGTCAGCGCCGTTTCCGGGGACCACGCCGACCAGGAGCCGTGGCTGTCCTGGTGCCTGACGCGCCAGTAGTAGGTGGTTGAGGGGGCCAGAGATCCGGAGGGAATCCGGGTGCTCAGCAGGTTCACGTTGTCCATCCCACTGTCACAGGCCGGGTTGGAGTAGTCTCCCGAAACGGGCGTGATCTGCCACTGGGAGGCGGCGTGGGAATCCCCAGCGTCGGGGTCGCTGAAGCCCGACGACTGGAGGAGTGGCGCCAGCTCCAGTCCGGTGGCGCCGGCGGCCGGTGAAACGTTGGCCGGCTGGGCGGGCGCCTGGTTGGGGGGCTGGTCGGGGGGTTGGCCGGATGGAGGTCCATCGACGCTGGCCGTATTGAAGTTCGGGTCCTGCGCTCGAATGAGGTACTCAGAGACGGTGCCCGGCAGTGTGGCTGAATAGGCATCCAGGTCCTTGTTCATCTTGAGGATGCGGCCTGCACCGTCCTCCTGGTAGATGATGTACGCCGTCGCACCTCCGCTGATACCGGCGGTGACGGTCTCGCCCTGCCGGCTGACGGCGCCTATCGTCGGAGGCTGGAAATCGGTGACCGCCAGCGAGCCGGCGTAGCTGTTCCAGTCATCACTGAAGGTGAAGACGTGACTCAGTCTCGAGTCAAGCTCGTCCCCGACAACAACTATCCTCTCCGGATCGTTGATGCCTATCGGATGCAGAGCGTCGGAGGCCAGGTTGTTTATCTCCGGGACATCATGGAAGTCGTAGCCCATCACGCGGGAAGCCACCGCATCCACGGCCACCGGGTCAACGCCTGCCAGCACTACGTGCCTGTCATACGGCAGGCCGCCGCCGCCGAAGTTGGTGTTCTCGCTCCTCTCCATGGCCTGGATCCCGTCGATGACGTTGAGCAGCTTCCTCTGCCGGGCCGTCTGCAGGTGGCCGTGTTCATCGGCATACTGGACGATCTTGTTCACGTCGGCGATGGCCCGCCAGAAGACATCGTTATTGAAGTGGCGATCGTTCCCGCTGGCGCCAGTCTTCCAGTGGGCGATCCGGAACAGGCAGTCGGCCGCTTCCTCCCCATACGTATTGCGCAGCGTCAATCCCACCATATTCTTTATGGACAGCGTGTTTATCATCAGATGGTGGGTCTTCATCTTGGGCACGTTGATTATCACGTCCGCGTCCAGGACCTTGTCGTTGACCGCGTACCAGCCCAGGGCGTGCCCGTCCGGGTTGACGCCCTGAGGGTCCGGCGTCTGATAGTACTGGTTCCCGTACAGGGTGGCGGTGGTTGAGTTCAGGTCATAGTCGGTGTAGCCGCTGCCGGCAAAGCTGCTGCTGCCTCCCAGGCTGATCCAGTGCCAGCCATCGGCCAGCACATTCAGGTCCACAGCCTCGATGGTGATTCCCGGATGGCGGGCGCTCAGGATACTGGCCAGCTCGGAGTACTTCGTGCTGCTCATGATGGTGCTGGTTCCGGAGACCCTGCTGGCTGTTCCATCCCCTATGTAGATCGTGGTAGCCCCGGCGGCGATGGCCATATCCACCAGCGGCCTGGCCACCTCGGGCCGGGAGTACTCGGCGGTGTTGGGGCCAACCAGGTTTGGCTTGATCAGCACCGTGTCCCCGGGGGCTATCAGGTCCCGCAAAGGATTTGAGGCGCTGCCCAGTCCCAGATCCTCGACGGTGTCCCACACCAGGGCGTAGGCCGGATTGCCCGCCGCATCAAACGGCGCGCTGGACCCGTAGCTAGCGTCCGGATCGTAGCTGAAGCTGACCACCGCCGGGACCATGGCGGCCGCGGGCTGGGTGTCCGCCGGCCCCGGCGCCGGTATGGTGTTGCTTCCGGCCAGCCGCAGCTGATTGTCTTCATAGGCCTGGTACAGGCTGACGGCACAGGTCAACAGGACCAGCAGCGAGATCACAGCAGCCGCCCTGGCGAAGTCCCTCCTGCGGATGTAGCTCAGGCACTGGTAGCAGATCGCTATCGTGGGCGCGGCGATGGAGCCGGCGTATAGAACCAGCTGCATCAGGGCCACCCTCTGGCAGGGGTACGTGATCCGCTTCGGATTCGTGCCCACTCTCCAGGCAAACCAGATGGCGCACCCCAGCGCCAGCAGGTGCCGGCTGTTCATCAGACCATGAAGTATCTTCCTGACTCTGGCGGGTCCCGTCTCTCTGTGCATGATGGAGTCCTCAAGACATTGTCTCAGATACTTGGCGGAAACTCGAGTCCTGCGAGCCATAGTGTCGGTGTCCTGCGAGCAGGCCGAGTTACCTCTTGGTACAAGAGCATCGCGCCGAGGGGAGGCTGCTATTTTGGAGTCGCGGGCCTGGTCCCATTGACAACCGAATGCCGATGAAGATGCCGGAGCGGCGCGATCGGCGGCCTGGGCGCGATCCTGATCGACCGGGTGGTTCTCGACAGGGTGGATCCAGCCCACAAGCACTCCTGGATCGCCTGCGCCGATACACCACCCACGTGATTGCTTTGGGACGCTGAAGCCGCTGTTTGAGACACGCTGGTTACCCCATCATGCTAGCATTCAGTGATGTTCTGCACGAAATGCGGCAATGAGGTTCCGGACAGCGCCAATTTCTGCAAGACATGCGGGAATCAAACAACCGCTGCCGGTCGAAAGAAAGACCAGAGCGGAAGCGGATGGGGGATGATAGTTGGCGGAGTCGCCGTAGTCGCCGTGGGAGCCTTCTTTGCTCAGGCCGCGGGTGGCGACATTCAGCAAGCGCGAATTTGGGGCATTCTTTGGGAGGGTCCCAGTCTCGGCGAGCTATACATGTGGCAAGCCGGGGGGGTTGCCGCGATCCTGCTGGGGCTTGTTATTGGTGCCTTCGGCATCAAGAAACTGCTGTAGCCGCCCCCTCGGAGATAGGCCCAAACCCCTCCAACCACTTTTCATGTGCGACTCCCACCGGTTTTGGGCAAAATCTTGACGAGGGATTTGTTCGTGGGTCTTGGCTGGGGAACGAGGATTCGAACCTCGGCTAACGGATCCAGAGCTCCCCATGTGAAAACCTTAACCAAATGGTAAGCCTGCGTGGGAGCCTACTCCTTTCATCTTTGATAGGCATACCGTTCGGTCAGGTCCTCTCGGGACGGGGCGCGGCCTCGCCGTTCCCCGCCGGCAAGTCTCTTGGTCGCTTCGTTCTTGGCGGTCTGGCGCAGCAGGTCGATGGTCACCCGACACCAGGAGCGCCATTCGGGCTCCAGGTGCTGGTAGTAGTTCTCGAAGAAGCTCTGTATGTCGGGATCCGCCCAGCGCCTGTCGGGCTCCCGCCCGAGGAGATCGTCCACCGAGACGCCCAGCGCATCTGAGTAGCGCACCAGCAGGGGCACGGTGGGGCAGCGCTGCTGCTTCCTAGCGCCAGGGGTTTCATCCACAATCAGATGGCGGTTAACGGTAGGCTCCATGAGGCCGGTTAGCCGCGCCAGATCCGCCTGGGTCATGCCTCGCTCCTTCATAATATGCCGGATATTGCGGGCAATGGTCAGCGCCGCTCTGCACTCAGCTTCTCTGTCTCGAACTCCCATGTTGCACCTCCTGCTTGCCTTCAGCGTGTGCCCGTTACCTCCTCTCAGGGCATTTCTCGATCGTGCTCAACTTCAATAATATGCACACCTAATGTCGTTCTGTCAAGCGGGAGCCGCTGTTTAATGGTGCATGTTTACCACTCCACGCACGTTATTGTAATGGTAGCTCCATATTGACACTTGATTAAGCTGGGGGGCTATACTGGTCCCCGTGATGGCACGACCCCGCAATCCGGCCGGCTTGTCCCGAACCCACGTTCTCCTGCCCACCCCGGTGAAGGACTGGCTGGACAGCCAGGCGGGTGAACGGGACCGGTCGGCCAAGGCCTGGGGCGAGCCGGCCGTCAAGGTGTCTCACCTGGTGACCAGGGCAGTGGAGTTCTACATGGCCCACACGGACCTGGTCGACGGATGGGAAGGGATGAATCCTCAGAGAAGCGGCAGGGTCGCGGCGTCCCGGCATGTGACTGAGCTGGTTGGGCCGCGGCGGAAAGGAAAGAGATCCCGGAATGGACAGAGACCGCGAGTTCTACCAGCGAATCGGCCGCCTGGGAGGGCGCCCGACCTGGCGCGACACGTTGAAGAAGAGCGGGCAGGTGGTTAAGGAAAGGAGGGTGCGACTCCCGCCTGTGCTACGCCTTCGCCCGGGGCAGGGGCTATCCAGAGTAGCCCCTGCCAACCCTCAGTAACAGCCGGGTCAGCGGATCTCGGACTGATGCCGGTGAAGAGAGTAATGGGAGGTCGAATGGACATGCAAAGACATGTGAGGCCAGCGCCATGATCCTCAAGATAGTGGAAGAGTTCAGACCGCAGAGCCGGGACGAGAGGATCGCTATCCTCTCGCCGCCCCGGCGGGTGCCGCGCAAGGGCCGGTGCGATCGGTGTGAGCGGGCCTACTTCTGGCCGGCCAAACGGCTGCGGATCGAGGCGGCCCGGTGCCCACACTGCGGCGGGCGCCTCTGGGAGGCGGCGTGGTATGTGGGCATGCCCTGGTACCGGTGCGAGGTGGCCGTGGGGCCCACTCTGCTGGAAGCGGAGCCGGGGGCATGATCCGCCTGGCTTTCACCGTCGACGAGGCGGCGCGGGCCCTCGGGATCGGCCGCAGCACCATGTACAGGCTGGTGAAGGAGGGCAAGATCCCCACCGTCAAGCTCGGCGGGCGGATCCTGGTCCCGGTGCACCGGCTGAGCGAAATGGTGGAGCGGAAAGCGAGGCCGTGAAGCGTTGAGGGTGCCCGAGGAGGCGTTCGAAGAGCCGAAAGCGACCGAGCTGGGGCGCCTTCGCGGCCAGAGGCGCCGGAACCACCGGCAGATCACCTACGACTGCCTGGAGGCGCTGGTGGGCGATGGCCACCGCGTCACCTGCCCTCACGCGCCGGGATCCATGGCGCTCCTGGCCGTGCTCAGGGGAGAGTCGATGGCCTGCTGCCACCGGTGTTCGCGCTACAGGGACGATGGAAGAGAAGAATGATGGAGGTGGACGGATGAATGCGTGTGCCGTTTGCGGCAGGGAAGCAACCGCTGCTGAGAGAGTGTGCCCGAGGTGTCAGCCGCTGATTCCCCGCAGCCTGCTTGAGGCCTGCGGCGAGTGCAGCGAAGGGGGATACCGGGCGGGCCTGGTAGATGGTACCCAGATACCCTTTGAGTGGGCCATCATCAGCGGGAACTGGGTCACACTGGGAAGGGATGGAGGATACGACAGCTCCTCTCACGGGCACTCGTTTCCGAGGGGGGTCGACATCAGGCTGGCCACCATCGTGTGGTGCGCCAGAGACCCCGACGACCTGGAGCAGGCGGAACCGGAGGCCTGAAGAGAGCCAACTGCCATGCCGTGCTCAGACATCCGGGTGCTGCTGTCATTCCGCAATCACCGCAAGCTGAAGAGGCTGATGCGGGTCATCGGGGTCGGCGCCTGCTATCACCTCATCAGCCTGTGGTGCGCCGCCGCCGAGACCCTGCCCAGCGGGGTACTGACCGGGTGCGACGCCACGGACATCGCGGGGATGGCCAACTGGACGGACGAGCCGGAGAGGCTGTTGGACGCCCTCATCGAATGCCGCTGGATCGATGCCAGGGACGGCACCTACGCTCTCCACGACTGGGAGGAGCACCAGGGCTGGGTGGTAGGCTCGCAGAAGCGGTCGGAGATAGCGCGGCGCAACGCCATGGCCAGGTGGCACCCCTGCGAACCGGACAACGCCGGTATGCCGCCGGCATCCGGCCTGGATGCAGTCCGCAATGCGGAATCCTGCCCCAGTGCTCCGTCTCCACCTCCACCTCCATCTCCGTCTCCTTCTCCGCTTCCATCTCCAACTCCGTCTCAACGCAAGTGCAAGAGCTTGCTCTCGCTCTATCGTGGGGAATTCTCGCGGAAATACCCGCAGCTGGACCTCGAGGAGGAGTTCGAGAAGTGCTGCAGGCACTGGGAGCCGGAGGACAGGGGCTCCAGGGAGAAGCCGGACTGGAAGGCCCGGCTGACTGAATGGATGAACAACGCCACAAAGGGGGACAGCCTTGGGAGAACCGGAAAGATCGGTAGACATTCTGCAGGCATTCCTGGAAACAGGCCGGCCGGGGCATTCAGTCATCTGGAAGGATGAGATGAGGCAGTGCCGCGGATGCCTGGACTTCTTCAACGCCCGGGTGGCCTACGTCGACGAAGAGCCGCGGCACATACCCGAGCTGTGCCCGGCCTGCAGCGCCGCCACGCTCCTCGAGGAGCGAAAGGCCGAGGCTCTGGTGAAGCTCGCCGCGATGACCAGGGTGCAGCGGGAGCGGTGGGATCTGGAAGCCGGCTGCCCGGCCAGGTTCAAGGACAGGACGTTTGAGAGCTTCGACCGCAGACGGCAGCCGCGGGCCTTCAAGGCCCTCACGGCCTGGCAGCCGCCGAAGTCGATCATACTGTCTTCTGCGGATCTCTACGGCGTGGGCAAGACCCACCTGGCCTGCGCCCTGATGAACCGCATACTCGCGGGAACGGAGCCGGCCTGGCTGACGCGGGACCTCTACATACAGGCGCGGCGCTGCCCGGTCCATTTCACCAGCGAGCCACACCTGCTGGCGTCGATAAGGGCCACGTACCAGGATGGCTCGACGGACACCGACGACCTGATCCTCCGCCGGCTGGCCAGCTTCGATCTGCTGATCCTGGACGACGTCGGCAAGACGAAGCCGCGGGACCCGGCCTTTTTGCAGGGCGTTTACTTCCGGGTGATCGACGACCGCTACAGCGGAAGCAGGCCGATCGTCCTGACTACGAACCTTTCGCTGAGTGATCTGGAGGCCCACATCGGCGGATCCTGCGCCGACCGCCTCTACGAGATGTGCGGCCCTGACAACATCATCCAGATGCGCGGCCGCAGCTACCGAGTAAACGGGGGATGAGGGCATGATCCTGGCCTTGGACTGCGCCACGAAGACAGGCTGGTGCCTGATGGACAACGGCCGGGTCCACAGCTCGGGAGTGCAGGACTTCGCCAAGGTGCGCGGAGAGTCCAACGGCGCCATGTTCCTGCGCTTCAGGCAGTGGCTCACCACGCTGCTGGCCCGGCAGCGCGACGTGAAGCTGGTGGTCTACGAGCAGGCGCACTTCCGCGGTGGGGCGGCGACGGAGATCACCGTCAATCTCACCGGGCGGGTACAGGAGGTATGCAACCTGGTGGGGATCGAGTACGTCCCGGTCCATACGGCCACGCTTAAGAAACACGCTACCGGGAAGGGCCTGGCTGACAAAGCCGAGATGATGCTGCATGCCCGGAGCATTCTCAGGAGGCTGCCCATCGACGACAATGAGGCCGACGCCGTGCTGCTGGCGCGTTATGCGTGGGAGAAGTACGGGGTTTAGGCGTGGGTGGCTCTAGCGCCTCTTCTCCTTGCTTAGGATCTTCATGGCGTTGTCATTCAGGAGCTCGGAAAGCTTCTTCCTCTGCTGAGCGGCATTGACGGCAAACACGCCGTCGTCCTCGAGGTCAAGAGCCTCGGTAGGGTAAGGGGGGACCTGCAGGGTCAATTCGACAATGCGTGGATCTTCTGTGTATACTCCGGCCCAGAATCTTCTTTCATCGTAGGTCCCGTAGAAGCCAAGGCACGGCCCATCCTCGGACTGTTCGGCAGAAAGAAAGGGATTAGTGAACCCCGCGTCACTCATTGAAGCCCTGAGCATCTCCAGCATGTTCATTAGGTTGTTGAACTGGCGTTCCTTGGGAAGGTCACTGTTGATCCTAGGAAGAACCATCTTCTTGTCGTCCTCCACAAACTGCAGTACGGAACCGACGAGATACTGCCCAATTACTGACTGGTCGTCTGACATCGACTCGCGGATTCTCTCGGCGACTTCTTGCCAATCCACTTGATGGTCCATTGCACGCCTGTCAGCTTGCCCGATGTCTATGCCTGGCCTACTCAGCAAGATGACACGCCTGTACCTGGCAGCGTTCTTTGCGAGCGATCGCCTGTATTTGACCAGTTGTCCAGGGGATACCGGTGCTCTATCTTTGACCTCAATCAGAGTCAACCGTCTTGATCCATCTGGAAGCTTGGACGAGACCGTTATGTCGGGCGTGCCTTCGTCGGCGGACTGCTGAGGTTCGACCACTATTTCCGTATCATGCGTGAAGTCGGGATCCTCATTCTTCCTGGCGATGAGGTTCAGAATGGCAAGCCCAACATGCCGATCTGACTCTGACTGACCGCTGGACATCAACTCCTCGATCAGACACACCAAGGCGTTGGTCAGGTAGTTTTCCCCGTTGAGGTGTCTGCCGAGGTTCGATATGAGTCTCGAGTTCTGCGTCATCATGGAAGTGCGTCCTCCTATGGTCGGCGTTGGACAACGGTTCAGGCTAGGCTATCATTCATCGCTCACCTGCCGGTCTCAGTTTGTCTTGGGTCGGTCACAAAGCCGTCACCAAATCACGCGTTTCGCACAAACGGAGATTCACGATTGGATCCTCTACGTTCGTCACCACGACGGTTGACTCGGTCTTGGTTTGCCCCTTGGTCGACAAGCAGTACGCCGTGCGTGGCGCGTTTTGCCGCCACGCTTATCTCTTGACAACGATCTGACCCGCTCTTAGAACCAGCCTCATGGGCACCCCGACAGTCGGCATACCGTACTCCTACCGGGATCGCGTTGAGGCCGAGCACGAGCGGCTCGGCTCAAGGTCCAAAATGCAGACCATGAAGCACATTCTTGATGTCTACTTTGGGACGGTGCCCCCAAACGTGGCCCCAAACGTAAACGCGATCTCCCAAACGGAAGCCCCAAACGTAAACGCCACAGCCACAACGGACGCCGCGAGCGAGGGCCCGCCGCCTCCCGCCATGCCAGCGGAGAAGAAATCGATCGAGAGGAAGGTACGCAGATACTATGTCATTGCGTAAGGTCGACGCCTACTGCCCCGACTGCCAGAAGACTCATCCTATAGAGGTTGAGGTAGCCGAACCCCAGGTGCGCGAGATCATCAAAGAGGATACCGCCAGGGTCGACGGGCTGACCCGGGAGATCAGCGAATCGCGCCAGTCTCTTGACGCTCTCCGCGGCGAGGTCCAGCGCTGGCAGTCCGGCGAGAACCACCTGCAGGCCACAGATATGCTCAACATGCTTCAGACCTGCCCCAACTGCCGGCCGGCGCTCGATGCGTTCGTGGGGGAGGTCAGGAAGCAGGCGCTGGCGAACCTGACGCCGGATCAGGCGAAGGAGATCGCCAGGTTCCACAAACTCTGGCCGCCGCCCCCGATTGACCTCACCCCCGGCCTTTCGAGGAAGGCGCGGTAGATGACGCGGCAGCAGGTTGTCACAAGCCAGCTCCTGGCCGTGAAGCGCAGCGGTGTGAGCCTGGCGAACATCAGTCAGGCGGTGGCGGCCCTGGTCGATGCCGTGGTGTACCTGGTGGAGAACACTCCGGAGGCGAGGAAATGAACCGTGAGGAGAAGCTGCCCTGTCCTGTCTGCGGCAAAGCCAGGTCGCGTATGGCTTCGCATTTCGCTTCCTCGCATCCCGAGTTGAATCCGGACGACTTCGGCATTATCGGGCCGGAGGTCAGGGAGAGGGCGGCCCGGGAACCTGCAGGGGCAGACGCCCCGGCGAACCCCGCTCCCGCGGATACCGAGGCGCCGGCCGGCGAGCCGGCGGAGGCCTCCGGCCTGACCCTGGTGATCGACCGGCTTCTGGAGCACCTGGACCAGCAGGCGGAGACGATACAGGCACAGCAGGCCCGCATCGAGGCCCTCAGCCAGGATCTCCAGGGCTTCCAGACGACTGTGGTGCAGAACCTGAACCAGATGCCTACCCTGATCAATCGCGCGGTGACGGCGCACTTCGACCAGGTCCTGGCCGAGGCGCAGGCGGCAGCCGGCGACAATCCGCGGCAGGACCCGGCGCTGCCGGGGGCCACGCCAGGGCCCGCCGAGAAACAGCGGGGGGGCAGGGCGATACTTGAGCAGCTCCTGCCTCTGCTGCTGCAGTCCGTGCTTCAGCCGCAGCAGCCGCAGCCGGGCGGCGACCTGGACAGGATGGTCAAGATGTTCGAGGGGATCGACCGGCTGGCGGAGCTCCGGCAGGCTCCCTACCGCCACGGGCAGGAGGACACGTTGAGGCTTCTGACGACGGCCGACAAGATGGGTATTCCCCTTGGCAGGGTGGCCGAGGCCTGGGATCAGCAGAACCGCGCTAGAACGCAGCCCGGTCCGGCGCCGGCGGGCGAGGCGGCATGAGGCCGGGGCAGGCGGCGAAGCTCATGCTGGAGGGCAAGAACCCCTTCATCAGCAGCCGGACCACCGTTTATGCCCCCATCCGGGCGAGGCGGAAACGAAACCGAGGAGAGCGGCGGCATGGGCAACGTCACGAGAGATACCAGTAGCTCCCGGGACATGCTGGGATGGCAGTACAAGAGCCTCCTGGGAGAGCTGCAGCAGATCGAGCTGCACGCCGAATCCGGAGACTGCCCCTGCATCATGGGCGACCTTGACCCGGCTGAGTACTGTCTGGCCAAGCACACGTTGAATGTCCACACGCTCGCTTTCGAGACAGCGAACATGGACATCTCCAACCACAAGGCGCTGCGGGAGCTGGCCGACGAGGCGATGGAGAAGCACGAGGGTGTCAAGGACTTCGTCTGCCACAAGGGCGAACTGCCGGAGCTGTCATCGTGGGCCCGGAGGTGGAGGAAGAACCACATCGAGCGCATCTACTACACCTGCAGAGTCAAAGGGAAGATGCGGCAGGAGACCGGCTATCACCGCCTGGCCGCGGTTATCCTGGCCCGGGAAGCCGCGATGAGCCACGCGGCCGTTGACCCGCGGCAGATCTCCATGGACAGGTGGCTCGAAGACCAGACGAAAGCGCCCCCGCCGGCGCCGGCGTCTCCTTCGCTTCCGGCCCCGACCAGGAAGTTCGAGCTCTTCGATTTCCAGAAGGAGGGCGTGGCCTGGCTCAAGGGCAGGAGCCGGGCGCTTCTGGGCGACGACATGGGCCTCGGCAAGACTCCGCAGGCGATTCACTGGGGCGCGGACCATCTGCCGGCCCTGGTCATCGTGCCGGCGGCGCTGCTGTGGAACTGGCACCGTGAGATAACGACCATGTGGCGAACCGGCGACACGGCCGTGGTCCTGGATGGGAAGAGCAGCGTTCCCCGCCCTCTGCCCGACTGGACCATCCTCACCTACGGGATGCTGGACCGCTACCTGACCCAGTTGAAGCAGGCCGGGTTCAAGTGCGTCATCGTCGATGAGGCGCACCTGGTCAAGAACCTCGAGGCCCAGCGGACCAAGAACCTGCTGGAGCTGGTGGACCCACTGAAGCCGGGTGATCTGGACCGGCCGATTCCGAATCGGCTGGCCGTGACCGGGACGCCGATCCTGAACCGGCCCATCGAGCTGTTCGCGTTGCTGGTGTTCCTGGGGTTCAAGCGCCGCGACGACCTTCAGGAGTTCCTGAAGCGCTACACGGAGCACAAGTACATCAAGGGCCGCCTGGTGTTCACGGGCGCCCGGAACCTGCACGAGCTCCACGAGTTGCTGAAGGACATCATGATCCGCCGGCTGAAGAAGGACGTGCTCAAGAGCCTGCCGCCGAAGATCCACACGCCGATGTTCGTGCCCATCTCCAATGCCGAGGAGTACCGTGAGGCGGAGCGCAACTTCCTCTCCTGGCTGCGCGAGACCCAGGGCACGGAGGCGGCGCGGAACGCGGCCCGGGCGGAAACCCTGGCCCGGATGAACGCGCTCCGGCTGCTGGCCGCGAAGGGAAAGGTGGCGCCGGTCTGCGACTGGCTCAAGCCGTGCTACCAGGGCCAGGGCAAGGTGATCATCTTCTCCAGCTTCACCCGGCCCCTGGAGGACCTGCAGCGGTGCTCCGGCGATGCCGTGATTTACGACGGCAGCGTTCCGAAGGCGACCCGCCAGGAGATCGTCGACAGGTTCCAGAAGACGCAGGCGCCGTGCCACTTCCTGGGCACCATCGGCGCGGCCGGCGTGGGCATTACCCTGACGGCCTCGCATCGCGTGGCGTTCCTGGATCTGCCGTGGACTCCGGGGGCCAAGCAACAGGCGGAGGACCGGGCCTACCGCATCGGACAGACGAAGACCGTCGAGATCGTCAACGTGCTGGCGCGCGGCACCATCGATGAGCGCATGCTGAAGCTCCTGGCCGACAAGGAGTTCATCATCGCCCAGGCGGTCGACGGCAAACGCCAGGACGAGGCCCGGAGCGAGTCGATTTCGAACGCCCTCATGGATGACTTCATGCGCCATCCGGTCATGTCCTCCCCCGTGGTGCAGTACGAGCCGGAGGCAAAGGACGCGCCGGCCGACGCCATCACCGAGGATGATCTGAGGATCCTGCAGGGAGACATGGGGCAGGAGCCGCGGGTGACTATCTCCGGCAAGTGCCGGGGCAAGGAGATCTGCACCCTGAAGGTGAAAGCCTCCGAGAGCGTGGAAGCTGTCAGCTCCATCGGCGGGCTCACCAGGTCCATAGAGGACGTGCTGAAGAAGATTGAAGAGGCGCACGCCCCTCCTCCCAGCGCGATCACCTTCGCCATCGGTAGCACGACCCTGACCCGCTATGAGTTCCGGAACAAGCTGGTGGAGGCCTCCGACCTAAGGGCCTCCCACGACCCGGTGACGTTTGAGCCGACGCCGAACTACCCTGCGGAGCTGCAGCCGCGGCTGCGCGGCCGTCAGGCGAACCGCAGCCAGGTCCAGAGCATCGCGAAGAACCTCGATCCGGACGCCCTGCTGTCGGACTTCCACTCCATCGACCGCGGAGCCCCGATCGTGGGGCCGGACAACGTGGTGGAGTCGGGGAACGGCCGGGTCATGGCCATACAGCTGGCGGCGGCTCAGTTCCCGGAGGTCTATGCGAGGTACCGCGAAGATCTGACGGCCCGGGCCGCGTCCCTGGGCGTTTCCGAGGAGGAGGCCCGCGGTATGAAGGCGCCGGTGCTGGTGCGGCTCCGGCTCACGGACGTGCCGCGGCGCCAGTTTGTCGAAGAGGCCAACGCATCGACGACCCTGGCTCCGTCGGCCATCGAGGTAGCCCGGGCGGACGCCTCTCACCTGACACCGGAAATGGTGCAGCAGCTCGAGGTGGGCGGCGACCAGGGCATTGAGGATGCCCTGCGCGCAATCAGCAACGGGCAGTTCGTGTCGGCCTTCCTGGCCACGATACCGGCCAACCAGCGGGCACAGATCACGGACAGCCGCGGCCAGCTCAACCAGGACGGCATCCGGCGGATGGTCATGGCCCTGTTCGTGAATGCGTTCCCGGGCGACTCCGGTTTGAAGTTGGCGGAGAAGTTCTTTGAGAGCACCGAGCCGGGCGTTCGGAATGTGTTCAACGGCATCGCCCAGGCGCTGGGCAAGCTGGCCAAGAGCGAGGCGCTGTGCCGGTCCAACCGCCGGGATCCGGCGCTGGCCATTGGCGAGGACCTGGCAGCTGCCGTGGTCGTCTTCTCCGACATCAGGAAGACACCCGGGATGACGGTGGCCACCTATCTCAACCAGGCCCAGATGTTCGAGCGGCGGCTGAACCCGCTGCAGGAGCGGCTGCTGAGGCTGCTTGATGAGCGGGCCAGGTCCGGGAAGAAGATTGGCCAGCTCCTCAAGGGGTACGCGGATGTTGTCATGGAGTCTCCGCCTCCGGCCCAGGGGGCGCTGATCCCCGGAGCCCGGCTGACGAAGGACCAGGCTCTGGACGCGGCGGTCAACAAGGGCGAGGCGGAGGAGCAGGCGACAAGGCTGTTCCAGCCGGCGCCCAGGCCTCCCGCATCCTACTGCAGCGCCGTGTCCAGCGCTGCCAAGACGTTGCAGGCCGCCGCGAAGTCGCTGCAGGTCTATCGGGCGAACGTGGTGAAGGCCGGGGACAAGCTGGAGACCGCCAGGAACATCTGTCGCGGGCAGTCGGTGATGTTTCAGCAGGCCGAGATGAATACCAGGCTGCCGCCAAAGCGGCTGCGTGTCGAACCCAACGAGTGGTGGCAGAAGCAGAAGATAGACTGTCCCCATGTGGATCTGGTGCAGGACTATCAGCGCAGCAAGTGGGAGTCAGCGAGCTACTGGCAGCGGTGCCGGCTGATGGGGAAGCCCTGCCTAATCGCCAGGCCCATCGGCGAACCGGCGGGTGGCGACCCCAAGCTGTGCCCGGTGCGCCGGGCAGCCGAAAGGAAGGACCAGCCGGAGGGCGCCGGTGCGCAGCCAGCCAGCAAGGTTAAGGCGCCGACGATCAAGATATCCGGCAAGTGCGGCGACGCCACCCATTGCCGCTTCACCGTCGGCAAGCAGGAGCGCAAACGAAGGGCGGATGACATTGGCGGGGTGCTGAAGGCCATCAACGACATCGAGGAGGAGGAGAAGAGGGCAGCGGCGCCGGCGATCTCCGGCAAGGCGGTCAAGGTCGAGGTCCTGCCGGTGACCGTCCAGTTCAGCCAGCGGCCGATCACCTTCGCTCCGGAGACCCTGAAGAAGATGACCCGGCTGGCGAACCGCACCACTACGCATGAACGCGGCTTCGAGATGTGCGAAGACAACGGCTCACTCGTGCCGGGCCCTGAGTGCACTGGCAGCACCTGCGCGATTCGAATCCAGGGCTGTCGGGAGCTCGGCAGGCCGGCGGCGGGGATGTTCCACACTCATCCCAGCCAGGGCGGCGATGAAACCTGGCTGGAGGACACCTTCTCCATCGGGGATCTCACCAAGCACACCAAGTATGCCGTTTGCGTCAGCGGCAGCCACACCGGGGATATCAACTGCGCGCTGCCGAAGAAGGATGCGGACATGGATGTGGTGAACAGGGGACGGGCTCGTCACTCCGGTGGGGGCATGGCCTACTTCCACGCCGGCGTGCCCGCTGACGTGCGGGATCACTTCAGGAAGAGGTCCCGCCTCTATCACCCCGCCCTAGGGCGGCAGTACGAGTTCTACCGATTCAACAAGCTGCCCGAGGAGGCGCTATGACTGTCATCAAGCTGCCCAACGAGCTGAGAGGACGCGGGCACATGGCGCTGTGCCCGTCGTGCGCCCTGGCCTTGGCCGGAGACGAAAGGGCCGCTCCATTCACCCGGGAGGACTGGGAGGTCAAGGAGCAAGGCGATGGCTCACTGACAGTCGTCTGCAGGATACACGGCTATGCTCTGGCCGGCATCTACACCACTGGCCACCCCGAGCACCAGCGCGGCAACGCGCAGATCATGGCGGCAGCTCCCGACCTGCTGGCCGCATGCCGCGCGGCCTATGTCTCTCTCATTGGTGACGACGACTATGCGAAGCGCAAAGACTTGGTAAAGACCTTGGAGGCCGCGATGGCGAAAGCCTCCAGTCAGGCCAGGATGCACAACAGCGGCAGCCGGATGGTGCACCAGGCTCAGCTGCTGGTGCAGAGCGCTGTGGTCTCACGGGCCAGCCTTGTCAAGAAACTGAAGCGCTGCGCGGACACCATAGCCGCCGACCCCGAGATAGCGGTGTTCGTCATCGACGACATGGAAGACGAGGAGCAGTTTGCCGACGCGGAACAGCCTCACCGACCGCAGAGGTGCCCGAATCCCCAGGCGGTCAGCGCGGCAGACTGCCGGACCAGGTGAAATGCCATACCTGAGCAGGAGGAGGGGCGCCATGGGACAGGGACAGATCGATCTCAGCCTGGCCAACGACGGCATTGAGCACGGCTTCTGCATATGCGAGGACGGCAAAGGCAACTTCGTGGCCGGCAGGGAGACGATCGGGCACCGCTACGGCGTGCAGATCGACGTGAGCTGCCCCGCAGGGTACCGGCCGACCGGCCTGTTCCACACTCATCCCGGCGGAACGCCGCAACCGAGCCGACAGGACATAAAGGAGGGCTGCCGCCTGGGCATCCGGCACCTGTGCATTGCCGTGCCCGAGACCGGCGAGATCAAGTGCCATGACATAGGGCGAAGGTGCGGGCGGTAGTGGCCGCTCCCTTTTCCTCACAGCGGGTCTACTGTCCGAAGTGCGGCACTATGGAGACCGTCATGCGCCGGGGCCGCAAGGTAGTGACTAGTGAGAAGTTCTCGAGCGGTGACCGCGGACGGATATTTCACCGGCCGTGCCGATGTGCCTGTCACATCGTGACGCTTTAGGCTGGGAAGACCTCTCCTTCTGTCCTGACTCCTGCGTGTGGCCATCTGAGGCTGAGAGTGCGGCGGTTGATGTCTATGTCTGACACTTCGCGGATGATCCTCCCCACCACACAGTTGCCTCACAATACACCGGGTTCGGAAAATCCACTGACGTGTACTTCGCCTGATCTTCTGGCCATAGGGGCGCGAGCCGAATTCTGCCGTCCGCCCCCACTGTGGCCAGCTTGTCGATGCCATCGAACGACCAGACCGAACCGGTGTCGTCAATATAGATCAATCCTTTGTCGACTGCCTCAAATACATTCATGGCGTGGTCCGTACATAGGACGTAACCTGCCCTGATGCCTGCCTTTTCAGCGTTATTATGAAGCATCTCAGCATACTCGGAACATACGGAGGGTCTATCTACTACTGTACCGGCGGCCTTCGCCTCTTCATACTCTTTGTTAAGTGCCTCGAGAACATCGCGCTTGTCAGGCGGACAGAGAATAGCGCTATTGCAGCCACCAGTGTAAGGATTTGCCTCTGTTCTATCCTGTTTCAAGAATGAAAGCAACTGAGCGTAGGTAGGATTGGCCGCAGATGGATTGTTAACTAAGATTATCGGTTTGGAGCACTGCGCTATGTACGAGCCATCTTTGGTCCAGACTCGCCCTTCGATAGACTTGCGGAAGTGTGCGACTATCGTCTTGTTGGAATCCCAATTGATGAAGGTCTTGTCGGAGTCATATGGAGTCACGTTGCATGACACATCACCACTCCAATAGTCGAATTCGTAGCATTCATGTATGTTCGGACTTGCGAAGAGATAGAATTCCTCGCCTTCATAGAAAGGCCCTTTGAGGTTATCAACTCCCATTGGACCGTAGACTGTCCCCCCTTCAGCAGGTATACATGAGACGGACAGCGTATACTCCCTTCTTCCTTCGGCCTCACACCCAGTGACAGTGGCAGCCGCCACAATCGCTATTGCCAGCATGACAATCACTGGCCTGAATACTCGCATCATTCGGCTCTCCTTAGGTCGCGGTCGCCTGGAGGCGAGCTGGCTCCCTTTGGTGTGGGCCTGAGGATTGGTTGAACGCTCCGCAGTGGCCCAAGCACGCAACTATCATATGAGTACATCTTCTTATAGCACACGACTGTAACAGACTTGTCACGAGGCCACTCACGTCAGTCACAGGATGATAACTGATGTGGCTGATGATGATAGGAACTGGGCCAGTTAGGTTTGACAGGTGACCCCCGGTTCAGCGCACCGGGGTGACTCGTTGGCTATCCCCCTCCGTTTCCGTGCTCGAACTCTTGACAGGCATTCTCTCCGGCCGCAGTCTGAACCCAACTGAATAGCGGGGAAGCGCTCCAGAGATGGAGAGAACACTGCTTCCCCGCTTTTGTTTTCCCTCTCTGGGGCGCTGACACCGCCAACGAGAACGGAGGGAGAACGAAATGCAGACTGCAAACATGGCTCGCGCTCGGAAATGCAAGTATGGCCGGACCCGGAGGGGGACCTGTCGGAAGAGATCTCGCAGGTAGTGGAATGAAGGCTTGCCGGACGATTCGGACCAGGCGCGGCACCCGGTGCCTGTGCGGCCACAGGTTCGCCAGGCGGGCAGCCTGCCGGTAAGCGAGGTAAGAGATGGAGATCGTATTCAACGAAGCAACAGGCAAGTACGAGCTGCAGCAGGCGCAGTCGGCCGAGATGGAGCAGTCCGGCATGGCTGGATCCCTGGGCAGGTTCACCGGCATCGAGGTCATGGGCGTGCCGGTGGGGGCGGCCGCGATCGGCGGCCTGGGCGCCATCCTGATTGACCGGGTGGTGCTCGACAGGGTGGATCCGGCCCACAAGTACTCCCCGTATTCGCTCCTGGTGGCCAGCGCGATCATCGGCAAGTGGGGGCGGAGGTATGCCGGGGACGCGGCGAAATACATGTCGCTGATCCTGGCCTACGAGGGAGTGGCGGACTTCGTGAGCGCGTTGGTCGACAAGGTGGCGCCGAAGGCGGCCGCAACCACGGCGCAGGCCCGCAATTCGGCGGCGGCCCAGGCGGGATCTCCCGCGTCCGGGGACTACTACGCGCAGGCGTTTGCGAGAAGGTAGGGGGTAGAAGATGGGAGCCACTCTGATCAGGACTCGACAGACACCGTCCTGGACGTGGGCGGCCAGCCAGACCGTCAGCCAGGACATCAAGGCCTCCGGGGCGATAACGCGGATAGTCCTCAGGATCCGCATGACAATGAGCGGATCCGCGGCCGCGGCCGTTCAGGAAGACGGCTTCTGGCGCATCATTCAGGCGCTGACCCTCAAGGGCAACGGAGGCGTCAACTACTTCTCCATGGGCGACGAGCAGATCGGCCGGATGCTGCACCTGCTCAATATGCGTGACAAGGTCCTCCCGGGCGTGGGCCATGGCCCGATAGCCACCACCAACGACTTCATCTTCGTGCTGCACTTTGGCAGCCGGCCCCATGACCAGTACGGGCGCGACAACCCCTGGGACATGTCCGCCTTTGTACCGGGTTTCGATGACACCGGGCTGAAGCTGGACTGGCTGACCACGGCCAACACCGTAGTCGACGACACGGTGACCATCAGCAGCGCGACGATGTATGCCACCATCTTCGAGGTGCTCGGGACCAGGGGCGACATTCGCGAGGAGATGGCGAGACAGGGCGTCAGGCAGGCAATGGTGCCGTCCTCGAGCTACTTCACCTATGCGCACACCGGGACTTTCTCCGACGTGTCGAAGGAGCTCGACATCCCGGCCGGCGCCTTCATGCGCCGCATAGCCATCCTGGCCCAGGATGACACGGCCACCCGGCCGCTGCGGGCAGACGACGAAGTGACCGAAGTCGCCATCAAGCTTCCGGTGGGCAACCAGCGCGTGTTCTTTGACGACTTCCCGGCGATGAACTACGCCTGCGGACAGTGCGAGGCAACGCTCGTCGACGACAACGCCACGACCGGCGGCGCCCTGGCGGTTGGCGCCGGCTTCGGAGTCGTGGACCTGCGGCAGCAGGCCGACCGCGACTACGGCCTGGACCTGCGGAACATGAAGACTGGCGACCTGAAGCTGGGGGTGACGATCGGCAGCTACGCGGCCGGTGACGACAGCTTCTACTGGTTCGACCAGCTCAGGCCCTACCGGCTTTAGGGAGGGCATTAAGCGACAGGACCGATGCCCGCAAGGCAAAGTGAGACGCAGGGGTAGCTCTGTAGAGCGGGCTACCCCTGTCATCTTTCAGGAGAGTGACATGGGCGGCGAGAGCGGAGCAGCCATCTACGGAGCGGTCGGCCTGGCCCTCGGATTCCTGGCGAGCAGGGCGGCGGGTGGCAAGAAGAGCGGAGAGATCCCGGCGGGCATCGAGGCCGCGGCCGGCAGGATTCTGGCCTTCGACGATCTCAGCCAGGTCTTCCTGCAGCGGAAGCCGCTGTTCTCCTACGTTCACGGGGGTGTCAGGGCCGGGGCCTACGTTTTCACCATCACGGACACGGTCGGGGGCACTCAGGAGAATGACAACCCCCAGGCATTCATGTCCGTGACGCCGATGCCGGACGGCAGCGTGCGCTACGAGTTTGGGGGGCAGGGCCCCACTATCTCGATCTACCTGGACGGCGAGTTCAAGCTGACCGTTCCCGTTTCCGCGGGCTTCAGTGCATAGGAGGGCCGAAGAGGATGGTAGAGACGCACGTCGTGAAGAACCCGGGCAAGCTCAGCGCCGGGCATGTGCTGCTTGGAATAGGGGTACTGGCCGGCCTTGCCTATTGGCTCACGCATCGCACGGAAGAGGACTCTTCCCTGATGACGTGGATCAAGGCGACGAACCCCGGGCTGTCAGAGGCGGAGTACCAGTCCCTGGAGGCCTACTGGCTGACCCATGCCAAGATCGACGCGGCCCAACAAGCCGAGATCGATGCGAACCTGCCCGCGGCGGCGGCTGAAGCTGCGGACACCGATGCGGCCGCGGCAAATGCTGCGGCCAACGCGATCGTGAACCCCGGCGACGCCGATGCGCAAGCTGACGCTGCGGCTACCGCTGCTGCTGCGGCGGCGGCCCTGCAGACGTACATAGACGGTCTCAACAGCGCCCTGGCCACATACGAGGCCGCCTGGAACGAGACGCAGGGGAGGCTGGCGACGGCCGAGGCCAACTATGCCGGCACCCTCAAGGCCTATTCGGAGCTGGCCGACTACATTGTGTGGCGGACGAACCGGGTGGGCAAAGAGGTCTTCGTGTGGACCGGGAAGGATCTGGACGGGCAAGGTTGGGGGGTCCCGTGGGGTGACTGGCCGGACCTCTCCGAGCTGGGCATCCGGAACGACGACATAGAGTCGGCGAAGGTCATCAAGGGTGCGAGGGTGATCTTCTACGAGCACAGTGGTTTCGGGGGCACGCCGTGGGAGTATGACGCCGCGGAAGAGACGATCGAGGTCCGCACCATGGGGTCGAAGTTCAACAACCAGATGAGCTCGATGAGAGTCATGCCGTCGATGAGGGCCTACGAGCGGGAGCGGGATGCTGCACATGCCGCTTTCAATACCTGCTACACCGCCCTGGTCGGCATTCAGGGGGAGATCCTGACGCTGCAAACCGGCGTGCTCTCCCTCAGCCGTGACATCGGCATTGTGACCTATTTCAACACACGGTGCAGCGGCCTTCTGCAGAGGATCGATGCGGTGGTGGGGCGGCTCAACAGTCAGTACGCGATCTAGAGAGGAAGCAGCGAGATGCCTAAAGAAGATGGAGTAGAGAGAGGGTTTGTTTCGAGGTACGCCCTTCACAAAGACGCTTTGAGTCTTCACGTCGTTCAGGTGAAAGAGACGTTTCTCGACGTGCTCGCGGCGACTGTCGACAGAGTCGTCGCAGCGGAGGATGTGTCGGCGGCCGTGCCGATCAGCTGCACGCTGGCGGCGCAGCCGGACGTGGCCCGGACCATCTCTTGGGTCATCACTCACACCAATATCACCGCGTTCACCCTGGCGATTCTGGGCGTGGACGCAAGGGGCAATAACGTGACCGAGACCTTCTCCGAAGCTGACGGCTGGAGTGGCGAGACCGCAGCGGCCTTTGCCACGGTGACCAGTGTCACCCTCTCGGCCAGGACCGGCACCGGTGCCACGGACACGCTCAATGTCGGCGTCGGCAGCAAGCTGGGCCTGGCGAACCCGCTGCATAGCGCCTCCAGCGTGTCGAAGGTCACCAAGAACAAGGCGGACTACCCCGATTCCAGCTACACCGTGGATGCGACGAACGACACGGTGGACGTGAGCACCGGCGCGGCGATCGTGGCCGACGACGACTTCTGCATCACCTACCGGATGTCCGTGGAGCAAGAGGACTTATAGGAGAGAGCGATGGCTTGGTACAAAGTAGCTGAGGCCGGGGATCTCGATTCCCTGTCGGCGGCGGTGCCGGAGAAGTACCGGAACGTTCCGGCAGGGAAGCGGACGCGGATCAAGGTCAACACCAGCCCCTTCCCGGTGGCACCGCTGTTTGACCTGGCCGGCGCGGAGTTGGCCGCACGCCTTCTGCAGAAGGGAGGCCGGCTCATCGATGTCTCGGGCGAGGGCGCTTTCACCATCGTCTTTGAGATTGAGGCCGCAGACACGGGGTCCATGAGCTCCGACCTGGCGGGCCCGGATGGTGCCGACATGGCCTTCGTCCAGATCCCGGTCGCCGGGTGGATCGCCATCATCATCGGCCTGCTGCTGCTAGCGCCGTTGATAACGAAGGTAGTCCAGCTCTTCGCCAACTACATTCCGGCCGTCGATGGGGGCAGCTCCAGCGGCAGCGTGTTCGACCTGTTCAGGACGTTCTTTGGCGACTACACGCCCTACGTGGTGATCGGGGCGGCCGTCCTGGGGCTGTATATCCTGACGTCGTCGAGGCGGGGATCCACCCCGGCCATCTACAACATAGAGAGCCCGAGGCAGAAGTGAGGAACGACATGGTTATGGAACGAGACGGCATCGCAGGCATGGGGCTTGAGATCATGGGGAAGCGATACGCGGACCCGGTGAGGCGCCCGATAGCGGAGCCGACGGGTTCCGGCGCGGACCGGAACGTGGCTCTGATCGCGGCCATCAATGGCCTGGCGGCCAGGCTGGACGCCCTGGTTCCCGGGAGCGGCCGGGGCATTTCCGGCGGCCTCGCGGGCGCGGGGCAGGCAGTGCAGTTTATGACCGTGGACCTGACCGCAGCCCGCACGCTGTTTGAGGTCACCGTGCCTGCCGACTATGACTACTGCAGCGTCTTCTGCGATGGCACCACCGAGGGCATCACCATCAGGCAGCGCGACCACAGCGGCGACGAGATCGACATCGGCCACTGTTCGGGCTTTCCTCTGGTGGCGGGCACAAACAAGCTCTTTGTCACCAACGATCTCGTGGCCGGCCGGACGCAGTTGGTGCTTGGTTTCAGCATCGGTGAGCCGCTGCGCCTGGGCGTGGAATCGGCGAATATCAGAATGCTGCGGTGGGGCATTGCCAGAGAGCCTGCTTGGGTGGACGGAGGCGAACAAACCGCTCCCGCTGCCGGAACGGACCTTGCTACGCAAACCGTGACAGCTGCCATGACAGGAAGGCTCTTCGGCGTTTCCATTGCCGCTGATGAAGCGAACACCTTTGACGTTTACCTTGACGCCGTGGCGACGCTTCATTACGCCCTTGCCGCTGCTGGACAGGTTGTTATCGTCTTGCCAACGCCGCTTGTCGACAGCGTCGCCGCTGGAACAGTCATTGACCTTCGGAACGTCACGGCTGGCGGAGCTGGGAAGGTTTACCACGCCATGCTGCTTTACGACGAGGCCTAAAGATGAAAGTGCCACTAATAGGCGCACCCGTTGACATCACCTGTTACACGCGTCGTGAGTCGCTCTTCAACCCCGGCGCACCATACCGGTTCGACCAGTCCTCTGCGGGCTATTACAACTGGACAGACGGCGGAACGCACAACGCCGGAACGACGTACCAAATCAACCCTGACGGCACCACTTGCGGGGTGCCTTTCCTTTGCCTCGCCACCCACGTTGGGAGCACAGCGACCCGGCCTGAAACCGGGGCAAACTGGCGAACATACTGGAGGAAGAAGACTGTTGGCATCCCCATGCCCTGCGCCGGGGTGTTCAGCAACCTCATCCTCGGGGCTTACTCCTTCTCAACGGGGGGTGCCAACGTAAAAGCAACGCTACTCCTCAACGAAGGTCCAACAGCCTTGACAGCCACCGTCACCGACCCAGCCTCCTACGCTGAAGACCTCGCTAATGCTGTTGCCGTCGCTGCCGGGGAACGCGTTGCCCTCCGTCAGAGAGGGACCCTTGGTTCCAACATCACCTTCGTTACGCGAATGGGTCTGCTCTTTGAGCCGACCATCGCTGGCTTGTTCCCTATCTTGGGCGTCCACAACGCTGGCTCAAGCGGGACAGAGTATTTCAGCATCTTGGGTGGCACCGGTACGGATGCGAGGGTGCGGTGCGTCGTTCCCGTTCCAGGCAAGTTCAAGAATCTTTACGTCGACCTCAACGGACTCTACGCGGCTGGGAGCACCAGCGTTGTTACGCTTCTCAAGAACGGCGTGGACACCGCGTTAACCGTAACGGAAACGGGAGGAGGAAGTTACGCTTCACAGCTTGTGAGCGACACAACACACGAGGTTTCCTTCGCTGCTGGAGACTTCGTTAGCCTCAAGTGCGTTGTCTCTGGTGGATACCCGACATTCCGCTGGGGGGTTTGCTTCGTCCCCGACGATCCTCGGCTTTGGTGGATACCGAGGGTGCAAGGCTACGACGCTATGATAAACGGAACCGGCTACAGCGCTCCCGCGCTTTCTGCGAGCATGGCTGCTGGAGATTTCTGGCTAGCCGGTGAGACTGCTCTCTTCATTCCCGGAGGCTGCAACATCACCGGCATCGCCGCCTTCCTGACCAACGCGCCAGGAGCCGGGAAGAGCCGCACCTTCACGCTTAGGCGGAATTGGGCTGACACCGGCGTGGCTGTTACCCTTTCCGACTCGGAGGTCTTCGACGTCTTCAAGACGGGAAGCATCAAACCGGTGAACGGACAGTGCTTCTCCGTCATGGCGACAGACGACGTTGGTGGTTCTGCTTCCTCAAGCGGAGGCTTCTCCTTGATTGGTGAAGGCCTTCCGACAGGAACACCAAACGCTTGCGTTCCAAGAAGCATCCCCGCCATTTTCATCATGTCTTAAGCAGGTGGTATCGGTTGACCGCATACGGAGCAGGCGCCTATCCGGGAACGAACCCCATCGGGCCGAGCAAGGACTTTGTCTCGCCCCTGGGCATCAATGTGAACAGCGCCAAGGATCACCCCGTGAACGTGGCGGAGCTGACCCAGGTGCTTTCTGAGAGCCCTGGGTCGGGCAGGCTGGTCTCGATCCCAGAGGGCGTCACCATCGCCGTGCCCAACAGCACCTACGGGAAGACCGTCAAGGGCGGTTTCATTCTGGCGGGGCCCGGCAAGCTCAAGTGGCAGTACTACGGGCCGACGAAAGGATACATGATCCCTCTCGTCAACCTCAGAGAGGGCTCAGTGCTTTCCGGGGTGGGTTTCGAAGGGGCGGGAGGCTACGGCCACTATGGTCAAGGAGCCGGACCCTGCGGGCTCAAATGCTCCGGGCAGAAGGGCATCATCATCGAGAACGTGGATCTCACGCGGTTTCGAGGGGGAGGCGTATGGTTCGGTGACGGCGCCGCCACCATCACCAAGTGGGATGACGACACGCAGAGGAACATCCTGCGCCACGTGAAGATCAGCCACATCCAGCAGTACGGCTTCGGGTATGGCTGCGGGCTCCAAGGCGGCCACCAGTCCTTCTTGATTGAGGCCAGCATCCTGGAGTTCTGCCGGCACCTGACGATGTCCTCCGGCGGCACGACCACGGCCTACGAGGTCCGGTACTGCCGCCTGGGCGAGGCCGTGTACGCCAACAGCGACACCGGCCCGGCCAGCATCCAGAGCCACCAGGTCGACGTCCATGGCGGCGGCTGGCTCGGACAGAGCTACCGCACGGGCAAGGTCCTGTGGGTTCATCACAACGACTTCACGGCCAACAACACCTTCTCGGAGAAGCCGAACGTCTGCATCCGGGGCCTCATGGCTGACGGCGGGTGGGCCATCATCGAGCACAACTGGACGAAGAAGAAACACGGCTCGGACCCGGATGGGGCCTATACCGACCTGGAGACGGCCGGCAACGGCCGGATCGTCATGCTGGCCGAGGAGGAGGGCGCAGCCTGGCGTGGGCCGAAGCAACTCTCGTCGGCCGGAGTGATCTGCCGGAGCAACTGGTACGGGTCCACTCCGCCCCCTGGCTCGGAAGGCGGAGACCCGTCGGCAAGGCGACAGGCGAGCATTGAGTTCAGCGTCAGCAGAAGGGAGATGTGAATGGTGTGCATCGAGTTCATCCTCACGGCGATCAGGAAGAAGTGGATGGCCAAGGCGACCATCAAGGACAGCGAGACCGGGGCCGGTGTGCCGGGCTTCAAGCTGGCCATGGGGACCGTGAGCGGGACCACGGACGAGGCCGGGTCCGTTACGCTCGGGCCCTTCACCCGGGCGGCCTACGACTACCTGGCCACGCATGAGGACTATGAGGAAATCAGCGGCACGAAGGCAATCCCCGGATAGGGCGGCGAAAGGAGTGCAACCGGAATGAAGTTCAGTTTCAGCGTGCTGGGTTACAGGGTCAGTGTCGGCTTGTCCAACCCGCCGACCTGGCAGTTTCTGAGCCTGACGGCCAATGTCGTGCAGCGGCCGGTGATCATCTCCGTCGGCCTCAACGTCCTGGGGGTGGCCGCGGACGTCGAGGTGGTCAAGATCGTCGCCGACGGCGCTTCTACCGCCCGTGAGTGAGGAGTCGGCCAGAATGTTGAGAGAGTACCTCGAGCGCACCCAGCTGGGCAGGACGATTAGAACCATCCGGGCTGGCCTCAGACCAGAGCTGGTCACCGAGGCAGACGGCGGTTGCCAGGATGGACAGCATTGCGGCGAGCCTGGTCAGGGGAAGGAGCGGATCCCGGATGGTCAAAGAACTCAGCCGGATCCTCGTTAGCCTCACCCTGTTGGGGATAGCCATCTTCCTGTACTGCTGTGGCGTCCACTCGCCTGAGACGGCGGCGCAGTTGGGCATGACCAATACGGCCAGCGTGATTGTGGGAGCCAACTTGACGTATTGGCTGAAGGCGGAGCCGGATACGTAGTGTGCCGCTTCGCGCGGCGCAGCGCACTTCGCCAGCCACCACAGGGTAGTTGGGTTCCACCTCCGTCGCCGTCTGTGGCGGGGACTGGGAATGGTTGAACTCCACTGGAATGCAGACTGACTGACTCTCCTCCTTCCGAAAGGAGTCCGGCAGAGCCCGCACCTAGTCAGATTCGGCCTGGGCATCGATTTGGGCTGAGTCTCGTGGGTAGCCCTCACTGGTTGAACCTTCACTCCCAAGTTGGCGACCAGTCCGTTATCCAGTGCAGCCCACGATCACTCCACAGACAGGCACCATCTTCCCCGAACTCACCCGCTCCAACCTTGCAGTGGGCGCGGTTCAGAGGCTTGACATTCTGCGCTGCTGCACAATAAGATTCAATTCCTAAGTAACAGGCAAAGCATGGTGGACAGGAGAGACGAATTGAAGGGCCTCCTGCCACAATTCCAGTCCAGTGTATCTAGCCCTACGGTGAACAGGCGCAGGCCGCGGAGTGTGACCATTGACTGATTCCTCTCGGGTGGTGGATCTGAGGCGATCCGGAAGACGGCAAGAGAATATGCTTGCGGAGCTCGCTGCAGAGAGTTGCCTTGGACAATGGCACGGTCGTGAGTTTCGATGCGATGGATGAGTATTCAGCAGGGAAACTGAGCGCAAGGCTTCTCGGCCAGACCATAGGGGGTTGGCTCGTAGAGAAGTACATCGGCCATGGAAAATCCGCAGTGGTGTTTCTGGCCTCTAAAGATGGTCAGCCGGCAGCCCTCAAGGTATTTGATCCGGAGATCGTTGATCGCTACGGTCACAAGGCACAGCTAAAGCGGATCGATCGTGAGCGATCGCTTATCGGGAAGTCGCATCCCAACTTGGTCAGTGTGTACGACGGAGGTGAGCAAGGGGAATTCCTTTTTGTCGCGATGGAGTATTTCGATGGTATGAACTTGGCGGAAGCGCTGTTGCGCATTCCTCCAGGGGAGGTGCGTTCACTCATCTCGCAAATCGCTCTAGGGGCGCGGTTTCTCGAGGAGGTATCATTCGCCCATCGTGATATAAAGCCGGAGAACATTGGTGTGTCACGTGACATGAAATCCGCGAAGTTGCTTGATTTCGGAGTCCTGCGGCCCTTCGATCTAAGCAACGTAACAGATGAAGGGGATCAACTGTACTTCATTGGCACTCTGCAATACAGCCCACCTGAGCTTCTGTTCCGAGAGGAAGAGGAATCGATTGACGCGTGGCGAGCGATTACATTCTACCAACTGGGAGCAGTGCTCCACGATCTTCTGATGCGGAAGCCATTGTTTGAGATGTTCAAGAATCCTTACGCCCGCCTTGTACTTGCGGTAGAAAGAGAGATTCCTCTCGTTGACAATCCCGAGGCTGATGCAGACCTGCGTTTGCTCGCGCAGAATTGCCTCGCCAAGGCCCCCGGTCAGCGACTTGATACGGTGAAATGGGAGGACTTCAGCAAGCCCAAGGTCATCGATCCGATGGACGCAGCACGGAGAAGAATAGCGCAACACAGGGTTGCAGCGCTTCAGGGTCTGGAAATTCCTGCCAGTAAGGAAGACCTTGCTAATGTCCAGATGTTCCCGCTACGCACATCAATATTCTCGGCGGTTGTGAATACCACCAAAACAGAGAACTTGCCGCGGTATTCGACGCAGACTATTAGGGAGCCCCACCCGTATTTGCTGAGAGTGCTCTTTGAGCCGTCAGAAAAGAGCGGCCTGAGCTGCTATTTCGCGCTGTACTGCCTAGGCGCGATCCTAGACCCAATGGCCAATCTGCACGAGTTGCGCACTTGGGCATGTGTCAGCTCAACGCGAGAAGCCGTGCCTGCAGAGCCAGACCCCGGCGCTCCGAGCCAAAGAGCGAAAGGCGCGCTCATCGAACAAGATATTCGACTTCACATTCAGGAGAGCCTTCTACTCGCCTATGCTGAGGCGCTGGACGTGCAGGCGAAAGGAACGGCGCCTATGCAGTGGCTCAAGCTGACGAGGGAAGAATGAGTTGGTGGCTTGATATAACGGATCTGGATGATGACCAGAAGAACGTCATTGCGTTACCGCCAACTGGGGATTATCTCATCCTCGGCCCTCCGGGGTCTGGCAAAACGAATCTCCTGTTGATTCGGGCTGAGTACTTGATAAGGACTGACCAACCAAACCTCTTCGTCCTCATGTTCAATGATCCCCTTCACGATTTTGTTGTACGAGGGGGTAGCCACTACGATGTGCCTGCTGGAAAGATCAAAAAGACTCTTTCTTGGGAAATCGCACTTCTTCGCGAGCACGGCATTCACTTCGATGACCTGCCGGAAGACGATTTGGATCTCAAGCGGCAGGCGCTCGCCGAGAAAGTTCTTGAGCTTTTGCATGAGAACCCGAAGCTCGAACACCATATCGAATGTCTCTTGGTGGATGAAATACAGGACTGCTTCCCAGAAGAAGTGGAGGTGTTTTTCCGATGTGCCAAATATGTGTGTTTTGCGGGGGACAATCGACAGCGGATTTTCAGTAGCGATGACGTAATATCGACAGTCCAAGGTCGAGTGAAAACAATAGAACTCAAGACGCATTACCGTATTGGTCACGAGATCTGCCGAGCCGCAGATGCCATTGGTAGGACTGCGGGGTTCTCCCCAATTCTGGACACCTGCAACTATAAAGGCCCCACGTCGAAAGTGCGGTTCTCTTGTTGTGCGAGTGACGAGGAGCAGGCAAAGAGAATGGTCGAAGCGCTCACGGTGCAGTTGACTGCCTATCCGGAAGAACTCCTAGCCGTAGTCGGACCTCGCAAGAAGGATCGCGATTTCTTGCGCGGGCAGCTTGAAGCGTCGGCACTGGCACCATTCCTTTTGCCCCATCGTCGTTCTGGGAGCGATGATTCGGCTCAGCGAATTTACGTGGCGCACTTACTGGAAATCAAAGGATTGGAGTTCCGCACAATTCATCTTGGACTCATGCAGCATATTAATCGGTTAGGCCAGAATCAAAAGAGGATCGCTTACACGGCAATAACGAGGGCGAAGACAACGGCATCAGTGTATTTCACCGGAAAGGTCCCAGGCTACTTGGAGCAAGCACAGGTGGCCGTCGAGCCACCGAAACCAAAGCCTCCGCTGAAAGACCTCTTCCCAGGGGGAAAGAAGGACAGCAAATGAGCACTTACTATTGTGCAAGAGTAGAGCGGCGCGACTTTGGGAACATGATTTCGGAAGAAGGTTTGTCGCGCCTGAACATTGAGATGATTTCAGACACCGGCTCTCTTGAGGGGCCGGCAAAAGACACTGTGATGGCGATCTGGTCGTTAGACCCCAGGAAAACGACTCAACTCCCGGAGGTGCTGGTCTGTCAGGATGGGACCCAGAATGACTGGGCTGCGTGGATAACCACTTTCGCGGCAATGATCCGTCCATTCAGTGCGTACATGCGGCTAGTGACATACGCCGATTTCCAGAGAAGTGCAGGGAAATCAGTAACGTCCGACATCGGCCGCTTCGCATGGCCTGCTGCTGGGCTTATCCTAGGCGAAGTTCTGGGCGCATCAGGTCTGCCGGACAAGGCGTTGGATACGTTGTCAGCCACTGCGTTCGCAAGCACTTTGTCCTTCGTGATGTTCAGAACGGCAGTAGTGTACCCTGATTTCCAGGAATGGACCAAGCTAGTCGGAATGTGGGAGTCCATTCGGGAGGTGACCAGACAGCGAGCTCGGCCGGTGGAGAGCGGGTCGGTCGCCCGCGTGTGCGCAACGGCCATGGATGCCCTTGGTCTTCGGGGCGCGTCAAAGCTGCTAACACCAGGCGATATTGAGGTGAGCGAGGCTTGTCGCTCTCTCTGCAGGTCGTCCCATCGCGTTTCTCCGAACCTCTTTGATTTCAGGATATTCGGGGAAGCTGAACGCGTCATGCGTGGGTCACGGGAAGACCGGGTGGTTGCCTTCGAGCAGTTCCTCCACACGAGTGTAGGTACTCCGGCGCGGAAACCAGAAGTAATGTCCTTCATGCTTGGCTATCTCGCGAGTCGCATAGCCCCAGGAACGATCAGGCATTCCAGTGTTCTGGCCCGAGTCGCTGATCGGTATCCGACCGCGGTGCTCTGGTATGGGTTCTGTGCGGGATTCGCTGAGAGTGACGCAGAGATGCCAAACACCGGCAGAACGCGCGTTGTCGATCTTCCATCAAGTACGAGAAGGGTGGTTCGCGAGCTTATCCGGCCGGAACAGGTTTTGAGTGCCCCTATCTGCGACATAGGATACCTAGAGCTGATGGCCCTCTCGCGCACCGGCGGAGACCCTCTCGAAAGCCTCATCAAGACAACTCAAGGGTCTGTTATTGTGGAATTGCTGCCAGGGGTGTGCACTTCAGTGAGTGGCTCGTCGAGAGCGCCAGCCGAGCTGCAGGGTCGGGAATTGCGGGAGCGACGAATCGTAGCGGCAATGGGTGAGCACATAGAGCGCCTTCGTGAAATGTATAGAGATCTCCTAGTCGTTGAGGTACCAGGCAGCGAGGGTGATCGGCGCTCATTCTCCCCTCCCCGACACAAGAAGAAATAGTGATCTCAGCTAGCCCCGACGGGAGAGTGCAGCCTGTCCGAGTTGTTCCATCGTTGCATGAAGGGTGTTGGTCATCTGTGGCAGCATCGCTCTAGTTGCGGCCACGAATGTCGTCAGGCATGCATTGATGGGGGTCAGGGGGGCCACAACCAGGCGCAATATTGGAACCTTTATTGGGATCGAAGCCGGTACCGCAATACACGCTTGGGTCACTGCTGATCCCCGGCGATCCTTTTTCCCGTGGCTCCAAAACGAAATCCTTTTGGATATACATATTTAGATAGTGTATAATGCGCCATCGTGGAAAGCGATGTGTTTGCCAGGCTTCGGGCCGCCACGTGTAATCCGCTATCTCTGGCCGGATGTACTCTCCCTAAGGCGTTACGCAGCGTTGCGGGGTGCTTGCTTGTCCTCCTCAGTAGTGTCGTTGGAACCTGTTTCGCTTGCCCTACAAGTTTTGCACAGGCGGACTTATTGACTCGGACTCCCGATCAATCGATGAAATGCATCGAGACTTTGGGGTTCTCAGGTTCAATCGTTTCCACGGGGATCGTGACAGGCAGATTGGCCGAGGGCGGGCCCGACATTGTCTTTTTTGCCACTGACTACGGCTTGTATGCTGTCTCCAACGGCATGCTGAATTGGTGGCAGCAGGGAGGAGGGTATCCCGCTCTAATTGAGGATATCACGAGTGACGGTTCTCGAGACGTAGTGGCTTATCGCGGTTCCTGCATCCGCTGCTACGATGGCAGCAACGGCAATTTGGAATGGCAGTTCCAGTGCGGCCAGCGGAGAGTCTTTGAAAACGACCTTGGCTGGGGCAATGAAGACCTGAACGTGGCCGGCATTCAGGTTGGGGAAGCACAAGGTTTTCAGGTACTGGCTGCCAGAAGCAATCGTTATGTTTTCGGCATTGATGCGCGAAACGGGCAACAGTTATGGCGTTTCCGTGCATCCGACCAGGTAAGCGCGGTGGCAGCTGTACCGGATGACCAGGATAACAAGATAGACGATTTCGTGATCGGCACTTACCACGGATGGCTCTCTCGGGTTGATGGCCGTACCGGACAGGCCGAGTGGAATAGGAAAGTGGGAGAGCAATGGCTGCGTTACGAGAGCCCGTCATACGGATCTGTATCCAGCATCTCCAATGCGGGTGATCAAGGCAACGGCGTGGTCATCAGCATGGGGGATGGCCGGGTATGCATGGTTGACACCAGCAACGGTGGTCTCCGGTGGGATAACCAGCTCGTCGATAGAGACATCTATGGCGACATTGAAGTGTGGTGTCAGCCCGATCTTACTGGAGATGGTTTATCGGATGTAGTGGCGATTTTGCCAAACGCCAAGGGGTCAAGGACAACGCCCCGGGATGTTGTCCTGCTGAATGGCGCAGATGGCAACCAGGTATCGATTGGTCAAGCGTTCTACGGTGCCTCCATTGGCACGATGGACGGTCAGCCAGTTATGCTCGAGCCTCACCCACAGTCAGGCATCAGGATAGTCAGCCTCAAAGACCAGAGCGTCGTAGGATCTTTCAAGGTGCAGACTCTCGAGGGAGACACGCCGCAGATAAAGCAGATGTCGGATGGCAACTACCTGACATTTTCCGACCATAGTGACCTGGCTCTTATCACGAAGGACGGGACCGTACAATGGGTCTACCCAAGGACGAGCAGCATCGTGGTCAAGAAAGGGCTATTCACCCCGGATGATGTCCCCGATCTTCTGCTGTGCAGTGAGTCTACCGAGCCCGCCGGCCAAGTCACATCGGTCAGGCTGATGAGCATAGTGGACGGAGCTGCCTATAAGGTTATCTGGACTTACGAGGTTCTCTGTGCCGATTTCGCCACGCGGGGTGGTCTTGGTAATGTGCAAGTCACTCCTGACCTGACAGGAGACGGCATCCAGGACGTAGTGGCCCGTCAGGGTTCGATAATCCTCCGGTTTAGCGGCGCCGATGGGGCCGTGGCCCAGTTTGATGTTGGTGAGAATGCGAAGTCCCTGCAAACAATGAGTCTCAACTCCGAGACTGACATTCTGGTGGAAACTCTGAATAGCTTGATGATCCTGGACAAGGACGGTAACAAGCTCTGGAGCAGCGCCTGCAGTGATTGGGGCAGCACCGAGTTGGGAGCGGTCCGAGTACTGACCAATCTGAATCAGGATGGCAGCGACGGCATAGTGATGTCTTTTATTGATCGTCTAATAACTGTTAATTGTTCGTCGGCCAGTCCACTTAGCCTTGGAATCTCTCGTATTATCGCCGCCAGCGATAACCAGATTATTGAACTGAACGGCCTGACCAACGACATTGATAATGATGGCGTGCAGGAGATCGCGTACTTCGAGTATGACAAAGACAAATCTGCTGAGACGGGTACCTTGATCGTTGTTTCGCCGGTAAGCGACAGGGCTTGGCATCGATTCGACATGCCAGTAACGCTGGACCTGGCGTGCGCTGATTTTAACAGTGATGGTTACCAGGATTCCCTCGTTTACGGTGGATATGCGGCGCTACAGACGACTCCAGTCAGCTCCACCGCATCGGGACAGGATTATGCGCCGGTGCAGCTCAGTGTCTTTTCCGGGAAGAATGACAGTGTTCTCTGGAACCACAAATTCGACGCGGATCGGTGGAATCCTGGTAGCGAAAAGATGCCGGCAACACCCGTGGGTGACTTAACGGGGGATGGCCGCGAGGAGCTGGCCGTATCCTCTATTGTGGACCTGTACATGGAGGGCGCCTCAGTCTCAGAGACAGGTCCGTCCGGCACGACGGAGGCCGAATTCATGCACGAGACGGTTATCTCAGTCTACGATATTACCAGCGGAATTCTGCTGAAGGATATTACCTTACCACCGGCACAAAAGAATAGCGGTGTCGCCTGGTTTGAGAGGCATAGGAGCTTCCCCGAGCCTGCCTATGGGCCGGGGGACTTCATACGTTCGGTCGGTGATCTTAATGGCGACGGTTACCCGGATCTAGCAGTGCTGGCTGGCTACCTACCACCGTTCTACTATGGTGGTCTGCCGTCTCGTTACCTGTCCACAAGCGGGCACTGCCTGGCAGTGGTGGATCTCGACGATGAACGAGTCTTAGCCTATTGTGGCTCGGAGAGTACGCTCGACTTCTTTGAATCCAACAGTGATCGCGCATTGGGATTGAGTATCGGTGGTTCTGTCTGCCTGACAACAGTAGACGGCCTCTTGCAGGTGACCTCCCCCAGCGAAGGCGCCACCGTCGGCTCGCGCATCAAGATTGCGTGGAAGGGCGCACGTGATCCGTCCTATAGTTCCATTTTCGTAGACGGATACGAGAATGCCCGAACGAGTGGAGACGAAATCAGCTTGCCGGTCAGGCCGGGAGAACATGAGGTCATAGTCCGTTCCATTGATGAATACGGGATGGTGACATATGCCAGCGTCCATTTCAAAGCGGAACAGAGGGTGCCGTGGATGTCAATTCTGGCCAGCTTATCAGTCGTAGCTCTGCTTTCACTTTACTTCGCTCCCAGAACGGCTAATTTCGTACGTCATAGAAAGGCCCGCGGAGAGGGGCTTTGAACAGCGATCTCATGATCGAGACCAAGGGATTAACCAAGTGCTTTGGCAAGCTGGTAGCTGTCAATGGACTGAACCTAAACGTCCGCAAAGGCAGTATTCATGGATTTGTTGGGCCGAACGGAGCTGGCAAGACCACCACAATGAAGATGCTTATCGGTTCTATTAATAGCAGCACCGGCGAGGGTTTCATTGATGGCCACCCCATCGGTTCACTGGAGGCCAGGATGGTGCTGGGCTTTTCTCCTGAGCGTCCCTCCTTCTACACGGACATGACTGCCTGGGATTACCTGGTTTACATGGGCCGGCTGGGGGGTATGAGAGCGCACCGAGCCGAGGCGCGAGCCAGGGAGCTTATCGATTGGCTGGAACTGCATGAGTTCCGCCACGCGAAAGTTGGAGGCTTCAGCGCCGGCATGAAGCAGCGTCTCAGCCTCGGCCAAGCCATGGCTCATCAACCGCAGTTGTTGATTCTCGATGAGCCCACCGCCAACCTCGATCCCGATGGTCGCATGTCTCTAGTACAGAAATTGAAGCAGCTTCGGGTAGATGAGCACCTGACCATCTTTATTAGCAGCCACATTCTGCTGGAATTAGAGCAGTTGGTGGATACGGTTACTCTCATTGAGAAAGGCCGGACAGTGGCGGAGGACGGCCTGCCAGAGCTCAAGCAGAAGGTTACGCTCAATCGCTACGTGCTCAGGGTATCCCACCGCGAGGCGATCCTTCAGGCATTGAAGGATCGGACCTTCGTTCAGAGTATTTCGGTCGATGCTGACGGCACGTTTCACATCACAAGTTCAGACTTCACTGCTCTCCAGAATCACGTCATCGAAGCTATTACGGAGTCGGGCGCGGAGATTGAGTACTTCGGCCGGGAGCAGGCCAACCTTCAGGATGTCTATCGCAAGACGATGGGAAGGGATCAATAACTTGGGATTTCGGTCTATCTTTGGGAAGACGTTTGTCGACTTGACCGGATGGAAGAGCGCGGCGCTGATCTTTCCGCCGATAGTACTCTTGATGGTGCTCCTCGTAATATCGAGTTCAACTGAGCAACAGGTCTCCCTCCAGATGCGGATATTCTTCACTACCAGCCAGCTTCTCCTATTGTGCTACTACATTCTATCGGGGTTTTTCATCGCCATGCTGGTATCCGCCGGCGCAGCTGGTTTCATTGCCAAGGAGGAAAATGATGGGACTCTGCTCATCCTCGCCAGCAAGCCCATCCGGCGCCGGGATATTCTCCTGGGGAAACTGGCTGCTCTGGTGGTCAGGACGATTGTCCTTGAAGCCGTTCTCCTCATTCTGGTAGCTTTGCTGTCATGTTTCGCTCTCCGCCTTGAAGAGACTGCCTTAGCCTCGTTTCTAAGAGCCGTGCTGTGGCTACTTCTTTACTCGGTGCTGACAATCTCTCTGTTTGCGGCTGTGGCCGCGGCTCTGTCTACCCTCACCAGAAATCTAGTATTGATCATGGTGATAATGTCCGTCCTGGTAATGGTCTGCTTTCTTGTCGGCCCTATGGTTCGCTCTCTAATACAAGACGTAGGCGGTGGATACTATATACAATACCATCTCTACTATATTGACCCGTCATATCATTTGCAGAACGCCTTCGTTCCGTTCTGGGCTCAGGCCAGCGGCGGTCAGATCGTTCCGCAGTTCTCCAACTGGTTTGGCTTCAAGTGGATAGTGCCACAACCCAACGGGGCTCTATCCTACGATCCAATCGGGCCCATAGGTTATGTCAGCCCGGCCGTTTCAATCGTGGTGGTGCTTCTGGTGGCTGCCATTGCCCTTAGCGTGGCATTATGGGCCATCGAGCGCAAGCAGATTCACTGAGAACCACGCGGTACAACCAAGGGCTTTTCTCCCACAAGCGCCCCGTCCATAATGCAGGGGGTCAGCCCGTGTTTCAGGTATAGACAGACTCTCCCCCGTCTCCCCGTCCACGGTAGCCTCTGGCAGACTGAACAATCGTTGCTTTGTTTGGGCCTGTGTCCATCAGCGGAGACAAGCAGAGGGTCGACGTGCCACGCGACACCCGCTTTCTCTGCCTACCTTAGAAGATGGCCGCGGCGCTACGCGGCCCTTCTGATTGTGCCGGCCACTGTTCCCCACCACTCGAAGCATGGCATGATCAATGTTGGAGCCCACAAGCCGGGCCCGGCTGCTTCTGGGCATGCCCAGACTCGTGTCGGTCATGGCTCACCTTACCATTGAGGGTTGCCTGTACCGTACCCGTAAGGCAGAGGCGCCGCCAAGAGCATATGTGGAGAAGTGGTTCGGTTAATGCATTGACGACCTGTGTTATACTATCAAGTGCATGCTGTATGTTTAGATGTCGACCAAGGAGGAACCACTGATGCTCACACAAAACCAGACAGACACCCTTGCCCGACTAGCCGAGGCATTCACTCCCCATCAGCCAATACACCTTGCGCAGTTCCTCGCCGGTAGGCTAGATGTTCTCTACAGCGTCACAGACGCAATCAACACCGAGGGTCTTCATGTGATCTTGTTCGGGGAACGCGGTACTGGAAAGACCTCTGTTGCACGAATTCTAGCCCAACAGCTCCAGGAAGCAACTGCCGAGGGCAGAAGATGCATCCTCATCTCGGCCAGCACATCGGATGACTATGCATCCATTTGGAGCAAGGTCACACGCGAGATATTGGTTGCCCAGAGGCAGCTCGGGTTGGTTCAACATGCCACTGCAACCATCATTGGAAGGATGGAATCAGAGGTTGCCTTGACCAATCCGAACGATGTTCGACTCTTCCTTGAGTCCCTGCCAAATTCGGTCGTCATATTCATTGATGAGTTTGACAGAACAAGGCCAGGAAGCGATGTTCACAGGTTGATGGCAGACACAATCAAGTTGCTGTCGGATTCCCTGGTAAAGGCAAAGCTGATAATTGTTGGAGTTGGTGAGAGTATCGAGGAGCTGATGAGCGAGCATCGCTCAATCTCGCGGAATCTAGCACAAGTCCGTGTTGAATCAATGACCGAGGATGAGTTGTCCCAGATTGTCAGAAATGGCTACTCGTACGCAAGCATGGAATACGAAGATGGGCTTGATCTGAGGATGGCGAAACTGTCTCAAGGATACCCTCACTACACTCACCTTCTCGGGCTATGGGCGGGAAGGAGGGCAGTGGAAGCGGGTCGGAAGAATGTCACGCAGAGTGACCTGGAGCATGCAATCCCGGATACGCTCAAGAACGCAGAGGGCGGTCTGCAACACCAGTATGAGAAGGCTGTTCTGTCATCAAAGAAGAACGCCTTGTTCAAAGAAGTGCTGCTCGCCTGCGCGCTTGTGGGGAAGGATCAGTTGGGTCGCTTCTCCGCTAGTGCGATTGCCGACCCACTGGCGGTGATCACTGGGAAGGATTTCCCTCTCGGTGCCTATCAAGGACATTTGGCAAAGTTCTGTGAAGAAGATCGAGGGCCGATCCTGAAGAAGTCCGGCAAGAGGCGAAGCTACAGGTGGAAGTTCACAAACCCGCAACTCATTCCATACGTGATACTGCAGGGAATGCAGCAAGGCTACATTCCTGCTAGCGAACCGGTCTAGTGCGGTAGCTAGACTCGCCTCGCAAGTACTGGAGGGACCGGTTCGCTGAGTCCTGTGCGTCGACGTCACTCTCTGAACTGTGGCCTTATCGTCTCCTCCAACATGGAAAAGTACTGGCGGTGTCCGTACGCCCGGCTGACGCCCAAGGTTCCAGCCAGCAGGGCCAGCGCCATCTCGCACACCATGTTGGGGGGCACCCGCAGCGGAATGAATACCCCCCATGTGTTGAACAGTTCTAGGTTGTAGTAGCCCACCCCCGGAACTGCCCGTCCGAGGAGTCTGTCAAGTTCATCGTCCCATCGATCATCTCGGGGCATTCTCCCCCCTACTGCCAATCCACCTGGTTGATCGCGTCCTCGCTGTCCATAGCCCTTACGTAGCCGTCCAGAGTCGCCAGGTCTGACCAGCCGCCGACCAGCTGCAGGACCTTAAGGGGCACATTGTTCTTCACGTTGCGGTAGAGCCATGTCCGACGGAAGATGTGGTTCATGTCCTTGAAGTGAACCCCGGACCTCTCCTGCACCATCCGGCTGATGTGCTGCAAGCCGGTTCGCTTCAGCGGTCTGCGCTCTTCGCTTATCCAGAGCTCCTGGTAAGGGTCGTTGCCCCGCATGTAGAATCCGCGCACCTTGAGGTACTTGAGGACCGCCCGCTGGGCTGGCGCTGTGAACGGCACGACACGGGGCTTGTCTCCCTTCTCCACCACGTGAAGGCGCCCGTTCTTCCAGTCGAGATCGGTCAGCTTCAGCTTGGCCAGGCCGTCGAGGCGGCAGCCGCTGCACCACAGCATCCACAACCAGGCTGCGTTACGGGCGCCGCGAAAGTCCTCGGTTGGGCAGACGGCCAGGAGCCGGTCAAAGTCTTCCTGTGACAGGAAGGGCTTTCCTTTCCTCGGGGCCCGGGGCCGGGGGATGCCGGCCATGGGCGAATGGTCCATTAGTCCGTCGGCCTGCAGCCACTTGTAGAAGATCGAAAGGCAGAGGTGGATTGAGCGGACGTAGGCCGGGCTGCGTTTCCGGTCCTCCAGGAGAACCATCAGGTAGTTCTGGACGTCCAGCTTGGTCACTTCAAGCGGGGGTTTCCCGACGGCTCTCAAGAACCGCTCTATGGAGCGCTGGTAGGTCTCCAGGGTGCGGGGCCGGCAGTTGCTGAGCTTTCGGCTCAGCAGAAAGACCCTGACTTCAGGGTAGACGGGTGGGGACTTGAGCTGCTGTTGTACTGGCATTATTCATGTTGCGACTCCCACCTGTACCGGTTGCCATTTGGCTATGAACCGGGGGGCCCTTTCCCTCGTGAAATGGCCCTTTTCTGCCCGTATTCGTTAGCCTAGAGGACGCTCAGCCCCTCGTGGAAAATGGCCCAGATCTGTTAGCCTAGAAGCCATTTTTGGACATGTCCTATGGGTCTTTTCACGAGGGGTTTTGGCTGGGGAACGAGGATTCGAACCTCGGCTAACGGATCCAGAGTCCGCTGTCCTACCGCTAGACGATTCCCCAACAAGCTCGGATTATAGCCGAAAAGGGCCCTTCTGACAACATAAACACGTCGCGGAACAGTCCCCGCCTGTGCTAGTCTGTCCTGATGAAGGCCATCGCGGTGTCCTTGTGCCTGGCGCTGGTCCTGGGCCTGGCCGGTTGTGCTCAGGACGCGGCGCCCCCCGGCAACGGAGCAGCGGCGGATCCGGCTATCGCTGAGATGATCTCGCTGGTGAGCCAGGCCAACATGGAGAGCAGCACGCTGGCCCTCCAGGAATTCGGGACCCGGGCCTATCCGGCTTCCGGCTTCACTCCGGGGAATGAGGAGGCCGGCGCCTGGATCTTCAGCCAGCTGCAGGCCATCGCGGGGCTGGAGGTGGCCTATCAGAGCCCCCACCGGAACATCATAGCCACCCTCCGGGGTGACTCCAGGGTCTACATTATTGGGGCCCACTACGATGACCTTCCGCTTGAGGGCCCCGCTCCTGGCGCCTCGGACAACGGCATCGGGGTGGCCATGGTGCTGGAAATGGCCAGGATCATGAGCCGGTATGAGTTCCGCCACACTGTGATTTTCGCCTTCTGGAACGGTGAGGAAGGGGGGCAGCGCGGCAGCCGGGCCTACGTGGCCGAAATGACGGCCGGCGACGTCGATCTGGGGTTCTACCACAACGTTGACTCGGCGGCGTACGACCCCGATGGCCGTTTCAGCCTCGATATCCTGCACAACGCGGAATCCTCATCGGTGGCCAGCCTGTTCACCACGCAGAACGCCCTCTACGGCACCGGGTTCACCCTGACCCGCAACCGCCACGACTGCGCCAGCGACTACCGCCCCTTCTGGGAGAACGGGTACACGGCCACGGCCACGCATTCGAACGACCGGAGGAAGAACGGCCATTCTCCGGCGGCCCACACGGCCCGCGACCGCTTCAGCCAGGCCAATGTCTCCATGTCCTACGCCGCGAGCCACTGCCAGCTGGCGATGGCGGTGCTGGCTGAGAGCGCCGGGGTCACTGCCGGGTAGGGGCTTTCCTGATCGGGGTAAGGACGCGGCGTCCCGGTTGCCGCCCCCTCGGCGATCATGCTAGACTGAACCACCGGTCGCAAGTCACCGCCGGCCGGAAGGGGCGATCGATCCGAACCCGGCGATTTCATGTCAGTTCTGCTTGAAACCAACCTCCCCATCCCGCTTCTCCACCGCGGCAAGGTGCGCGACAACTACGACCTGGGCGACCGGCTGCTGATCGTGGCCAGCGACCGCATATCGGCCTTCGACGTGGTGCTGCCCTGCGGTATCCCGGACAAGGGAGCGGTGCTGAACCTGATCTCCGCCTTCTGGTTCCAGAAGACCTCCGGCATCGTGCCCAACCACCTGCTGGAGGTGATCAGGGATGCCTCGCGGCTGCAGGCGTACTGCCCCGGGCACGAGTTCCCGGCGGCCCTGGCCGACCGTTCCATGATCGTGCGCAAGGCCCAGAGGATCGACATCGAGTGCGTGGTACGGGGGTACCTCTCGGGAGCGGCCTGGCCGGAGTACTCAGCGAAGGGCACCATCAACGGGGTTCCTGTGCCTCCGGGCATGGCGGAGTCGGAGCAGTTCCCGGAGCCCATCTTCACCCCCACCACCAAGGAGGAGAGCGGGCATGACCGGCCGCTGACCCTGGACGCCATGGCCAGCCTGGTGGGTGACTCCCTGGCCCTGGACCTCAGGGAGGCGAGCATCGCCGTGTACCGCTTCGCCGAAGCGTACGCCCGAACGAGGGGGATCATGATCGCCGACACCAAGATGGAGTTCGGGCTGGTCAACGGCGAGCTCACCCTGATAGACGAGCTGCTGACGCCGGACTCCAGCCGGTTCTGGGACGCCTCCAGGTACTCCATCGACCGATCGCAGCCGAGCTATGACAAGCAGCCAGTCCGGGACTGGCTCGAGGCCTCCGGCTGGAACAAGCAGCCCCCGGCGCCCATGCTGCCGGAGGACCTCATCAGGAGGACTTCGGAGAGGTACCGGGAGGTATACCGTATCCTGACCGGCAACCCGCTGTACCGGTGATCGAGCGAGTAGCCGGCAGCCCAATGGCCGGCGGCGGCAGGGAGGCCTGCAGCGCCTCAATCATCCCCGGGTGCTGCCGGTCGAACTCCATCAGGGTGCGGATGGCCCTGGCCGCCCCCTTAACCGACAGGAAGAGGGGGAAGCCGCAGTCGATGCAGAGCTGCCGCAGCTTCTGGGACTTGATCCAGGAGATCTCGTTGGCGGTGAAGTGGATGACCGTGGCCACAGGGAGGCGCGATTCCCGTGCCGCCAAGATGGCCGGCCCGCCGCCGGTGGTCTGCTGCCAGCCGTATAGCCCTCCCGGAACCGAGTCGATGCAGTAGTGCACCAGCAGGAAGTCCAGCCCCGGCCAGTCGTCCAGGGCGCCGATGAAGTCCCCCATGGCCCCGTCCCCCCTCTGGAATCGGGCGGCCCAGAGGTTCTTCTCCCACTCAGTAACGCCGGATTTCTCCAGGAAGAGGGCCTGCTGGATGCCCATCAGAGGGGCGGCGTCGATGGGGTTGCGCTGCATGCTGCCGGCGGCCGGCACCAGCCGCCGCACGTGTTCCGTGATCTGGGGCGGGATGGGAGGCAGCCTGAAGCCGGCCCTCTCGAACTCATCGGTGGCCAGGACGCTGCCGCCCCCGCCGTTGCCCACGACGCAGACGTTCGGGCCCCGCGGCACCTTCATGCGCAGCAGGGCCACCAGCACGTCCACCATCTGGCCCACGCTCTGGACCGGGATCGCTCCGGCCTGCCGGAGCAGGGCCTCGAACGCGGCATAGGAGCCGGCCAGGGAGCCGGTGTGGGTGGCCGCGGCACGTCCACCGCCCTCGGAGTATCCGCCCTTGTAGATGACCACCGGCTTGAGGGCCGCCGCCCGGGCCAGCCCCCGGCGGAACCGGGGGCCGTCCTTGATGCCCTCGATGTAGGCCGCGATGACCTTCGTCTCCGGATCGTCGGCCAGGTACTCCAGGAGGTCGCACTCATTGATGTCGCACGCATTGCCGTGGCTGATCACCTTGCTGAAGCGCAGCCCCCGGACCACGGCGCTGCGGACCACGTAGGTGGAGTTGCTGCCGCTCTGGCTGATGAGGCCCACCGGGCCGGGCTCCCGGGGGTAGTTGAAGCAGAAGCTGATTCGGGTGGCCGGGCAGTAGAGGCCCATGCAGTTGGGCCCCAGCAGGCGCATGCCGCTGCCCCGGGCGATCTCCACGATCTCGTTCTGAAGGGCGATGCCCTCCGGGTCACCCGTCTCGGCGAAGCCGGCGGTGAAGAACTGAACCACCTTGACGCCCCGGTCCCGGCACTCGCGGACCAACTCCGGGCAGTGGCGGGCCGGGATGGCGCTGACCACGTGGTCGATGGGGCCTTCGATCTCCGAAAGGCTGCGGTAGATCTTTATGCCCCGGGCCTCGCCCCCTTTGGGGTTGACGGCGTAGACCTGGCCGGTGTAGCCCAGCTTAATCAGGGGGTCGATGTAGTACTCGTTGACCCACCAGTGCACCGGGTCGGTGGCCGCTCCCACCACGGCGATGGACCGGGGATGAAAGATGTACTCAAGGTCGGGAGTCTTCGGGGACGGGACTGGCTTGCTCATGTCAAGTGAAATCCGCCCCGATCTTAGCACTTCACTGTCGGCCGTGTCCAATCAGATGAGATCGGGCCGGCAGGCAAGTCGGCGGCGAGTGCGCACAGAGTCCGGTTGGGCCGCATTGACCGCCGAATATGAGGCGCTAGGCGGCGACCTCGACCATGAGGAGGTCCAGGGCCAGCTCGTCCGACCATTTGCCGGTCTTCATGGCCAGGTCGGTGTCGAGTATTCTCTGGTAGATGTCCATGAGCCGATCCAGGGAGTGGCGGGCGCTCTGCTCCAGCAGCCTCTGCAGGGGGTAGTTGGCCGACACGCCCAGCTGCCGCCGCTGCTCCTCCGGGGAAGGACGGGTGCGGCCGAAGTCCTTCGCTATCACCATGAGCCGCACCTGCCGGGACATCATGGTCAGCAGGTGGGTGGGAGCCGTGCCCTCGATCAGCAGCTGATGTAGCATCTGCATGGCCGCGGGCAGCCTCTTATCGGCCATGGCGTCGATCACGTTGAAGATGGACACCTCCCGGACGGAGCTGGTCACCAGCTGCACGTCCTCCTCCTCTATGCGCCGGCCCAAAGCGTACAGGGAAAGCTTCTCGATCTCGCTGGACAGCACCCACAGGTCATCGCCGGCGGTGAGGGCCAGCAGCCGGGCGGCGCGGGGGGACATGGCCGATCCCTGGGCCTTGGCGCGGGCCGCGATCCAGGCCGTCAGGGCAGGGCCCCTGAGGGGCGGGAACTCGGCCATCGTGGCCAGCTTGCCCAGCTTCCGCAGGAGGGGGTTGGCCCGCGTCAGCTTGCCATCGATGAAGGCCAGAACCGTCGAGGACGGTTTGGCGGGCAGGAAGTCGACCAGCGCCTGCCACTCGCTGACCTCGGGCCGCTTGCCGGTGGCAGCCGGCTCGAACCTCTCCAGGAGCCCTTCCACGATGACCAGGCGCCAGTTGGCCAGGAAGGGGATGGTGTTGCAGGCCTCGATGACCGGCGCGGGCGTCAGGCGCCGGCCGTCCAGGAAGGTGGTGTTCAGCGCCAGGGACTCCCTGTCGCCCAGGGTGCCCTTGATCTCATCCAGGGCCTTCTGGAGGGAGAAGTTGTCGGCACCATAGAGGACGTGTATCATGCGGCGCGCCCGTCATATTGTACCACCCGGGGGTGGGCGCTGCCCCACTACAGTCGGTGGTTGGCCCTTTGTCGCCGGCCCGGGCGGGCGTCGGCGAAGATGGCGCTCCAAAGTGGCCCCGGCGGGTCAGGCGAACTGGGGCCGACGATCTCCGTGGGACACCCTGCCCGCCGGGGGCCCCAAACCGGGGATAATGCCCCCGATGGCGGGCGGCGGAGGGCTGTGATAAGCTAGGGCTGCATGCGGGAGGCTGGCGCCGGCCTGTACGTCATCTGACAGAGCGCCTGGCGCAGAGGTCGACCCGGCGAGGCGATTCATGGAGATCGGCATCATCGGGCTGCCCAAGAGCGGAAAAACCACCATCTTCAATGCGCTTGCCCGGGGCAAGGCGGAGACCCGGGCCTTCGCCGCGGCGGGGGTGGAGCCCAACGTGGGCGTGGTGAAGGTGGCGGACGAGCGCCTGGAGGGCCTGGCCTCGTTGCTCAAGCCGAAGAGGCTGGTGCCGGCCGAGGTCAAGTACGTGGATGTGGCCCTGGCGGCCGACCGGAAGGAAGGCCTGAGCGGGCCGGCTCGCAGCCACCTGACGAAGACGGACGCCCTGATCGTGGTGGCCCGGGCCTTCGGCGATGAGGCCGTGCCGGCGCCGGGCGGCGTGGACCCCTGGCGGGACATCGCGGCCGTGGGCGAGGAGCTGGTGCTGGGTGACCTGGCCATCGCTGAGCGCCGGCTGGAGCGCATCGGCGAATCCCTCAAGGGGCCCCGCTCGGCCGAGCGCGATGCCCTGATCAAGGAGCGGGCCCTGGTGGAGAAGCTCAAGGCAGCCCTGGAGAGCGGAGTGGCGGTGAGGGACCAGGGCCTCTCGCCAGACGAGGCCCGGGCGGCGGAGAGCTACCAGCTGCTGAGCAGCCGGCCGGTGCTGGTGGTCCTCAACATCGGCGAGGAGCAGCTGCCGCAGGCAGCAGCCCTGGAGGCGGAGTCGCGCCAGAGGTTCCCGGGGTTCCCGGCGGCGGCCATATGCGGGAAGCTGGAGATGGAGCTGGCGCAGCTGGAGGAGGCCGAGGCGGCGGAGTTCCGAGCGGACATGGGGGTGAGCGAAGGGGCCCTGCAGCGGGCGATCAGGCTGTCGTACGAGCTCCTGGGGATGATTTCGTTCTTCAGCACGGCCCACGGCGAGGTCCGGGCCTGGAGCGTGCGGAGGGACACCCCGGCGCCGCGAGCGGCCGGGAAGATTCACTCGGACATGGAGAGGGGATTCATCCGGGCCGAGGTGGTGGCCTACCCGGACCTGGTGAAGAGCGGCAGCATGGCGGAGGCCAAGAAGCACGGGCTGCTGCGGCTGGAGGGCAAGACCTACCTGGTGCAGGACGGGGACGTGATCACCTTCCTGTTCAGCGTGTGAGAACATGACGGCGACTCTGGTACTGGTACGGCACGGCCAGACGGACTGGAACGTCAACGCCCGCTACATGGGCTGGATCGACCAGGGTCTCAACCAGACGGGGCTGCAACAGGCGGAGAAGCTGGCGCGGCGGCTGGACCGGTGGCCCATAGCCGCGGTCTACTCCAGCCCCCTGAGCCGGGCGCTGCGCACGGCCGAGATCAGCGCCGGGCCGCACTCGCTGCCGGTGGAGACCATGCCGGAGCTGGGGGAGATGCGCATAGGCGACTGGGAGGGCCTGTTCGCCATGGACATCGCCGCCCGTTACCCGGAGCTGTGGAAGACCTGGCGGACCAAACCCGGGGACTTCCGCATGCCCGGCGGAGAGAGCCTGGGGGAGGTTCGGGACAGGGCGGCTGAGGCATTCGGCCGCATCACCGACGGGGCCGAAGGCAAGATGGTGCTGGCCGTCACCCACGACGTCATTGTCAGGCTGCTGGTGGCCCAGTGCCTGGGGGCGAGCATGGCCATCTACCGCCGGCTGGAGGTAGGCAACGCCTCCCTGACCATCATCGAGCGGGACGGCGCCCGTCTGAAGCTCAAGGTGATGAACGACACTGGCCACCTGGAGCAGCGGTAGGGGCCGGCAGAAGGGCGGCGCTGCGTGCTGGCAGTGGTCGCCTCCTATTGCAAATGAGCCTATTCGATGATATACATTAGGCGCGCTCACGCTGTGCCGTGGAAGGCGGCGGGATGCGCGGATCGGGTCGTTGAGGTAATGGCAGGAGCGGGCAGCAACGGTGCCGGCCACAAGCCCCTGGTGGTGGCGGGCATCCCGTGCTTCAATGAGGAGAGGTACATCGGCAGCGTGGTCCTCTCGGTACGCAAGTATGTGGACCGGGTGCTGGTGGTTGATGACGGGTCCACGGATACCAGCGCCGAGATCGCGGCCGCCGCCGGGGCCACCTTGATCAGCCACGGCGGCAACAAGGGGTACGGCGCGGCCGTGCGTACCGCCCTGGCCAAAGGGAAAGAGCAGGGCGCTGACGTCCTGGTGGTGATCGACGCCGACGGGCAGCACGACGCGCGCGACATCCCCCGCCTGGTGCAGCCCGTGCTGGCTGGCGAGGCCGACGTGGTCATCGGGTCGCGGTTCCTGGGCAAGTCGAACGGGGCGCCGCTGTACCGCAGATTTGGCCAGCAGGTGCTCAATGCGGCCACCAATGTCGGCTCCGGCCACAAGCTGACTGACTCGCAGAGCGGCTACCGGGCCTACTCCGCCCGGGCCATGGGCCTGCTCAATCTCACCGAAGACGGCATGTCCGTCTCCTCCGAGATGCAGTTCGCCATCGCCAACAAGGGGCTGAAGGTGGTGGAGGTCCCCATCGAGGTCAGCTACGCCGATGGGGCCAAGCGGAACCCAGTGGGACACGGGATGAGCGTGCTCAACCGCGTGCTGGTGCTGCTCAGCCTGCGGCAGCCGTTCGTACTGTTCGGCATCCCCGGGTTGGCCTTGCTGGCGGGAGGGTTTGTGCTGGGCATCAGGGTGCTGGACATCTACTCGGAGACCGAGGCCCTGGCGTTGGGCACCCTGCTGGGCGCCATCCTGCTGTGCCTGACGGGGATGCTGGGCCTGTTCGCCGCGGTAGTGTTGCAGGCCATGAAGGAGCTGCTGCGGGGGCAATGGGAGCGGTTGCAGAAGAGCGAGGAAGCTGAGGTGGACGTGGGCGTGGGGCGGCACTGACCGGCGCCTCGGGACTCCCATTATGCGCGGTGTGAGTATCGTAATACCCGCTTACAACGCGGAGGGCACCATCGAAGAATGCGCCCGGAGTGCCCTGGCGCAGGAGTGGCCCGGAGACCTCGAGGTCATCGTAGTCAACGATGGCAGCACCGACGGCACTCGGGAGGTCCTGGCCCGGATCCCTGGGTTGCAGTTGGTGGATGTACCCAATGGGGGGGCAGCCAGGGCGACCAACATCGGGATAACCAGGTGCAACCATGACATTGTGGTGTCCCTTGATGCCGATGCCGTGCTGGAGCCCGGCTGGATGCGGAAGATAGTACCCTGCTTCGATGAGCCGAGAGCGGGTGCGGTGGCAGGGTATCCGGTCACGGGCAACAGCAGCATCGTGGGGAAGCTGATGGGATACGACGTCGAGTTGCGCTTCGACAAAAGCCCACGGCTGACGGACCACCTTTATACAATGAACACCGCCTATCTCAAGAGCGCGTTGCTCGAGGTTGGCCTGCTTGATGAACATATGAAGATCGGGTATGACGCTGACCTGAGCCGGCGGCTGAAGGCAGCCGGCTGGCAGCTCGTCCTGTGCAAGGATGCCAGGTGTAGGCACTATTGGCGGGATGATCTCAGAGGCTATATCAAACAACAGTACAACTACGCGTACTACCGCCTGTCCATTGCCAGGAAATCCGGCCGGGCCCGGGACCGGTTGGTTGGCGTGGGCATGCTGGCACAGGTGCCGCTGACCGTCGGCCTGGTGCTGGCTGCAGCCCTTGGCTGCCTCATTTCTCCCTTCGCTCTCCTGCTGCTGCTACTGATACCGATGATGCATCTGCCTGAGACAGTGGAGCTGTGGTTCAAGAAGAAGGACCCGCGCGTGCTGCTGCTCCCCTGGCTTTTCACGCTGAGGAATTTCACGTGGGTATGGGCGGCGGTTGTGTGGGGGCTCAGGCGGGTGGTGTTCGGCGTGTCACTCATGGTACGGAGGGCTCGAGCATAGTTGGAGATCCTGCACGTGGCCCCGTTCTTCGCTCCGGCCTTCGGAGGCGCTGTTGAAGTGACCTACCACCTCTGCCAGGAGTTGGCCAGGAAGGGTCACAGCGTTACACTGTACACTGGCGATCGCCTGCTGGATGCCGCATACGTGGGATCGCTCCAGGGCGTCAGGGTCTCCTCTTTCCGGACCAGTTGCAGTTGGAGCAATCTCTTCGTCACGCCGGGAATGGTTAGCGCGGCTCGAAGGGAGCTGCGGGGATTCGACGTGGTGCACCTGCATCACTTCAGGACCTTCCAGAATGTGGCGGTGGCTCACTACGCCCAGGCATACGGAGTCCCCTGTCTGTTGCAGGCCCATGGCACGGTGATGAGGATCGAGGAGAGGCAGAGGCTGAAATGGCTCTTCGACACCGTCTTCGGATACGATCTGTTGAGGCAATCATCTATAGCGGTTGCCGTTGCCGACATAGAGGTGGAGCAGTACAAATCTATGGGAGTGCCTTCTGACAGGATCAGGGTGGTGCCGAACGCCGTCGACCCGGCGGAGTTCGCCGGACTGCCGCCCCGGGGCCGTTTCCGGGCAAAGCATGGTCTTGCCGAAGATGAGCAGCTGGTGCTGTACCTGGGCCGTATACACAGCATCAAGGGCTTGGACCTGCTGGTGCGGGCCTTCGCCTCCCTGGATGCCCAAGCGGGCCGGGTGCGGCTGGTGATAGCCGGGCCGGATGACGGGTATCTGGCCATGTTGAAGAAGCTGGTACGGGACCTGAAGCAGGAGGACTGGGTGACTCTGCCCGGCCCCCTTTACCACAGGGACAGGCTGGAAGCATACGTCGACGCGGATGTCTCGGTGCTGACATCGCGCTACGAGGTGTTCGGCATTACGCTGCTGGAAGCCCTCATGTGCGGAACCCCGGTGGTAGCCACCGACCGCTGCGGGGTTTCGCCCTGGCTCAAGGACCAGGGAGGATACGTGGTGCCCTTCGAGGCCGAAGCCCTGGCGCAGGCGCTGCGCCGCATGCTGGGTGACCCGGAGGCGAGGAAGCGCTTTGGCGAACAGGGGCGGCAACTGGTGCTGGACAAGTTCACCTGGACGGGCGTAGTGGGGAGGATGGAGAGCGTCTACGAAGAGGTGGGGAGAAGATGACCGGCAGTGCTGGCGGCAGCCTGCCGCTCGTCTCGATCATAACTCCAGCCTACAATCGGGCCTCGTACCTGGATGAGACCATCTGCAGCGTGCTGAGTCAGGACTACGCCAATATCGAGTACATTGTTCTCGATGACGGTTCCACGGACAACACCAGAGATGTACTGGAGAATTATGAAGGGCGGATCATCTGGGAAACACATCCCAACATGGGTGAGACTCGGACCGTGAACAAGGGATTGAGCATGGCCCGGGGCGACATCGTGGCGGTGGTGAACTCGGACGATCCGCTGCTCCCAGGGGCGGTGAAGACGGCCGTTGATTTCATGCAGGCCCGCCCCGAGGTGCTGGTGGCTTACCCGGACTGGAACTTCATCGGGCCGAAATCGGAGGTGATCAGGCACATCAAGGTCCCCGAGCATGACTACATGGCCATGCTGAAGCGTCACCACTGTAGTGTGGGTCCGGGTGCCTTCATAAGACGCAATTGGCTGGGTAGAGCCGGCTTACGGGATCCCGATTTCAGGTACGTGGGGGATTTTGAGTTGTGGCTTCGACTGGGACTTTACGGGCAGTTCGCTCGTATACCGACTACGCTGGCCACTTTCAGAATGCACCCTGATTCGGCCACGGTATCACAGCGTGGCATTGTGATGGCTGACGAGCACATTCGACTAATGGATAAGCTCTATGCGCGGCCGGCTCTGCCGGAGGCCGTCATCAAGGCGCGTTCGCAGGCGTATGGTTCGGCGCATCTGGTGGCTGCCTACGTCTGTGGGGATCAGCGGCGAGCCGCGGTAAAGCATCTCCTTAGAGCAGCGCGATACGGGCCGTCAGGGCTGCTGGGGAGGTGGGAGTTGATAGTCCCGTCCATCCTCCCTTTGACCATACAGAACGCTCTTATCAAGGTGCTCTATGCTGCCCGGAGACTGCTTAAGAGGCTTGAGCTGCATGGGAATGATCCCAGCGGAGGCAGCCCATGACTGGCAGCAACGACATCGCGCGCGTGACTCCAGCATCCCGCCCGATGGTAAGCGTGATCGTTCCGTTCCATAACCGCATAGATTGGCTGCGCGAATCCATCAAGAGCGTCCTGGGCCAGACGTGGGAGGACTTCGAGCTACTGCTGATAGACGATGGATCGGATGATCCGGACGTGTCTCGGCTCGAGCTTGAAGACGTACGCATCCGTTACGCGAGACAGGACCACAAAGGACGATCGGCCGCCAGGAACCATGGCATTGCCATGGCGCGCGGCCCTCTCATTGCCTTCCTTGATGCTGATGACGTCTTCATGCCCATCAAGCTGGAGCGGCAGGTTGCCTTGCTGCAGGTCGATCACGACTGCCTGATGTCACACACCTCATATGTGCGCATGAGTCCTGACGGAATGGACATCGGCCTGGTGGCCTCCGGCAGATTCACTGGGGCTGTCTATCCGGGGATCCTGCGCCGCTGTCCTATAGCCACGCCAACGGTGATGGTGCGCAAAGAGATACTCGACCAGGGGTTCAGGTTCGATGAGTCGCTGAATGTCGGCGAGGACATCGCGCTCTGGGCTGAGATAGCACGCCGGGCGCCGGTCCTCGGCATCGATGAAAGGCTGACCAGGGTGAGAGTTCATGCGTCGAATACGGCGGACGATCGCCGGGCCCAGATCTCAGCGCAACTCCACGTTGTCAGGTGCATCATAAGAAAGGATTCGGACTTGCCCTGGACAGTCAGGCGGAAGCTCGAATCCTACTCTTATCTTGATATCGCCTATAGCTACTGGCGTTTGAAGAAACCGGTGCAGTTGATGTCGTATCTGGTTAGTGCCATAATCGCCTGGCCGCTGAGTCTGCTGCTTGAGGTGCTTGCCTACCCGATTCGCGCCGCAGTCCGTCGGGTAGCAGGTCGGGAGGGGGCTGATCTATGAGAGTACTCGTCCTGGGCGCGACCGGAATGCTGGGCCACAAGGTCTGCCAGGTCCTTGCTGGCGCATGGGATGTGTATGCCACAGTCCGGCGTGCCGCCGGGAGTACGGCGCCCTTTGTCGGTGCTGGACGTGCGATTGGTCATGTGTCGGCTGAGGACTTCGGCACCGTGGCCGGGGCCATCGAGTCGGTCCGGCCCGAGGTGGTGGTGAACTGCATCGGCATCGTCAAGCAGGCGGAGGCCGCCAGGGATCCGGTGGCCAGCATCACGGTGAACTCGCTGTTCCCGCAACGCCTGGCCCGCGAGTGCCAACAACGCCGCATACGGCTGATCCACATCAGCACCGATTGCGTCTTCTCCGGACGAAAAGGAGCGTATTCAGAAAGCGACATGCCTGATCCCGAGGACCTGTACGGGCGCAGCAAGCTCCTGGGCGAGGTGGAAGGCGCCGGCTGTCTCACCCTGAGGACCTCGATGATAGGGCGGGAGCCGCAGACCTCCTTCGGGCTGGTGGAGTGGTTCCTGGCGCAGGATGGAAAGGAAGTGAGCGGCTACCGCCGCGCCATCTTCAGCGGGTTTACCACTATCGCCCTGGCCCGCATCATATCAGAGGTCATCGCCAGGCACCCGGACCTCAACGGCCTGTACCACGTGGCATCGGAGCCCATAAGCAAGTTCGACCTGCTCTCGCTGGTCAAGGAGGTCTATGGGCTCCGCATCGAGATCCGGCCTGACGAGACGGTGCTCTCCGACCGCAGCCTGAATGGCGGCCGGTTCCGCCAGGCCACCGGATTCACCGCGCCGGGCTGGCCTGAGATGGTCAGGGAGATGTACCGAGATGCCACACCATATTCGGAACTGAGGAGGGGCCATGCCGGATAGTCTCCTGAGCAGCAAGAGGGTGGTGGTGACGGGAGGCACCGGTTCGCTGGGAAAGGTGTTGGTGCGCCGCCTGCTGTCGGGCGAGCTGGGAACACCGGCCAGCATAACCGTCTTTTCCCGCGATGAAGCCAAGCAGCATGAGATGCGGCTCTCCTACCAGAGCCGCGCCCGGGCCACCGACGAGGTAATATACCGCAACTTCCAGCAGCTGCTTCAGTTCCAGATTGGCGATGTCCGCGACTACCACCGGGTGAGCGGCGTGCTGCGCAATGCCGACGTGGTCTTCAATGCCGCGGCGTTAAAGCAGGTGCCCACCTGTGAGTACTTCCCTTACGAGGCGGTGCAGACCAACATCGGAGGCCCGGAGAACATCATACGGGCCATCAGGGAGAATCACTTGCCCGTGCAGACCGTGATAGGCATTTCCACGGACAAAGCCTGCAAGCCGGTCAACGTCATGGGCATGACCAAGGCCATCCAGGAGCGGGTGTTCATCGCCGGCAACCTTGACTGCCCGGACACGCATTTCATCTGCGTTCGCTATGGCAACGTCCTGGCTTCGCGCGGATCGGTGATCCCACTGTTTCATGAGCAGATTCACAATGGCGGCCCGGTAACCATAACTACGGCGGACATGACCCGTTTCCTCCTCAGCCTGGACCAGGCGGTGGATACGGTCTTTGCGGCGCTGCGGGGCGCGCGCCGCGGCGAGATGTACATCCCCCGGGTGCCGTCGGCCCGCGTTGTGGACCTGGCCGAGGCGCTCATCGGCGGCCGGCCCATCAAGACCACCATTACGGGCATCCGTCCCGGGGAGAAGGTGCACGAGATCCTGGTTTCCGAGGAGGAGGCCTACCGCACCATTGCCAGGGGTGACCACTATGTAGTGCTGCCCATGCTGCCGGAGTTGCGGGCCGCTGGAGAAGAGACAGAGCATCTGGCCCGGGAGTTCAGCTCGGCGGACAACGTGATGGAGAAGGCGGCCCTGCCGGCCCTGCTAAAGAAGCACCGGCTCAGAGTAGAGGACCGCGACTCCTTCAACGGGGAAATGCTGGCGTGAGGGGCACGGTGACAGCCCCTTGTGCCGCGACGCGTAGCCAGGCGGGTGAGGCCGCAGGAGGGGTGTCGAAATGAAGGTCATGACCGTACTGGGCACGCGCCCGGAGATCATCCGCCTGAGCCGGATCCTAGGGAAGCTGGACGGACTCTGCGAGCACATTGTGGTGCACACCGGCCAGAACTATGACGTGAAGCTCAATGACGTCTTCTTCCAGGAGCTGGGGGTGCGCCCGCCGAACCATTTCCTGGGGGTGCGCGGTGAGACCTTCGGTGAGCAGATCGGGAAGATCATCTCGGCCACTGAGCGGGTCATGCTCGACGAGAAGCCAGAGAGGGTGCTGTTCCTGGGGGACACCAACAGCAGCCTGGGAGCGTTGGTCGCCAAGCGCCTGGGAATTCAGGTCTACCACATGGAGGCAGGGAACCGCTGCTACGATGACCGTGTTCCGGAAGAGGTGAACCGCCGCGTTATCGATCACAGCAGCGATTTCCTCATGCCCTACACGGAGCGCAGCCGGGCCAACCTCCGGCGGGAGGGCTTTGAGGGACACCGCATATTCGTGACCGGCAATCCTATCCTGGAGGTGATACAGCACCACGACTCCGCCATCCGGCAGTCGGATGTGCTCCAGAGACTGGGCGTGGCCCCGGGGAAGTACTTCCTGGTGACCATGCACCGTGAGGAAAACGTGGACGTCGAGCAGCGCCTTCGCTCGCTGACTGAGGCCCTTGAGTTGCTGCAGCAGGAGCACCATCTACCGGTGATCTGCAGCGTGCATCCGCGAACTCAGAACCGGATGCAGAGATTCGGCGTGCTCTTCTCCAACAATCAGGTCCGGCTCCACGAGCCGTTCGGCTTTTTTGACTTCATCTGGCTGGAGAAGAACGCCTTCTGCGTGTTGAGCGACAGCGGCACAGTGCAGGAGGAGTGCTGCATCTTCCGGGTGCCCAATGTCACTCTCCGTGACGTGACTGAGCGGCCGGAGACCATCGAATGCGGCAGCAACATCCTGAGCGGCGCCGACCCGCGATCGATTCAGCAGTGCGTGCGCACGGTCCTGGGCCAGAAGCCCCTGTGGACCGTGCCGCGGGAGTACCTGGAAGAACACGTTTCCGACATCGTGGTCAAGATCGTGCTGGGTTATGCCGGTGCGAATCTAGCGGGCAGGGGTTAGGCCGGGATGGTCCCGGAGGGCCCGCGGCTGACTAGCCTCGGGCTGGTCTTCCGGCGGAGGCTATCCCCGGAGTCCGGCATTGCCGGTATGTCTGACACTACAGCATCCGCTGCAGACAAGGGGCGTGGGCGATGCGTCAACGCTCCTTGTGGCCGCGCCCGGCACGGCCGGCAGCCGCGACCCCCTCGTACATAGCTATCACCTTTGGGCGCACAAGCCTCTCGTCCAGGCGCTGCGCGGCGAGCAACTCGTTTGCCTTAGCGGCCTTGTCGACGAGAGCGTCGTCGGCAACAGCCGACCGTATCGCCTCAGCAATAGCCTGAGGGTCTTCCGGAGGTACGATGAGTCCCGTGACGCCCGGTGTGATCCACTCATCGGCGCAGGCGGTACATGATTGAATAGGGAAGGCACCCATGACCATTGCCTCAAGGACCGAGATGCTGATTCCATCCGTTATGTTGACGCCGATGTGGATCCGGGCCTGGCCGTGCAGCCGCAGCATCTCTTCGTGCGAGCACCAGGGAATTGGGTCAATCCGGATGCCGGTGGACTTTGACAGCAGCTCTGCTGTCATTCTCACATCTGTGCTTGCCGAGTACAGAGCAATCCGGTAGCCTTGAAGCTCAGCAGCGCAGAGTTCTATAGCCCGCAGCGCGAAAAGAGCTCGCCCGTGCCAGTCCTGATGTCCCTTCAAAAGAATGAGACGTCGCTGGGATGTTGGCCCGGGCTGGCGCAGACCCGCGCACTTCGCTAGATCGAAGCCGCCGCAGTTGGGGAGGACCGGCAGTTTCTCGCCCTTGATGCCCATCTGTTCTGCGAGCCTGATGTCGCGGTAGCACTCGGCTGAGTAGAAGTCACACTCTGCGAGTACGGCCCGTATCTTTTCCCTGTAAGCGTCGAGCCGGCCGAAGAATTGTATGTCGTGTCCCCAGTTCGTGGCGATCCAGGTCGGGAAACCCCCGGTGATGCGCCTCTTGGCGTCGAGAGTCGTGGATCCGGCCGTGAATATCTCCAACGAGTGGACAATATCCGGTTTCACGTGGCGGATCGTCCTGACCAAGCGGGCCGCGCTTTGGACCCAGGGAAACCATCTTGGCTTCAGTTCGATGCCCTGGCGTACCACGAACCTCAGCCCCGCAGGACCAGGAGGCCACGGCACACCACGGAAGCGGATCCCTGGCCCCAGGTCAGGTGTGCGGGAATACAGGAAATCATGTACCGTGATATTCCGGAAACCTGGGTGGAGCGGGGCGCCCTGTATTGGAAACAGATGTATGTCCCACCCGAGATCAGCCAATTGGGCAACCCAACGGGAGACGTGAGGGCTCTCGCCAAGTGCTACGAAGAGTATTCGCAAGTCTGTCGGTCACCTCCGCGCTATTTGTGGGCCCGCGCCCGCCTCACGGCTTGCAGCAGCGCGGACGCCGGTCGGAGAAAGAAGGGGAGACGACGAATCTGTTGGAGGGCCGCTACCGCTTCCATGTAGCGGTCCCAGCGTTCAACTATGTCGGCCATGGCGAAGCGCTCGCAGCCGTGACGGAACTGCACCTGACACTGCTCGGCGTACACGCAGCCTGCGTTCTGGCTTCTCGTCTTGGCCTCCCCGTGGATATTAGCGGCAGCCAGAACATGATCCATGGCGCACAGGCCGGCAAAGCGAGCTATCTTCAGCCACAGATCGAAGTCCATCACGTAGTGCAGGTCCTCCTCGAGGGGGCCGCACCTCTCCCATGCACTGCGCGAGAAGAAACAGCCAGGCTGTAAGAAGTAGTTCTTGCCCCAGTCGGCGATGCCCTCGATGTCCAGGCGCCTGGGCCGGTGAACACTCTGCGTCTGACGGCCTTTGCTTAGCAGATCTACGATGAGGCAGGCGCCGCACCAAGCGCCAGCTTGGGGTTGGGCGGTCCGGGCCGCGGCTACATGATCCAGAGCACCCGGCAACAGGTAGTCATCCGAGTTCAGCCAATTGAGTATGTCGCCGTCGGTTCGTTGGAACCCCTTGTTTATGGCGTGGCTCTGCCCTCTGTCACTCTCGGATACCCAGGAGGAAAGCCATCTCTCATACTTGCGGATGACCTCGACGGAGCCATCTGTGGAGCCGCCATCCATGATGCGGTACTCCAGGTTCGGGTATCCTTGAAGCAGGACGGAGCGTATGGTCTGTTCGATGAAGTTCGCCTGATTGTAGCTGGGGGTGACGATGCTTATCTTGGGCCATGGTGTGCCGCCTGGCATGACTTCCGATAGCGGCTGACTCTGTTCTGTCCATGGCCAGCCTTCCTTGCCGGGAGGTGCTGATGGAAGGTCTGAAACGGTGGGGCAGCGCATCAGCCCGCCCCAGCGCGTTGATATAGTCGGCGACGGTCCCAGGTGACAGCGTTCCTGACTACCCTGGCCGGGATGCCAGCAGCGACACAGTTCGGGGGTATGTCCCCAGTCACCACGCTTCCGATGGCCACAATGCTGTTGCTGCCGATGCGGACCCCCTTGAGTATTTGGACATGCGCGGCGATCCAAACATGGTCACCGATTACGATGTCCCTAGCATAGTTGATGCGTTCGCCGGACGCAAGATCGAGGATGGAGTGAGAGTCACCACACCTGATGTCTACATCGAACGCCAGCATGCAGTCGTTTCCGATAGTAATGGAAGACCCCGGCTCCGTGAGGGCTATGTGTGCGTCCTCGACGGTTGTATTGTCCCCCACCTCCAGCTTGCAGCTATGGTCCTCGAACCAAATGAGGCCTCCGCGGTGGAAACCGCAATCCCTACCGATGACGACGCGGTGATTTGAACCGCGCATGTGGAATCGCAGACCGTGCAAGAAGCATCCTTCAGCGATGTCTATGGAGTTACGGTTCCCCTCGATGTCAGACTCTATCTTGGAGAGCGTGACGCCGGTGCAGCGCAGCGCATTGCCTTCGCCGATGATCCTTCTCTTGCTCGCGAGGCGGTTGCGGGCTAGCCGGATGCATCTTCTGATCGGCGCTGCATAGGGTCCAATCAGACGTCCAAGCACCGCCGCGGGCGCATCTCTCATGTAACGCTTCCTCTGACAGTACGGTACCATTCGATGGTTCTCTTCAGACCTTCTCTAAAAGCCACGCTGGCCTCGAAGCCGAATTCTCTCTTGGCCCGGCTGGTGTCCAGGCACCTTCGCGGCTGGCCGTCCGGCCTGGAGGCGTCCCACTCCACTGCCCCGTCGAACCCCACCAGTTCGCACACCATCTCATAGAGCTCGCGGATGGAGATCTCGAAACCGGCCCCGAGGTTCACCGGTTCAGGCTTGTCATATTTCTCCGTAGCGAGGATGATTCCCTCGGCCGCATCTTCGACGTAGAGGAACTCCCTGGTGGCTTTGCCGGTACCCCAGGCGCCTACTCGCCTGTCGCCCCTGTCCTTGGCTTCCATGACCTTCCGGATCAGGGCCGGAATGACGTGGGAGGACTCGAGATCGAAGTTCTCCCCCGGACCATACAGGTTGACGGGAAGCAGGTAGATGGAGTTGAAACCGTACTCCTGGCGGTAGGCCTGGGACTGCACCAGGAGCATCTTCTTGGCCAGGCCGTATGGGGCATTGGTCTCCTCGGGGTAGCCGCTCCAAAGGTCATCTTCTCGGAACGGGACCTGGGCGAACTTGGGGTAGGCGCAGATGGTACCGATGGCCACGAACTTCTCCACTCCGGATAGTCTGGCCTGCTCCATGAGCTGCACGCCCATCATCAGGTTATCGTAGAAGAAGCTGGCCGGGTTCTTCATGTTGGCGCCGATGCCTCCCACCCTGCCCGCCAGATGGATGACGATGTCCGGGCGAGCGTCGGCGTACAGTGTCTTCACTGCCTCCATATGCACCAGATTGTACTGGGCGCTACGCGGCACGAATATGTCCCGGCAGCCCTGACGTTGCAGCCGGGCGACTACTTTGGCGCCCACAAAACCGGCCCCCCCGGTGACTACGATACGTTTGGTCTCGAGTCGGATCATGACTCCGTTCTCCTTTGCTCGTGGGATTCACAGGGACCCGCTTCTACGGCAGGAGCGCGGCCAGGTCCCAGCAGCGCTGGCCTGGAGTTGACGTGATTCAGAACACGGGTGTTTGGGTGACAGTCCATTTCTCAACCCTGCCCATGTGGGTGACCAGCCGGCCGCGATATGCCAGTCCAAGTGCAACCGCGGCGGGCCATGCCAGTGCCGGCAGCCTCGGCGTCAGCAGCCCCCGCAGCGCCGCGCTGACTCTGCCAGAGGGTGATCCGCCATGCTTCCTCAGGACGGCCAGTCCTTCCTCCAGGTACTGGGCAAACTGCCTGGCGGTCTTCTGATTGTCGTGCATGCGGAAGCCGGCGAGGGGGACATCCACGGCGTACAGGTCTGCGTGCTGCCAGAACCGAGCCCAGAGGTCGAAATCCGCCGCCAGCCGCAGCGAGGCGTCAAGCTGGCCCCCCGCCCGGTCCCAAAGCGATCTGCGCCAGAAGGTTGACTCCTGTTGAATGAAGCCGTGGGCACCGCGCGCGATGCCCGGAAGGTTGAGCCCTCGGTAGAATGCCTGCCTGTTGAACCCGGGGAGGTGTGCGCATTTTACCCCCCGCCCCTTGCGGTCCCAGGCCAGCGGGAATGCGCTAGACAGCCATTCGATCTCGGGAAACGCGTCGAATATCTCGGCTACGACGCTGAAGGCCCAGGGGGTATACATATCGTCGGCGTTCAGCCACGCCATGATCTCGCCTGACGTCCGGGAAAAACCCTTGTTGAGGCCGTCGTACATGCCATTGTCCGGCTCGCTCACCGAATAGGACAGCTGATCGTGGTGTTGGCGTATGATGTCCACACTGCCATCCGTTGAGCCGCCGTCGATAATCACGTATTCCAGCCGGGGATAGCCCTGCTCCACAACCGACCGGACGCAACGATCCAGGTATTCCGCCTGATTGAACGAAGGCGTCACTATCGAAACGACGGGGATGGCATCAGGGCTCAGACTCATGCTTTGTCTCTCACCGTCACATCTCCGTCCTGCCAGACACCTGCGGCTGGCGCATCCAATCCGAGGACAATAGCCATCGGTCTTCCTCAGTCAGCGAATGTCGGGCAGCGCGGCGATACACGGCGCGGTAGGCCTTGGCCGTGCGCTCCCAGCTGAAGTCCTTCAGGCGCGCCGCCCCGAGGGCCTTGAGTCGATCCCTGAGGGCAGGATCGGCAGCCAGCATGGCCACGGCATTGGCTATCGCGTCCACCGATAGTGGGTCAAACAGAAGGGCCGCATTCCCGGCTTGCTCCGGCAGGGATGTGACGGTCGAGCAGGCGGCCGGGACCCCTTCCAGCCACGCCTCAAAAAGGGGCGCGCTGGCAGCCTCGAACAGCGTAGGTATAACGACGAACTGAGAAAGGCGGTACAGCGCGCGCAGATCCGGTGTCGGCACCATGCCCAAGAATCTCACCTGCTCAACGAGGTTGAGAGCCTTGAGATTCTCCTCTATTCGTGGCCAGAAGTCGTTTTGATATCCGGTGCAGACCAAGTTGACCTTGAGACCGTCCCTATCTCGAAGCAGCGCTAGGGCCTGCAGAAGACGAATGTGGTTCTTGTGTTGCCACGTCATTGCCGGATACATGGCAAACGGCGTCTGGAGGTGGTACTTCTCGCTGACGGCGACCAGCATATCTGGCAGCGGTTCGGGGTAGGCGTGGGTAGGCGGCGCCCATGGTATGACCTGTATCTTCGTGGGACTGACACCGTACTGACTCACAATGTCTTGTCTCACCCAGTGTGACCCCACAACCACCGTTTGAGCGAAGTGACAGGCCGCAGGATACACGATCTCGCGTGACCTTATTATCGACGGCGCAAAGAACTCTGGGTAGTGCAGGTGCTGGAGGTCATGCGGGTTGAATATGGTGGGCAGGGCACAGATGATGTAGTCCTGGAAGGCGAACTGATACGGGAAGTGAATAACTTGGCACCCCAGGCTCTCGTAGAAGCCATTCGACGGAAGTACCTGGGGGAAGACCCCCTTGGCCGGACTGCTTCCCAGAACCAGGTCCTTCATCTTGCGGGCGAGCGGACGAATCGGTCCCAGTGGGATCCCCGTGGAGGATGGGGGGGGCATGGGACCTGGCACGACCCGCTCATTGGAGCCAAGGTATGGTCTGAGCCATTCGGTGTCTTGCGCCGGTCCAATTACCGTGTACTCCTCGGTGCCATCTTGGAGTTGGCCGAGTGCGTGCACCAGGGCCATGAGTACGCTTTCCACCCCGCCTGCACCCTGGCCGGGAAGGAATTGTGCGTTGATGGCAATCCTGAGCGGTATGCGCGTCTCCGTGCTGAGTCTAGGCATCGATCATGTCCTTCAACATGACAACCTTGGTATCCGGTTGCCCCGCTGTCGCGGTCAGGGTGGACGATGTCTCTATGAAACCGAGCGACCGGTACAGGCGAACCGCGGGCTTGTTGCTGGCATGCACGGTTAGCCGAAGCACGGGGCACTCCAGCCTCGAGGCTTCCGATATGGCGAACCTGGTCATGATCCGGCCGACCTCCAGCCGCTGGCGCCGGTGGTCCACCAGGATGCCGATGCTTGGTATCTCGAATCCCTCGTCCCAGCCGCGTAGCATGCACAGGCCGACCAGCTGCCCGCGTGCCAACGCGATGTAGTAGCGGTCGAGATGGTCGGTGCAGGCAATGCGATAGGCCGTTTCGGCCGTCAGTGGGAACGGGTGAAAGTACCGTGTCACCTGGGGCAGGTTGTTGTCGTCGAGGAACCGGCTGAGCATCGAGTAGTCGGCCTTAGAGACGGGGCGCACCTGGATCACTGAACTCATGCTATCGGTCATTGCCCTGGCCTCTCCGCCACGATCAGGATGCCGCCGCCGCGTTCGCCAGCGCCTATGCGGATGCCGCCGAACGCGTGCTGCCAGAACCAGGCAAGGATGCTACGTGGCAGCAACCGCATGAACCCGATGGCTGGACGGGCCAGGGTGCGATCCGTTGTCAGCCAGGCATGGCTGAAGTGGTAGTCCAGGAAGAGCATGAGGCGGGTGCTGCATCGTGAAAGGTAATAGTAGTGCTCTACAATGCGCAAGCCTGCCTTCTCCATCTCAGTAGCCCACACCTCAAGGGTAGGGTAGTTGTGCACCGGCTGGAACTCGAGGTACCGAGTCAGCGCCCGGTTCCCGCATGGCCACCATTGGTAAGCGTAGCTGCTGGCAAGGGTCGTGTACAGCTTGCCTCCCTTCTGCAGCACACGAGCTATCTCTCGAAGTGTCATTTCCAGGTCAGTCACGTGTTCCAGCGAGCTATTGCTGATCACTGCGCGGAACGCTTCATCTCGAAATGGGATGCCCCGGGTTACATCAGCGCAGGCGACGACCTCGTACTGTCCTCGCGACAGGGCCTGCTCCAATGCCTGCAGGGATTGATCGCAGCCGGCCCGCATCCCCTCAGGTGAGAGGAGAGAGCCGAAGTACCCATCGCCACAACACAAATCGAGAACAGGTTCCTCCATCGGCAGTGCGGACATCAGCTCGGTTTCCGGGGTGCGCATGAGCACTGCCGACGGTACTACTGCATATTGCCTGCAGAGACTGCGGAAGTGCCGGCTCCTTCCCAGCGTAGGTGCGATCGGCAATCGGCAGGCTTTCATCCTTGACCTTCTCTGGCTACGGCCGTGCGCGTGAAGGACAGCAAATGGCGGCCCGGGATCAGAGGATCTTGAGTCTCCAGCTGGAATCCGCGGTGGTTCATGGCTGCCAAGAAGTTGTCAATGGAGTAGTCGGCTGGTATGGTCCAGTTTCGTATGTGCTCGTCTTCCGGAGAGACGAACTCGATCACCGCCGCATTCCTTGTATACCGGTCTACGACGCGAGCGATGAAGTCGAAGCTGACTCCCTGATGAAGTGCAAGGTGGTGTACGAGGCCCAGCACGAGGGCGACGTCGCAGCGCAGACGGTCGAACGAGTTCCGGAGAGTCAGCCCAAGGCCGGACTCCGGAGACGGATGGAGGAAATCCATCTGCAGAGGCAGAACCCTCCTGTTCTCAGTCTGGCCTCTTAGGTACATCAGGTCGACGTTGGATTCCTCGAGGTCAAAGGCGACGACCTTGTAGCCCAGCGCTTCGGCAGAGAAGGCATACCAGCCTTTGTTGGCCCCCATGTCCAGCAATGACTCGCAGTTCAACGATCTCAGCGCCTGAAGTACACGATCCTGCTTCGACTTCTGTCCGGCGGAGGGATCATCCTGTCCCTGATCATACGCTGACCAGGTCTCCTTTGGTGCTGTTGGCTCCAGGCGGTCGATGTATGCCTGTAAGTCACTGAAGAAGCGTCCCATAACCGCGCTGTCTCCCGACCGCAACGCATGCTGGTAGCGCTGCACCAGGCGCTTGAATCGATACGGTAGCCATCTCAGCCGGGGCCAGTTGACCAGAGTCGTGCCCAGGCCTTGAAGGTGTTCCCGCATCAGGTCCCTCGCCACGATTCGCCCTCGCCAGCCACCGGCCTTCACCAGCCACAGAGGTAGAATGAAGTGGACGCGCAGTTCGTTGAGCCATGCCGAAGGCTCTGACTTGGGCACAACGGAACCGAAATCCACCAGTCTGGGCTGGCAGAAGTCGAAGAGGATGTTCCACGGGTGGCAGTCCTTCAGGGCCAAACCCCGCTGAGAAAGTGCTGCGGCACAGCGCACGGAGCAGCGGGCTGCCTCCCACAGCATCCTTAAGGTCCACTCCGGGCGGCTGCTGACGAAATCCACGATCCTGTGTTCCAGCAGGCCGGCGGCCCCCTCGAGTTGCACATCCTGGGGGATCCAGGTATCAACGAGTCCACTCCCGGTGAGGTCCTGTCGGGCCTTGGAGGACTCCAGGAGACTGCTGTAGAGTGACCACGTTTGCGCTTCACGGATGCTGCGGAAGAGGCGGCCATTCCAGCGGAATAGCTGGCCTGAGGGGTCAAGTATGGAGCCGGGCTCAGGCTCAATGTCGGTGGAGCGCAGGACTAGGGCCGCGCTCATGCAACACTCCAGTGTTGTCTGACGTGTATGGCAGGAGCACCGCCAGACTCTACGCCGGTGCCATAGAAATCGCCCCCGATGACGGTGAAGCTCTGTGCAGAGGTGACATAATCGATCAATCCCGTCTTGCCGAAGAGAGCGACATTGGTGAAGTACTTCCCCTTTGCTGGAGCGAACTCGGGGGTGAGCGAGCATGTCACGAGGTTGGCGCCTGGCTTCAGAAGGAGCGTCCTTAGCAGCGGCCTGCTGTCCAACCATAACAGACATTGCGCGGACGAATCGTACACCCCGATGGCCACACCGGACGCTTCCAGAGTCCGGCTGCTATCGATCCTTACGTTGAATGACAGAGAGCCGGAATCCATCGCCACATTGTCCTGCACCCGTTGCCCGTCGGCCGTGGATATCCAGGCGTCCACCATGCGCGCTTCGCCATTCCCTTCACGGTCAAGTCTGTCTCCAAGAGCGGTCTGCTGGGAATGGTCCTCAATTCGTGAGAGATACCGCTCAACGGCCTCCGTGGATGTGTGGACTCCCAGAAGCCGCCCATTCTCCAGCAGGATCGCTTTCTCGCAAAGGGCCTTGATGGTCACCATATTGTGGCTGACGAACACCACGGTCCGTCCCTCTCGAGCGACCCCCTCCATCTTTCCCAGGCACTTCTCCTGGAAGGCCGCATCCCCGACTGCGAGCACTTCGTCGACCAGGAGGATATCCGGTTCCAGGTGGGCGGCCACGGCGAAGCCCAGACGAACGTGCATGCCGCTGGAGTACCGCTTTATCGGGGTATCTATGAAGTCCTCCAGCTCGGCGAATGACACTATCTCGTCGAACTTGCGGCGGATCTCCCTCTGGCTCATCCCCATGATGGCACCGTTGAGGTAGACGTTCTCCCGGCCGGTCAGCTCCGGATGAAACCCGGCCATGATCTCGATGAGGACCCCGAGCCTTCCCCTGATGGTGATCTTGCCCTGGGTGGGTTGGGTGACACCGGCCAACAGGCGCAGGAGCGTGGTCTTGCCGGAGCCGTTGCGGCCAATGATGCCGATCCTCTCACCCTGCTTGATCTCAAAAGAGATATCTTTCAGGGCCCAGATGTGCTGGCGGTCCGTTGAGTCAGGAGGATGCCGCCGCAGGTGCACCAGCCGGCCTGTGAGACTGTAAAGGTCCTCCCGCAGGGTGCGGTACCCGGCGGCGCCCTTGCGGTACCTTTTGGAGACGCCCTGGACTTCTATGGCAGCCATCTGTCCCTAATCCTCTCCACAATCACACCACATCCGCAAACTCCATCTCCACCCGCTTGAAGTAAAGGTAGCTCAGAAGAAAGAGAACGATGGATCCGCCAGCGGCGATGCCCAGGTAGGCTAGATCCGCCGGTTCGCCTTTGAGGGTAACAGAGCGGAAGTTGACAATGATGCCGGCCATGGGATTGAGGTAGTAGAGCGTTTCGAACCGGCCCTTAACCGCACTGGCATCGTAAATCACCGGGGAGACGAACATCCAGATCTGGATCAGGAAAGGCAGTGCATGCTTGACGTCGCGGTAGTAGACATTCACCGCGGAGGCGAAGAAGCATAGCCCGAAGGTGAAGATCATCTGGATGATGAGTATGGGGATGACGTAGAGGATGTTCCACGTTGCTCCGGTGCCGTAGTAGATCATCAGCGCTATCAGGAGGAGGGCCCCCAGCAGGAAGTCGAACAGGGAGCCCAGAACAGAGGACATGGGAAAGAACTCCCGCGGAAAGTAGATCTTCCGGATCAGCGGGGCATTGGCCTCAAGGCTGGGGATGGCCCGGTTCAGCGAGTTGGAGAAGAAGGTCCAGAGAAGGAGCCCGGCATAGGAGAAGATGGGGTAGGGAACGCCGGCGGAATCGACGTTTAGCAGACTGGAGAAGACCAGGGTGAAGGCCAGCATCATGGCCAGGGGTTGCAGGATAGCCCAGGCGATGCCCAGGATGGACTGGGTGTAGCGTATCTGGATCTCCCTCAGGGTGAAGACCCACAGGAGCTCGCGGTAGGCCATGAATGTCCTGAATTTGCCGATCATCTCGGAACTCGCGCCGATTATAGGTCAACATCACGGAGCTAGTAAAGAGCCTGACCAGGACACATGGTGCGGATGCCGCAGAGGATCGGGCCCGGCCAGACGGCCGAAAAGGCGGCTGAGGAAGCGCTCACCAGTTGGACTCGGAGATCCGCCCGCCTGAGGTGGCCCGGCGGAACGCTGTCGCCATGCCATAGAATCGGAGTCCCACCCGGCTCGTGTGCGCCCGTTGCGATCTCAGGACTCTGCCCGGGAGGATTGGCCGATGCCCCCTACCCCAGCCCCTTGACGTACGCCTCGACGGCGCCGGCCACCTGGCGGACCTGGTCTTCGGAGAGCTCCGGGTACATGGGCAGGGAGAGCACCTGGGCGTGAGCCTTTTCGCTCTCCGGGAAGTCCCCGGCCTTGTAGCCCAGGTCCTTGTAGACCTCCTGCAGGTGCAGCGACAGGGGGTAGTAGACCATGCTCTGGATCCCCTTGCCGTCGAGGAACTTGCGCAGGTCGTCGCGCTTTATCCGCGGGTCTGACAGACGGATGGTGTAGTAGTTGCCGGAGGACCGGGAGCCGGCGACGGAACCGGTGATGCGGATGCCGGGTATCTTCCCCAGCAGGCTGTCGTACAGGGCCGCATTGCCGCGGCGCATGTCGTTCCATTTCTCCAGGTACGGCAGCTTCACGCTGAGTATGGCGGCCTGGAGAGCATCGAGCCGGCTGTTGAAGCCCGGCAGGCTGTGGTAATAGGCGATCTTGCCGCCATGCTTGCGCAGCATCTCCACCACCTCGGAGACGCGGGGGTCGCTGGTGACCACCATGCCGCCGTCCCCGTAGCACCCCAGGTTCTTGGCCGGGAAGAAGCTGAGGCAGCCGGCATCCCCCAGGGAGCCGACCTTCTTTCCCTGGTACTCCGCGCCCAGCGCCTGGGCGCAGTCTTCGATCACCTTGAGGCGATGCTGCCTGGCCATGGACAGGATGGGCTCCATGTCGGCCGGCTGGCCGTAGAGGTGCACCGGGATGACGGCCTTGCACTTGGGAGTGATGCGGGCCGCTATCTGGCCAGGGTCGAGGTTGAAGGTGGCCGGGTCGATGTCGGCGAAGACCGGCCTGGCCCCGCAGTTGACGATGGCTTCGGCGGTGGCGATGAAGGTGAAGGGGGTGGTGAGGACCTCGTCCCCGGGGCCGACGCCGCAGGCCAGCAGCGCCAGGTGAAGGGCGTCCGTGCCGGAGGCCACGCCCACCGCGTGTTTGACGCCGCAGTAGGCGGCCATCTGGCCTTCAAAGGTCTTGACCTCCTGGCCCAGGATGAACTGGGTGTGCTGCAGGACGCGGGAGATGGCGCCGTCAATCTCTCCCTTGATGGACTGGTACTGGCCCTTGAGGTCGGTCATCGGAATAGCCAACTAGGTCCTCCCTCCGGCTCCTCTCGTCACGAGAGGGGAGCTTGCAGATCGTGTCTATCGTACAATGTGCCGCCCGCGGTTTCAAAGAGTGGGGGCATAGGATGCGGACCCCCGGGATTTCGGTGGGACCATGGATATGGCGTTCTTGCCCCTCTGCTGGTACACCTCGCCGCATCTGCCGCACATGGTCTTGGTGTCATCCTTGAAGTCCAGCTTCTCTCCGCACTGGCAGGCCCACCCGTGGACCCGGGCCGGGTTGCCGTAGGCCAGGGCGTGGTCCGGGACGTCCCGGGTCACCACTGAGCCGGCGCCGATGAAGGCGTAGCGCCCTATGGTGTTGCCGCAGACGATGGTGGCATTGGCGCCGATGGTGGCGCCTTCCTTGACCAGGGTGGTCAGGTACTCACTCTTGCGGGAAACATGGCTCCTGGGGTTCATCACGTTGGTGAAGACGCAGGAGGGGCCGCAGAACACCTTGTCCTCCAGGGTGACGCCGTCGAAGACGGAGACGTTGTTTTCGATCTTGACGTTCTGGCCGATGCGGACCCCCTTGGCCACGAACACGTTCTGGCCGATGACACAGTTCTTGCCCATGGTGACGTTGGGCATGATGTGGGAGAAGTGCCAGATCTTGGTGCCGCTGCCGATCTCGCACGGGGGCTCTACGACGGCTGACTCGTGGACGAAGTAGGGTTTGGCCTCCGGCGGGCCGACCGTCTGCCCCTTTCTTTCCAGGGACTGCTGGCACTCCGAGAGTATCTGCAGTACCTGCAGGCCCTTGCGCCCATCCACCCGCGGCTTCCGGTGGTTGGCCACGGCATCGAGGAAGTCCTGGCACTCGATCCTGAGGGGCTCATTGGCCGGGACGTCAATCACCTCGGCCTTGTTGGCCCGGGGCACCGGCTTGCGGCTGACCCAGTCGATCTGCTGGCTGTAGAGCACCAGCTTGTCCTTCTTGGCCGTGTCGTCGAAGACGGCCATGCGGCGGCCGCCGATGACCACCAGCTTCTGCTCCTTGTAGGGGTGTAGCCAGGAGACGAAGATGTGGGCCCTGACCCCGTCCTTGAAGACGAAATTGGTCATGGTCACATCCGCGATGTCAGGGCGAAGGTAGTAGCCGGCATGGGCCGATACCTCGACCGGCATCTCGCCTCCCAGCATCAGCAGGATGACGGAGATATCGTGGGGGGCGAAGCTCCACAGGATGTTCTCCTCGGTGCGGAACTTGCCCAGGTTGAGCCGGTTAGAATAGACATACTGGATGCGGCCCAGGGCCCCGGCATCCACCAGCTCCTTGAGCTTGGTGATGGCCGGGTGATACTCCAGCAGGTGGCCGACCATGAGGATGCGGTCGCTGTCCTCGGCCAGCTCCACCAGGTCCTGTCCCTCGCTGACCGTCAGGGCCAGGGGCTTCTCCACGAAGACGTCCTTGCCGGCCACCATGGCCTTGCGGGCCAGGTCATGGTGCAGCGCCGCGGGAGAGGCCACCACCACCCCCCTGATGTCGGGGTTGGCCAGAACCTTCTGGAAATCGGGCTCCATCCGGGCTTCGGGATACTGCGCGGCCGTCTCCGCCAGCAGCGCCGGGCTCACGTCGCACACCGTGTGCAGCGCGCCCAGCTCCGAGAAGTTGCGCACCAGGTTCTTGCCCCAGTAACCGCAGCCGACAACGGCTATGCTCTTTTCCATTATTACTCCCCCAGGCGAACTATGTTGGCATTCTTGAGGTGCTTGGTCGCCCCGCGGGCATCGAAGAGGACCTTGGACCGGCTGACGATGTGCTCCAGGTCGTAGGCGGTGTGGTCCGTGGCCAGTATGCAGCATTCCGCATCCGACAGGGCCTGGTCGGTCAGCTCCACCGAGGCCAGGGGGCGGCCGTCAACGTTGATGGTTGGCACATGGGGGTCGTTATACCTCAGATCGGCGCCCTTGGCCACCAGCAGCTTCACCAGCTTCAGCGACGGGGACTCCCTGGCGTCGCCCACGTCCTTCTTGTAGGCCACTCCCAGCACCAGGATGGGGGTGTCCTTGAGGCTCCTGCCCCGGCTGTTGAGGACCTCCATGACCCGGAGCATGACGTAGTAGGGCATCCTCTCGTTGATCTCGGCGGCCAGCTCGATGAAGCGGGTGTGGAAGTCGAACTCCAGGGCCTTGTCCGCCAGGTAGTAGGGGTCGAGAGGGATGCAGTGGCCGCCCACCCCCGGCCCGGGATAGAAGGGCATGTAGCCGAAGGGCTTGCTGGCAGCCGCGTCGATGACCTCCCAGACGCTCACGCCCAAGTTCTGGCAGAGCTGCGCCAGCTCGTTGACCAGGGCGATATTGACGCTGCGGAAGACATTCTCGAAGACCTTGGTCATCTCGGCCGTGTCCGGGCTGGACACCGGCATGACCTTGTCCGCCACCTGCTGGTAGAGCAGGCGGGCCATCTCCGTTGACTCGGGATCGATGCCGCCGACTATCTTCGGGGTGTTCTTGATGGTGAAGGACCGGCTTCCCGGGTCCACTCTTTCAGGGGAGAAGGCCAGGTAGAAGTCCGGTCCCGCCTTGAGGCCGGACCGCTCCAGGATAGGCTGAAGGACCTGCCTGGTGGTCCCGGGATAGGTGGTGCTCTCCAGGATGACGAGCTGCCCCCGGCGCAGCCGCTGGGAGATCTCCTCGGCCTCCCGGACCACGTAGGAGAGGTCCGGGTCCCGGGTCTTGGTCAGGGGCGTGGGAACGCAGATGCAGATGGCGTCCACCTCCTTCATCCGGTCCTGCTCCCGGGTGGCCCTCAGCAGCCCCTTGGAGACCACCGCCTGGAGGCGCTCGTCGCGGATATCGTCGATGTACGACTGGCCCTGGTTGACCTGGTCCACCCTTTTGAGCTGGACGTCCAGGCCGGTGACCCGCAGGCCCGACTCGGCGAAGGCCACCGCCAGCGGCAGCCCGACGTATCCCAGGCCCACTATGGCTACGCGCGCCGTCTTGTCCTTGATCTTGTCCTCAAACATCCAAGTGCTCCTATCTTCCTTCAGGAGGGCGCCCCGGCCCTGAGCCGGGCGATGGTCTCCCGAATGCCTTCCTCGATACCGTGGCGTGGATTATAGCCGAACTGCGCCGCCCTGGATATGTCCCCGTAGCTGTGCCTGATCTCCCCCGGCGGCGGCGGCCGGTGCTCCAGGGTGGTGCTGGCCCCGGTGAGCTTCAGGATGATGTCCGCCAGCTGCAGCACGCTGGTGGGCCGCCCGGAGCCGATGTTGAAGACCCCCGGGACGCCGCTTTCGGCCGCGGCGATGTTGGCCGAGGCCACGTCCCTGACGTACACGAAGTCCCGGGTCTGCTGCCCGTCGCCGAAGATGGTGAGCGGGGTCCCCGCCAGGGCGCGGCTGATGAACTTCGGCACCACGGCGGCGTACTCCGAGCGCGGGTCCTGCCGGGGGCCGTACACGTTGAAGTAGCGCAGGGCCACCGCCGGCAGGCCGTAGACGTGCTGGAACACGCTGCAGTAGTGCTCGGCCGCGGCCTTGGTGACGGCGTAGGGGGACAGGGGCTGCGGGGCCATGTCCTCCCGGACGGGGAGGACGGGCGTGTCGCCGTACACGGCGCATGATGAGGAGAACACCACCTTCTTCACCCGGTTGTCGCGGGCAGCGACCAGGACGTTCAGGGTGCCGAGGGTGTTGACCTGCTCCGCCCGCAGCGGGTCCTCGATGCTCTGGGGAACGCTGGCGATGGCGGCCAGGTGGAACACATAGTCGGCGCCGCGGGTGGCCTCCCGCATCAGCGCCAGGTCCAGGATGCTGCCCTGGCGGAAGGTCACCCGGGGGAGGCGCTCCAGATGGGCGATGTTCTCCGGGCGGCCGGTGGACAGGTCGTCGATGATGACCAGCTCATTGTGGGCGGACAGGTCGTCGGCGATATTGGAGCCGATGAATCCGGCCCCGCCGGTGATGACGACTCTCTTGTCCTGCATCTGGTCACGGGCCTCTAGGGTGGATATGATAAACCATCGCCGGGGCCGCACACAAGGGTCTGGGCGGGTGGTTTCCTCGTTGTGATGCAGATGTGAGGAAGGTGGCCCCTTGGACAAGGGAAATGGGGCCTCCGGTGCGACTAAGTGTGTTGAGGGGGCACACCAGCGCCGCACATATCCTTTTGACTTGTTGACCGGGGGGACGCGGAACCACTGCCTGCACGTGGTCACTTGGGCAGCGGGGAGTCAATAGTGAAACCGACCTTTTTGGGGTCGGTTTCTTTTTTGGGGTCCGCCCGGCAGGGCGCGGCCACCGCGGGAATCCCGCGGGCAGAGAAGGCAGAGGGTGATAGCGATGAGGACATCAGAGCGGAGGGTGGTCCGGCTGGCGGCCCTGGTGGGCCTGGCCGCCGTGACCGCGTTTGTCATGGCCGGCGTGGCCCTGGACGGGCTGTCTTCACGCTCGGGCTCGGTCCCCCGCGGAGAGACGGAGGCCCTGCCGCTGGCAGACCCGGGCGGGAGCGACAACGAGTCGACCGGGCCGGCCATAACCGGCGTCGCCGCCGTGGATGTAACGGAGGGCGGCGCCACCATCGTCTGGGAGACTGACGTCCTGGCCACCGGCCGGGTGGACTACGGCCTGACCTCTGACTACGGCTCCAGCGCCACGGGCGGCGGCCTGCACGCCACCAGCCACAGCGTGAGCCTGGAGGGTTTGGCGCCCGGGACGGAGTACCACTACCGCGTGGTGTCCACCGGGCTGTTCTGGATGGGGACCAGCCAGTCACCGGACCAGACGTTCACCACCGGCTCGCCCCCTGATCTGTCGGGCCCGGTTATCTCCGGCGTCAACTCCGAGAACGTGACCGCCTCCAGCGCCGTCATCACCTGGGCCACGGACGAGGATGCCGACAGCCAGGTGCAGTACGGCTCGACGGCCAGCTACGGGTCGACCACCGCCCTGGACCCGGCCCTCACCCGGAGCCACAGCGTGACGCTGGCCGGGCTGGTCCATGGCACTCAGTATCATTACCGGGTCCAGTCCGCGGACGCCCTGGGCAACGTCTCCCAGTCCGAGGACCATACGTTCACCACCATCGACAACGTGCCACCGCTGATCTCGATGCTGAAGCTGGCCGAGGTCACTCCTACCAGCGTCACGGTGACCTGGAGCACCGATGAGAAGGCGGACAGCCAGCTGGAGTACGGCCTGGACATCTACTACGGTTTCACCACTCCCCCGGACCCGGCCCTGGTAACCGGTCACCGGGTGACCATCACCGGCCTCACCCCCGGGACCTGGTACAGCTGCCGGGCGGTGTCCAGGGACGCCTCCGGCAACCTGGGCCAGTCGGCGGGCCGCGAGTTCCTTACCCCTGACGAGACGCCGCCGGTGATCTCCAGCGTGATCGTAACCGGCATCTCCTCGTCCGGTGTCACTATCAGGTGGGAGACCGACGAGAGGACCGACAGCCAGGTGGAGTACGGCCTCACGGCCAACTACGGCTCGAAGACGCCGGCGGACGGCGGCCTGCTGCTGGACCACAGCGTGAGCCTGGACCGGCTGTCGGCCCAGACCACGTATCACTTCCGGGTGAAGTCGGCCGACTACTGGGGCAATTGGACCGTCTCACCGGATGCCACCTTCACCACCACCGACGTCAGAGCGCCGGTCATCTCCGGGGTGATGGCTGCTGGCATCACGGACAATTGCGCCACCATTGTCTGGACCACCGACTCCCCATCGGAGAGCATCGTAGAGTTCGGCGCCAGCGGCAGCTATGGCCAGATGTCCGATTTCGGCACCAGCCTGGTGACCGAGCACAGCGTCGTCCTGTCGCAGCTGCGGGCCGGCACCACGTACCACTACAAGGTCAAGTCGCGGGATGCCTCCGGCCTCTGGTCGGCGTCCACCGATCGCACCTTCACCACCAGCGGGGGCCCGGTCGGCGGAGATGACTTCGGGCTGCTCATCAATAACCTCACCGCCGGCGAGATCACCAGCAGCGGCGCCACCATCTACTGGAACACCAGCCGGCCGGCGACGGCCCGGGTGGAGTACGGGGTCAGCCAGGCGTACGGCTCCTGGTCGGCGATGGACGGCGAGCTGGGCACCAGCCATCTCAGACTGCTGACCGGCCTGAAGGCAGGCACGGTCTATCACTTCCGCGTGGTATCGCGCGACGCCGACGGCCGGGAGACGGCCTCCGAGGACCAGACGTTCTCCACGGCGATGGGCCGGGCCCCCCTGCCTTCACTTCCGGGGTGGGCCTGGACTATGATTGGATTGACGGGCGCCCTGGCGGTGGGCGTCATGCTGGTCAGGAATCGCTGATATGAGGATGGACAGGAGCCGGGCACTGAGGGGCATGGCCTCGGCCATGCTGGCGGTGGCCTGCCTGCTGGTGGCGGCCGGTCTCGTCTTGGCCATGGTTCCGGGACAGCCGCCGGCTGAGGTCACAGTGGTGGCCGGGACCGGGCACCCGCCGGAGCCGGTGGCCGACCTGGCCCCCAACGCCCCCCGCATCTCGGACGTGGCCGCCACGGATATCAGCGAGAAACGGGCTACCATCAGCTGGCGGACCGATGAGTTTTCCAGCTGCCGGGTGGAATTCGGCGAGACCACCGCCTACGGGCAGAGCGCCAACTCACTCCGCTACGCCACCAGCCACAGCGTGGACCTGAGGAGGCTCAGCCCGGGGACCACCTACCACTATCGGATCATCGCCACGGGCTTCTGGTTCAGCGGCACGACCCAGTCCGGGGACTACACCTTCACCACTCCGGGAGACGGCGATGACGACGGCCCGCCGGTCATCTCCGGCATATCGGCCAAGGCCATCACCGATTCCGCTGCCACCATCAGCTGGACCACCGACAAGGATGCCGACGGCCAGGTGGAGTACGGCCCGACGGCCAGGTACGGCTCGTCCACGCCCCTGGCGCCAGCCCTGACCCGGAGCCACTCCGTGGCGCTGTCCGGGCTGAGCCAGGGCACGGTCTATCACTACCGGGTAAAGTCGAAGGATGCCCAGGGCAAACTGGCGCAGTCGCCGGACCGGACCTTCACCACCCTGGCCGGCGCTCCGCTGGCGATCACCGGCATGGTGGTGACGGACATCACCACGACCGGCTGCACCGTGGCCTGGACCACCACCGCGCCGGCCGACACGCAGGTGGCCTACGGCCTGGATACGTCCTATCCGCTGAAGACCACGCGGGCGTCAGTCCTGGAAAAGGCCCACCGGGTGACGCTCACCGGCCTGAGCCCCAGCACTGCCTACCACTGCCAGGCCATTTCCCGGGACGCCGCCGGCGCCGTGGCCCGGTCGGAGGACTACCAGTTTGTCACCGTCGATGACACTCCCCCGGTCATCTCCGGGGTCATCGCGGTCAGCATCAGCGACAACGGGGCGGTCATCACCTGGACTACCGATTCCCCGTCCGAGGGCAGCGTGGAGTACGGGACCACCACCAGCTACGGTATGGTGTCCTCGTATGACAACACCATGGTCACCAGCCACCGGGTAACCCTGTCGGAACTGGCGGCCCACACGGTCTATCACTACAAGGCGAAAGCGAGGGACGCCTCCGGCCTCTGGGCGGAGTCGGCCGACTGCACCTTCACTACCGCGATAGACATGAGCGCTGACCCGCCGAAGATCATGTACCTGACGGCGGCCCGGGTCAGCACCTCTGAAGCTACCATCTCCTGGAGCACCGACGAGCTGGCCACGACCCTGGTGGAATACGGCGAGACCCAGGACTATGGGAGGCGTACCCAGGCCGATGCCGGCCTGGCGATGGAGCACAGCATCGTGCTCCAGGAACTCAAATCCGGGGTCACCTACCACTACCGCGTGAGGTGCACGGATGCCGCGGGCAATGAGACGGTATCTTCTGACCGCACCTTCAACACCCCCATCGATGGGGCGCCGGTCCCCTCTCTGCCCGTCTGGGCTTGGGCAGTCATCGGGGTGGCGGGGGCCGCGGCGGTGACCGCGCTGGTGCTCAAGAACCGCTGACGCGCCGGCGTCCCCACTTCAGGGCGTCACACCGTCCCCGGGCCCGTCCCGGGTTTCGCTGGCCAGGCCCCGGCTCTTCGCGAGGCTACGCCGGCCTGGTTACGCTCCTCCCTGGTTTCGCCGGCCGGGCCCAGCCCTCCATGCTACGCCGTCCCGGTTACGCTCCCCCCCGGTGCTTCGCCGGCCAGTCCCCGGCTCTTCGCGAGGCTGCGCCGGCCCGGTTACGCTGCCCCCGGGGGTTAGGCTAGAATGGTACTGCGGGCCGGCCGCCGGGAGCGGCCCGGCTGCCGAGGAGGGCGCATGCCGGAAGAGAGCCAGGTCCAGAGGGCCAAAGACCTCAGCGCCGAGGCGCAGCGCCTGCTGCGGAGCGGGGACCACCAGGGGGCGGTGGAGGCCTTCGCCCGGGCGGCGCAGGCCTTCGGTGAGGCGGGCGATGCGCGCTTGCAGGCTTCCCATCAGAACATGGTGGCCGATATCTACCTGGTCATGCGGCGCCCGGAGGATGCCCTGGAGGCCTACGAGCGGGCGCTGGCCCTGCTGGAGTCGCTGGGCGATGCGGAGAGACAGGCCCGGGTGCTGGCCAACATCGGCCTGATCGAGGCCCAGTCGGGCCGCGGCGAGAGCGCCATTTCGCGCTTCCGCCGGTCCCTGGAGCTGTTCGATGGCCTGGGCAGCACCCTGCACGTGGCGCAGCAGTGGGGCAACATGGGGTCGGCCTACCGCGACATGCAGGAGTACGGCCGGGCCATGGAATCGTACCGCCGGGCCCTGCCACTCTACGAGGGGCTGGGGCAGCGTGCCGCGGTGGCGGACCAGTACACCAACATGGCCTATATCCACACCATGCGCCATGAGCTGGGAGAGGCCCTGGAGCTGTATCAGAAGGCGGTCCCGCTCTACAGCGAGGCCGGAGACAGCCGGAAGGCCGATCTCACCCGCCAGAACATCGCCACGCTGCAGTCCGCCCTGGAGAAGGGGTAGGCTTTGAAAGGGCTGCCGCTGGCGCGGGAGTACTTCAACGAGATCGGGGCGCCGATGCTGCGCCAGCGGTTTCCGGACCTGGCCGGCCGCATCGCCGCGGGCCTGGCCGGGCCGGGGTCGGAGTGCTTCGGGTTCGATGACGAGGTGTCCCGGGACCACGACTGGGGCCCCGCCTTCTGCCTGTGGCTGACGGCGGATGACTACCGGGAGCACGGCCGGGCGCTGCAGCAGGCCTACGAGGAGCTGCCCCGGGTGTTCCGCGGCTTTGGGCCGCGCCGGGCCAGCCCCGGGGAGGAGTTCCGGGTGGGCCCCTGCCCCACCGTGACCTTCTATGCCACCTACACCGGCCTGGACCATCCCCCGGCCACCCTCAGGGAGTGGTTGTCCATCCCCGAGGCCCAGCTGGCCACCTGCACCAACGGCGAGGTCTTCTCCGATCCCCTGGGAGAGTTCAGCCGGTGGCGCTCGGCCCTTCTGGCGCACTACCCGGAGGACATCCGGCTGAAGAAGATCGCCTCGCGCTGCTTCACCATTGCCCAGTCGGGCCAGTACAACCTGCCGCGGTCGCTGTCGCGCGGCGAGCCCTTCGCCGCGCTGTGGTTCGTCACCCAGTGCTGCGTTGACATAATGTCGCTGGTATTCCTGCTGAACCGGCGCTATGCCCCTTTCCAGAAGTGGATGCACCGGGCGGTGAAGGACCTGCCGCTGCTGGGGGGGTGGGCCCATGACTTCGTGGCCGAGATCATATCGCCGCTGGCCCAGGACCGGCCCGCCCTGGCCGAGGAGGCCTGCGCCGTCCTCACAGGGGAGCTTCGGGCCGAGGGTCTGAGCGATTCGCCGAGCGACTTTCTGCTGGACCACGCCCACAGCGTCCACGGCCGGATCTCCGATGCCGGACTGCGCCAGAGGTTCGCCGTGGTCCCCTGACGAGGGGAGGTGGCCCGGGCCGCCGGCTGGCTGGACCAGGGTCCGGCACGGCCATTGGCGCGGGGGCCAGGCCCGCTGTCACGAGTGGAGAGTCTATATGGATGAACGAGAGCAGCTGATATCGGGCATCCTGGAGCGGGAGCTGAAGATGTTCCAGGCCGTGCCCAGCGCGGGCGGGCGGGCGCCCTGCCAGGACGATGTCCGGACCTTCCGCATCATGCGCTCCAGCCAGATGGCCAGCTGGTCGGACGCGGCACTGGAGAGCTACCTGGATGACCTGGGCCAGGCGGAGCAGGCGGGGCGGAACCTGCTCACGGAGAAGTACGGGCGCATGATGAAGCACACCTGGCCGGATGAGTACGCCCGGATAGAGCGGCTGTTGCCGTCCGTGGACCCGCGGGCCACGGAGCTGGCGGAGGAGATCGTGGGGGTCATCCTCGGCTGGGAGCGCCAGCTCCTGGAGAAATACCCCAACATCGTCCGCAGAGGCCGGCCCATCTCGAGCGCCCAGGACTCCCCGGGCGTCACGTCTCTCGAGACCTATCTCCGGGGCGAGCTGGCCACCTACTCGGTGAGGACGCTCGAGCTCTGCCTGGCCCACGTCAGGCGGCAGGAGTCAGAGAAGGTGAACGGGTCGGCCATCATCCTGGCCCAGACCATGAAGCAGTACGGCTTCGCCTCGCTGGAGGAAGCCAACCAGAAGCTGGGGCCGGCCTGAAGTCCCAGGCACACTGCCTGCTGGGGGCCCCAGGCACGAACCTGCTGGGGGCCCCATGCACACGGCCTGCTGGGGCCCCAGGCACGAACCTGCTGGGGGCCTCAGGCGACGGTGGCGGTGTTCATGGCCACCGCCATGAGCAAGCCGCCCTTGCCCGCGTCCTCGATCTCCACCCGGGTCAGCACGCTGTCACTGGACGCCCGGACCACCGCGGCCCTGGTCCGGAAGGGCCCGGCCTTGCCCATGGACAGGTAGTGAATGGCCAGGTCCGAGGTCACCAGGGGGCGCCCGGCGGCGGCCCGCGCCGCGCACTGCCCGGCGGCGTCCGCCAAGACCCCGAATATGCCCCCGTTTACGCCGTGGAAGGCGTTGCGTATGTACTCGCTCATCCGTAGCTCCACTACCCCGGCCGCTTCATCCAGGACGCGCAGCCCTGCCCGCTCCAGGATGCTGTGTTCCGGAACACGCCCCTCCAGGCTGAAGACCTGGTGCGGGCCGTCCACCCTGGCTACCTGGGCCGTGTCCTCCCGGCTCTTGAGCCGGGTGAAGGCCGCCATGGCCGTGCCGACGGGCATCGCCGCGCCCCTCGGCCGGGGCCTGACCAGCATGTCGGACTCGATGACTATGGAGCTCCGCCCGGCCCGGGCCACCCGGGCGATGGCCGTGAACTCCCCGGCCCGGGCCCGCTCCCTGGAGTAGAGGACCAGGTCCGCCGTGGCGATCCAGTCCGGATAGGCCGTCCTGGCTGCCAGCTCCCCGCCCACCAGGTCGAAGAGGGTGGCGATGAAGCCGACCCCCATCGTTCCCTGGTCGCCGCATAGCCCCGGGGCCACCGGGGCCCTTATGATGCAGCGCTTCTCCTCGTCATACTCCATGGAGAACTCCAGGTCGCGCCACATGTGTTCGGCCGGATAGGGATGCGTCTTCACGTCTGTCTCCTGCGCTCAGCGTTTCTGGCCAGCATTCTACCATGAGAGGGCGGGCGGCGGCTCCCGGGCGTTTCGTCCGCAGGCAGATCCAGAGACACTCCGCCGGCTGGGCCGGCAGCTGGGCGTCCCGTCTGCAGGCAGATCCAGAGACATCCCGCCGGGTGGGCTGGCTGCTTCCGGGCCGCGGCCAGCGATGTATGGACAAGCCGCTAGGGCCTTGCGGTCTTGATCGTGAGGATGTGAATGGTGACTCCCACCAATACCACCGCCAGTATGATACGGATTATCCAGCTCCCGGTGGCCAATACGGCGGTTAGTACCAGACTGACCCACAGCAGTGTCAACGTCCATATCTTCATCTTGAGGGTCATCCCCCTGCCTTCAAGATAGTTCCTGACGTAGCTGCCGGCGAGCCGATTACCCAGGAGCGCATTGTACAGTCGCTGCGAGCCTCTCATGTAACAGAGGGCTGCCAGGATCAGGAGTGGTGTCGTTGGAAGAACCGGAACGAAGATCCCCACAATCCCGATGCCCAGGGCAACACTGCCGGCAATGACCAGAATGCCCCTCTTCAGCCTGTCGGATTTGGGATCCATACCAGGATCATAACCCCTGGAGAATGCGGGGTCGAACCCGCGGTGAAAGGCGGACCCTGTGCAAAGACGGCTCATTCGGCGTGATCTTGCCAGCGTGAGACCGGCCATGGCGGACGGCTCCAGCCCCCAGGGGCGCCCTGCCGCCGCCCGTCGATTTCTAAGGCGAAGGGCAAATGGGGTATGATTGAAGCATCATAAGGAGGACCACCACATGATCGGATGGTACGTTCTGGCGGGTTTCGCGGCAGCCATAGTGGCGGTGATTGTCATCGGCCTGGCCACCACCCCCAGGCGCTAGACGCGCCGGGTAGCGCCCCAGCCTGCCGGGAGGGGGAGTAGAGGGCTCCCATGGATGCGGGTGACGTGGTGAAGCGGTATACCAATGGGGAGGTTACCGTGGTCTGGCGGCCGGCCCTGTGCACGCACTCGACCATCTGCTTCAAAGGGCTGCGCCGAGTGTTCGACCCGCGCCGGCGCCCCTGGGTCAACATCAACGGGGCGGACACGAAGACCATCGTGGAGCAGGTGGAGAGGTGCCCCTCGGGGGCGCTGACATGCTATATCAACGAAGGCGACCAGGCGCCGGCATAAGCCGGGGCCAGAAGAGGCGCCGGCATGAAGCGGAGCCGCGCCAGGCGCCCCTATGAGGCAGCGCCGGTATCAGGCGCCCGCCGGGCGCTCCTGCCGCGGCTGAGGGCGGGAAACGGCCCGGCGCGGTCGAAACACCAGGTAGAGCAGACCTCCGCAGGCCAGGGCTCCGCCCCCGGCCATCGCCACCCAGGCCCACAGAGGCAGAGCGCCCGAAGACTCACCCCTCACCACGAAGCCCCCCGGCAGGACGTATGAGCCGTTCACGGTATTCACGGTAACGTCCCTGGGCCCCGGAGCTATGTCAGAGGCCAGGGTGACGCGCGCCGTTATGCGGCTGTCACTGATCACGGTGAACTCCTGCACGGAGATCCCCGGCCCCAGGTCCAGGCCTATGCAGTTGGCGAAATCCTGGCCCGCCACCGTTACAGTGGCGGTCTGGCCCAGGGTGGCGCTACCGGGGCTGATGGAGGTGGGCTGCGGGACCACGGCCGGCACGGTGAAATGCTCCTCGGAGCCGTACCCGTTGCCATCGCCCACCGCCCGGGCCCGATAGTAGTAGGTGCGGCCGGCGAAGAGCCCGTCCACATCGCAGTAGAAGTCGCCGGTGGAGCTGCGGCCGGTGGCCCCGGTTTCCCGCGTCAATGAGCCCGGGGTTTCGCCCCACTCGAACAGCACTGTCACGTTGACGGCCGTGCCCATGGAGGCCAGCTTCCCGTTGAGACGGGCCGAACGGGTGGTCAGGCGATCGGCCGCCGCGGTCTGCACCTGCGGCGCGCGGACCGGCGTGCCGGTGGTGGTGAAGGAGTACACGCCCCCCAGGTCTTCTCCGTCCCCGGCCCCCCTCGCCCTGAAGTAGTAGGTGGTCCCCGAGGCCAGTCCCGTCACGTCGGCATAGAAGGCCCCGGCGCGGCTCATGCTGTCGTTGTCGGTCTGCCAGGCAAACGCGTCCGGCGCCGTGCCGTACTCGAAGCTGACGGTGATGCTCTCGGCCGTGCCCGGGGTGGCCACGTTGCCGTTAAGCCGCGCTCCCGTACCGGTGATGCGGCTGGCGTCCGCCGTCTTCACATCAGGAGGGGTGGGCGGCGCGGTGGTGGTCTTGAAGCTCAGGTCTCCGCCGTAGGTGGTGCCCTGGGTGCCCTCCACTTTGGCCCGGAAGTGGTACCACGTCTCGGGCTGCAGCCCGCTGATGCCGGCGCTGTAGGCGCCGGTGGCGGTCATGGTCCTGGGGGCGGTGATCTGCCCGTAGGATGTCCCCGGGCCCCACTCGAAAGAGACCTGGGCCGAGGTGGAGCCGGTCCCCAGGCTGTAGAGGTAGCCATTCAGATTGGCCATGGTCCCCAGGACGCGCGATGCGGCCACCGTGTTCACGGTGGGCGGCCAGTCCATGGGCGGCAGGCTGCACTGGGCCGGCCGGTAGGAAGCCTCGGTGGCGCCTGTGCCGGTCTGGCCGGTTTCGCCCCGGCCCCAGCCCCAGACGGTGCCGTCGGCCCGCACGCCGGCGGAGAAGGCGTCCCCGGCGGAGGCCGTGGCCCATGCGGCGTTGCCCACGCGGGCCGGCGAGATCCGCTCCATCAGGTCGCCCAGGCCGAGCTGGCCGTCGTAGTTGGCGCCCCAGCCCCAGAGGCTGCCGTCGGACTGTATCCCCAGGCAATGCACCCGTCCAGGGAAGACGGCCGACCACGAGGCCCCGCCCACCTGTGTCGGGGCAGAACGGTTGTCCTTGTGGCCCACTCCCAGCTGCGCCTGGGTGTTCCAGCCCCAGGCCCAGAGGCTCCCATCGCGGCGGATGGCCATGGAGTAGCGGAAGTCGCTGCCCACCGATACCCAGTCGGTGCCGGAGCCCACCTGGTTCAGGCCGGACCTCATATTGGCGTGGCCCAGGCCCAGCTCGCCGGTTTCATTTCTGCCCCAGGACCAGAGGGTGCCGTCACGGCGCACGCCCAGCGAGTGGGCGTCCGCGGCGGCGATGGACACCCAGCTGGTGGCCGAGCCCACCTGCGCCGGAGTGTTGCTGCTCCCGGTGCCCATGCGGTTGTCCTCGTTATTGCCCCAGGCCCACAGCGTCCCGTCGGAGCGCAGCCCCAGGGAATGGCCCTGCCCGGCCGCCACCGCCACCCAGTCGGTGCCGGCGCCCACCGGGGTGGGGCTGTTGGCGGACTCGCGGCCGCCCGTCCCCAGCTGGCCGGCGCTGTTGTCGCCCCAGGCCCACAGGGTGCCGTCGGCCCGCACTCCCAGGGAGTGGTACCAGCCGGCCGACACCGATTTCCAGTTGGTGGCGGTGCCCACCTGGGTTGGGCTCAGCCTGTCGGTCCGGTCGCCTACCCCGAGCTGGCCCCGGCTGTTGTCGCCCCAGGCCCACAGGGCGCCGCTGCTGGTTACCAGCAGGCTGTGAAAGTACCCGGAATCCAGGGAGACCGCCGGTATAACCGCCCCGGCGGCGTCAGCCGCCGCGGCCGGGCCGGCCGCTATGCCGCCCAGGGCCATGCTGCCCGCGACCATGATGGCGACGGCGGCGGTGAGCAGAATCCTGGCGGCGCCCGATGCCATACCCCCGTTGCTTCTCAACATCTGGCTCGTTCCTTTCCCCCCGGAAAACAAAAAACCGACCGCTCGGGGCCGGTTTCACTACTGGCTCCCCGCCATCCAAGTGACCACGATACGGATGGCGGCTCAACGCCTCCCAGGTAGCCTGATCCGTCAGTTGACCGTCTTCAGCTGATCGTGCTCCTGTTCCACGCGGCGGGCCACGAGCCGGCGCACGCGCCAGGCCCAGGGCCGCGTCCAGCAGTTTAGTCGCTCCGGGCCGGGCAATCCCTTGACGGCCGGCGTTTGCCGGCCGCGTATTGTGCTGCGCCTCCGCCATGTGACATACTACTCGAGTTCGCCTGCCGTGCGTCCTGCGCCGGACTGGTCTGTTCTGAATCTGTTTGGGAGGTGAGCGTATGCCGGGCCTGGTGGGTTACATCTCGGATAGTGTCCGCGACGGGCTGCTGGACCGCATGATCGCGGCCGTGGCGCATGAGACGTGGTACCGCATTGACCGCTATGTGGACCCGCCCTTCCACATCGCCCGGGTGCACCTGGGGAAGTTCGACGCCGGGGGACAGCCCGTCTTCAACGAGGACCGGACGCTGTGCCTGATGATGGACGGCAAGGTCTATGGCTACGATGACGAGAAGAAGCGGCTGGAGGCCAGGCACCGCTTTGCCTCACAGAGCGACGCCGAGTTCTGCCTGCACCTCTACGAGGAACATGGCCTGGATTCGTTCCGCCGGCTGAACGGCAACTTCGCCCTGATCATCTGCGACCTCAGGGAGAAGAAGGCCATACTGGTCAATGACCGGAACACCCTGCGGCCCATCTACTACGCGCTGCACGATGGAGGGCTGCTCTTCGGCCCCCAGGCCAGGGCCATCCTGCAGGACCCGTCATTCAAGAAGGAAGTGGACATCGAAGGCATCGCCATGAACCTGGCCTTCGGCGAGTACTGGGGGGACAAGACACTCTTCTCGGGGATCCACTACCTGGAGCCGGCGTCAGCCCTGACCTTCGGGCAGGGGCGGCTCACCCGCACCCAGTACTGGGACCTCAACTACCAGCCTGACTCCGGCATCTCGGACGAGACGGCCGTGGAGCAGCTGATCGCCGCCATCAAGAAAGCCACGGCCATCCGCATGAAGGACAACCTGCGGTACGGCCTGTCGCTGAGCGGCGGGCTGGACTCCAGGGCCGTTCTGGCCTCTATTGATCCGGCCCGGCGCAAGGGCCTGCCCACGTTCGTCTACGGCCCGCTCCACTGCGGCGAGGTGAAGATCGCCGAGCAGGTGGGCCGCGCCTGCGGCACTGCTCATCGCTCCATCGAGATCACGCCCGAGCTCATCGTACGGAGCGCGGAGCGGGCGGTGTGGCTCACCGAGGGCCGGATGAGCATCTGGCTGAGCTACATGGTCCCGGCGTACCAGGCCATCGCCGCCGATGTCGACGTGGTCTTCGACGGTCTCGGCTTCGGCCAGACGCTGGGCGGCGCCTTCCTGCGCGAGTCGCGGGTGGCCGGGATGAGCCGGGAGGACATGTACGCCGATTTCCAGAAGGACCGGAGCGTCTTCCGCGAGGCGGAGATGCTGCAGGTCTTTCTTCCCCGGTACCACGACGTTGCGCGTGAAGCCCCGGCCAGGGCCTTCGGCGGGGTGTATGAGAGGATGTCCTCCAGGGACCCGCAGCTGGCGTTCGACGAGTTCTACTGGCATTCGCGCCTGGCCTACATTGCCACCATGCATGTCTACGGAAGGGACCTGGTGGAGATATCATGCCCCACGGTGGACAACGAGCTCAATGACCTGGCCTACAGCCTGCCCCCGAATAAGAGGCTGGGCCACTACATCTACCGCGAGTTCCTGATGAAGCTTTCGCCGGAGCTGGCGCGGATCCCCTACAACAAGACCATGGTCCCCGCCAGCTGGCCCTTCGTGCTCTGGCGGGCGGGGAAGGCCTGGCGCTTCGGCAAGGAGACCATCAAGCAGAAGCTCTACACCGTTTCCAAGGGAAGAATATACCTCCCGAACAGCTACCGGTACATAGACGACGCCGGATGGCTGCGGGCCAACAGCGAATGGAGGAAATACGTCCGTGAGATGCTGCTGGTCCCCACCGCGGCCTCCCGCGAGTACTTCCGGCAGGACTACGTGCAGGCGCTGATCGACCAGCACCAGGACGGGACCAGGGACAACGCGGACCGCATCATGCGCCTGCTGACCTTCGAGGTGTTCCTGCGGCAGTTCATGGCGTAGCCCGTCCCGGCCATATGGCGCCGGCATCGCGGCCCCGGACATTCGGATGAATAGTGGTGATGAAGGTGCGCGGGCACGCGCGCGCCAGCAGACGATGGACCTCTTGACGGCGCTGCTTCAGCCTTGGCACACGGCGGTCGAAGCGCCGGCGCCGGCGCAGCGCAGGGTGTTGGCGGCTCTTCTGAAGGGGTATGCGGCCACGGAGTACGGCCGCTGGCGCGGGGCGTCCGGCCTGGATGACCTGCCCGGGTTCCGACAGGCCTTCCCCGTCATGGGATACGAGGAATACAGGCCTCTGATCAGGCGGGTGATGGGTGGTGAGACCGGCGTGCTTCTGGGAGAGGAACCGGTGGGCTGGGCCATAACCCGCGGCACGACCGGGGACGAGTCGAAGTTCATTCCCATGACGCCCACCGATCTTCAGATGAGGATCAGCGCCGGACGGGCCATGCTTAACTACGTCGTGAGCCAGGGCTGCCCCGAGATCCTGGAGGGCGCCAACCTGAACCTGAACTTCCCCTCGGTGGTGGGCAAGCTCAGGGCAGGAGACAGGGACCTGGAGTACGGCTACAGCTCGGGCATATACCTCAAGCATGTGTCAGCCTTCACGCCGATACGCTCGGTGCCCGCACAGGCGGACATCGATGCGCTGGGTGGAGGCAAGTCACCCCGCGACTGGGAGGCGCGGTTCGAGATGGCTTACCAGAAGTGCCGGGACGAGAATGTCACCATGGTTGGCGGCGTCGCTCCGACGGCACTTCTTTTCGGACGCTTTCTGCGCCGTGCGCACCGCGTCTATCCCAGGGACCTCTGGAAGGTGCGGGTGATGACCCTGGGCAGCGTCGCCGGCATCAACACCAGGTACGAGCCTGCGCTGCGGGCACTGTATGGCCCGGTCGACATCCGCGAGATATATGGAGCCACGGAAGGCATGTTCGGCCAGCAGAGAGACCGCCGCCGCGCCTGGGTGCCGAACTACGACCAGTTCCTCTTCGAGGTCCAGACCTGCCGCGGCGTCAAGATGCTGCATGAAATGAGGCCGGGCGAGCTTGGCAGCCTTATTGTCTCGACCCCGGTGCTGGCCCGCTACAGGATCGGCGACCTGATACTGGCCCTGCGGCCCCCGTATTTCCGCTGCATAGGCCGCGATCGCTGGTGGACGCCCCTGGACTATGCCTGGAACGAGCTCATGACCATGAACCTGGGCCGCCTGTAGGGCCTGACCGGACGGATGCTCCTTCGGGCTACCTGCGGCGGGGGCTGAAGGCGAAGAGCAGGATGATCAGCGCGATGACGATCAGCACCACCACCCAGACATAGTCCCACTCCCAGAGCTCGCCCACCCCCACGCCCAGAAACACCAGGCCCAGTATCACCGCGCCGGCAATGGCCCGCCGGTGCTCCGGGAAGACTATGCGGAAGAGCGCGGTGAGCAGCAGAACAGCCCCCGCGCCTGCGAAAAAGACGGCCCAGGCCTGACCTTCCCACCAGCTGAAGTGGTCAGCGCCGAAGCCGCTGGTCTCAGCCAGCAGGACGATGGCGCCCCAGATGATAATCAGGGCCCAGCTGACCGCATTGACCCGGTCCCGCCGCCACTTCTCATCCCAGCCCTTCCTCTTCTCGTCTTCCTTTTCCTGCTTCTCGGTGTGCTTTTCGTCTTCCTTCTCATTCCGGCGCTTCTCAGACATGCAGCCTCCTCCACCTCGACCGGGAGTGTCAGCACGGCAGCCTCCGGGCTCCGGTCTTGCTGGCCCGGGACTATGTTAGTCGGCCCTGCCGGCGGCCGTCAATTGGCGGTCTATTACAGATGAGCGCGAAACAGGTATCACCGGGGTGAGCTAGAGGCGTTTTTCGATGCTAGTGCTCATGGACGACCATTGTCAATAGGTGCTTGAGGACTGTCCGAAACGATACCTCGGGCGGCCACAGACAGCGGGCGGATTGCCGCATGCTGCAGGGCACCGGATGCTACCAGGGAGGGCTGCTTCTGGCGACGCCCTCTTGACGCGAAGCCCAAACAGTGATAGGTTCAGCGGAAACGATTCAGGGGAAAGGAGGATTCAGGATGGCCCAAGCGTACTGTGTGAAGTGCAAGAAGAAGGTGGAGATCCAAGCCCCGAAACAAGTCACCCTCAAGAACAAGCGGCCGGCTGTGCAGGGCAAGTGCCCCAAGTGCGCCACCAAGGTATTCCGCATCGGCAAGGCCTAGCTCCGCAGTCTCACGGCGGGGGATGGTGAACCGTCCCCCGCCCGTCCTTTTCTATCTTCCGCTTCTATCCTCCGCGACGGCCGGCCTCACCACGCTGCTCACCATAACAGACCTCCTCGCGCCTGGCTCCTCACCTGCCGCGCCGGATCGAACCGGCGCATCTGACGTCCTGCCGGGCCCCGCCTCCCCGCCCTCGGGATTGCGCCGGCGCGCGCCACTGCTCTTCCCGCCAGAGTGGGCCACTTGGCTCATAACACAGAGCCAGGTGGGGCTTTTACCGGCCTTCCACGGTGCGCCAGACTGGGTCCATATTAGCCGTCTCGCTGCGGAAGCCTGGCTGCCGCTTGCGGGCGGCGAGATTCGCATATGGCAGGAGACGATAGATGAAGAGATCCAGGTTTGTGTACGCAGTGGCCGTGGGCCTGATACTGGCGCTGGCCGCCCTCCTTTCGGGCTCCACGCCGGCGCTGGCCATCCCGCCCACGGTGGCCTCTGCCACGCCCAACATGGGCGGGCCGGGGCAGAGCCTGAGCGTTACGGTGGCCGGCACGGACTTCACCGGCTCCAGCGCGGTGAGCTTCGGGGCTGGGATCACCACCGACAACTTCATCGTGGATAACGACACCCAGATCACGGCTGGGATCACCATTGACGCCGCGGCGGCCCTGGGATCCAGGGATGTCTCGGTGACCAATGTTGACGGTACCGGCACCCTGGCGGGCGGCTTCACTGTGGTGCCCGGCCCCGACGTAATGTCGATCAGCCCGGCCCAGGGCATCCAGGGGCAATCGGAGAACGTGACCATCGTCGGCACCGACTTCACCGGCGCCACGGCGGTGGATCTGGGCGCCGGCATCACCACCGAGAACTTCACGGTGAACCCCGGGGGGGCCTCAGCCCCGGTCCAGATCGGCACGGGAACCTCGCCGGTCGACTACCCGTTCTACACCTACTGGTGCGATGCCCGCACCCAGTCCATCCTGCTGGCCAGCGATATCGGCCAGCAGGGACAGATCCAGAGGCTGAGGCTGTACTGCTCGAGCCGGCCGGGACAGACCCTGGCCAACTTCTATATCCGGATGCAGCACACCACCATGAGCTCATTCTCATCCAATTACTACGTGAACAGCGGATGGACCACCGTCCTGCATGCCACCAACGTGAGCGTGGCCGGCTGGACGGTCCCCGGCTGGGTGGAGTTCCAGCTGACTACCCCCTTCATCTACAACGGGGTGGACAACCTGCTGATCGACTACTGCCTCGACAACAGCAACTGGACGTCCAATGGCACCTGCCGCTCCACCGCTACCGGCCCGTACCGGACGGTGGCGCACCACACCGATCTCTCCAGTGGGAACCTGCTGAACAGCGCCTCGGGCGCCCGGATGGCCTGGTACAACAACGTGGTGCTGGTCATCCAGGCCGACACCATAGTGGCTGAGATCAGCATCGATGGCGGCGCATCATCGGGGTACCGGGATATCGCAGTGACCACCCCCGGAGGCACGGACAACCTGTCGAACGGCTTCCTGGTGGTGGCTGCTCCGGCCCTGGGCTCGGTGAGCCCGGCCGAGGCCGACCAGGGGACGGGCACCGCGGTGACCCTGACTGGCACGGGCCTCTACGGCGTGACTTCCGTCGGCTTCGGCCCCGGCGTCACCGTGAACAGCTTCACCGTGGACAACGGCACCCAGATCACGGCCATCATCTCCATCGGCGGCCTGGCCGCAGTGGGCGCCCGGGATGTCTCGGTGACCAATGCCGCGGGGACCTCGACGCTCTCCGGCGGGTTCATGGTGGACCAGGCGCCGCCGGTGATAGCATCACTGGCCCCGGCGCAGGGCATATTGGGGCAGACCGGGAACGTGGTCATAGCCGGCAGCTACTTGACCGGGGCCACCTCGGTGAGCTTTGGCGCCGGCATCACCACCGACAACTTCACCGTGGACAGCGACACCCAGATAACGGCCGGCATTACCATCGACGGAGGGGTGGCGCCGGGGTACCGGGACGTGACCGTCACCACTCCCGAGGGCGCCGCTACGGAGTCCTCCGGGTTCCTGGTGGTGGACGCGCCCAGCCTGAGCTCGGTCACCCCGGCCCAGGCCGTCCAGGGCCAGTCTTTGAGCGTAACCGTCTCTGGCGCGGACCTCCTCGGAGTAACCTCGGTGAGCTTCGGGTCCGGCGTAACCGTCAACAGCTTCACCGTGGATAATGCCACGCAGATCACGGCCGGCATCAGCGTCAGCCCTGCGGCCACCCCGGGTTCACGGGACGTCTCGGTCACCAATGTCGCGGGCACAGACACGCTGACCGGCGGTTTCACGGTCAACCAGGCCCCTCCCTCCATAGGGTCGGTCAGTCCGGCCCAGGGAGTGCAGGGGCAGACCCTCGACATCATCATCTCGGGCAGCTACTTCACTGGAGCCACCTCGGTGGACTTCGGCGCGGATGTGACCACCGGCAGCTACACTGTGGACAGCGCCAATCAGGTCACGGCCAACATCACCATCGCCGGCGCGGCGACGCCTGGTCCCAGGGATGTCGTGATAGTGACCCCCGGTGGCACGGACAACCTCACGGACGGCTTCACCATCCTGACCCTTCCCGTCATCACCGCGGTCAGTCCCGTCGAGGCGGTGCAGGGGCAGGCGCTCTCCGTCATCATTTCGGGCGACAATCTCACAGGTGTCTCCGCGGTGGGCTTCGGCCCGGGGATCTCCGTGAGCAGCTTCACCGTGGACAACAACACCCAGATAACGGCCGGCATCGACGTGGCTGGGACTGCTGCCCCGGGCGGCAGGGACGTGTCGCTGACCAAGGCCGGCGTTACTGCTACCCTGGCCGCAGGATTCACCGTCAACCAGGCTCCGCCGGCCGTGGAGTCGGTGACCCCCAATCAGGGCATCCAGGGGCAGACGGAGAATGTGACGCTGGTGGGGAGCTATTTCACTGGGGCCACCGCGGTCGACTTCGGCCCGGGGATAACTGCCAATAGCTATGTGGTGACTCCGTCCGCCGGTTCGGCAGAGGTGCAGGTCGGAGCCGGGACCTCCGAGGTGGCGCTTCCCTTTTACAACAGCTATTATGATGCCCGCACCGAGTCCATCCTGCTGGCCAGCGAGATCGGTCAGCCGGGCCGGATCGGCAAGCTGAGGCTGTACTGCACTCAGAGGCCGGGGCAGGACCAGTCCCACTTCTACATCCGCATGCAGCATACCTCCATGAGCTCATTCCCCAGCACCAGCTTCGTCAACGCCGGATGGACTACCGTCCTGCACGCCACCAACGTGGATGTGGATGCCTGGACGGTGCCGGGGTGGGTCGAGTTTGATCTCACCACCCCCTTCGACTACGACGGCACAAGCAATCTCCTGGTGGACTACTGCATAGACAACACGTACTCCACATCGTATGGCTACTGCTACCAGACGGCCGGCGCCAACCGGTCGCTGTACTGCTCTGCCAACCTGGCCGGCGGCAATGTCCTCAACCAGGCCACCGCCACCTCCCGCCTGAGCTACTACGCCAACGTGGTCCTGGTGATGCAGGGGGACACCATAGAGGCTGACATCACCATTGGCTCGGGCGCCACCCCGGGGTACAGGGACGTTACCGTGACCACCCCCGGGGGCGCCGACACGGAAGCCAACGGGTTCCTGGTGGTCGGCGCGCCCAGCCTGAGCTCGGTCAACCCGGCCCAGGCAATACAGGGGCAATCGCTCTCCGTGACCATTGCCGGGGGCAATCTGCTGGGCACCACGGCCGTGGGCTTCGGCGGCGGGGTGACCGTCAACAGCTTCACTGTGGACAGCGCCACCCAGATAACGGCCAGCATCACGGTAGGTGCGGCGGCTACGCCGGGCGCCAGGGATGTCTCGGTGACCAACCCCGCGGGCACGGCGGCCCTGGCCGGCGGTTTCCTGGTCAACCAGGCGCCGCCCGACGTCACTTCGATCAATCCGTCCCAGGGAGCGCAGGGGCAGACCCTGGGCGTTACTATCAGCGGCAGCTACTTCACAGATGCCTCCGCGGTGGGCTTCGGCGCGGGCATCACCACCAACAGCTTCACCGTGAACGGCCCCACCCAGATCACGGCCAATGTCAGCATTGCGGCCGGAGCCGCGCTGGGGTCCAGGGACGTCACCGTGACCACACCGGGCGGGTCGGATGCCCTGGCCAGCGGCTTCACGGTCCTGGCGGCACCCACCGTAGTCTCAGTCAACCCGGCCGAGGCCGATCAGGGTCAGACGCTCAGCGTCACCGTCACCGGGACCAGCTTCACCGGGGCGACGGCGGTAGGCTTCGGCGCGGGGATAACCGTGAACAGCTTCACGGTGGACAGCGACACCCAGATCACCGCCGCCATCAGCATCAGCGGCTCCGCCGCCACTGGCGTGCGGGACGTGTCGGTGACCAGGGCCGGCGTGACGGGGGCGCTCCCCGGCGGCTTCGCCGTCGACCAGGCCCCGCCGATCGTCGGTTCAGCCATTCCGGGCGAGGGCATACTGGGACAGACCGAGAACGTGACCATCTCCGGCGGCTACTTCACGGGGGCGACCTTGGTGAGCTTCGGCCCGGGCATCACCGTCAACAGCTTCGTGGTGAATCCCGGCACGGGCACGCCGGAGGTGCAGGTCGGGACCGGGACGGCTGCCCAGGGGTACCCATTCTGCACGTTCTACGATGATTCACGCACGCAATCCATCCTGCTGGCGGGCGAGATCGGGCAGCCGGGCCAGATACGGAAGCTGAGGCTGTACTGCACTCAGAGGCCGGGACAGGACCTGGACCACTTCTACATCCGCATGCAGCACACGTCCATGAGCTCATTCCCATCCACCAGCTATGTCAACACCGGATGGACCACGGTCCTGCACGCCACAAATGTAGACAAGGACGTGTGGTCGGTGCCGGGCTGGATCGAGTTCGAGTTCACCACCCCGTTCGACTACAACGGCGTGGACAACCTGCTGGTCGACTACTGCATCGACAACAGTGCCTATACATCGAGCGGCACCTGCTATTCGACGACAGCCTCCAGCAGAACGCTCTACTACCGTGGGGACCTGGGCGGCGGAAACGCCCTCAACCGCGCCACTGGAACCCTGGCCAGCTGGTACAACAACGTGGTGCTGGTCATGGACGGCGACACGATAGAGGCCGACATCACCGTCGCCGCGGGAGCCACGCCTGGTCCCCGGGACGTGATGGTAACCACCCCCGAGGGCTCCGATACCCTGGAGAACGGCTTCGCAGTGCTGGGCGTCCCGTCCATCACCTCCCTCAGCCAGGGCCAGGCCATACAGGGACAGACCACCAGCGTCATCATCACTGGCTCCAACCTGTTCGGGGCGACCTCTGTGGGCTTCGGCTCAGAGATAATCGTGAACAGCTTCACCGTGGACAGCGGTACCCAGATCACCGCCAGCATAACGGTGGCCGGCTGGGCCGCGCCGGGAGCCAGGGACGTCACCGCTACCAACCCCGCCGGCACCGGTACCCTGACCTCCGGCTTCACCGTCAACCCGGCGCCGCCAGGTGTTACCTCCACCAGCCCGTCCTGGGGGATTCAGGGCCAGACGCTGGACGTGACCATCACCGGCGGCTATTTTACCGGGGCCACCTCAGTGAGCTTCGGCGAGGCCGTCAATACCAACAGCTTTACTGTGGACAGCGCTTCCCAGATCACGGCCAGCATCACCATCGGCGGCGCGGCCACGCCCGGCTTGAGGGACGTTTCGGTCACCGGGCCGGGCGGCACGGGCACCCTGCCCGACGGCTACACGGTGCTGGGCATCCCGGCCGTGAGCCTGGCCACCCCCAACGAAGGGCCGCAGGGACAGACCCTGAACGTAACCATCTCCGGCAGCAGCTTCACCGGAGCGACCGCAGTGAGCTTTGGCGCGGGGATCACCACCAACGGCTACGCCGTGGATAGCCCCAGCCAGATCACGGCCAACATCAGCATCGGCGCGGGGGCCGCGCCGGGCATGAGAGATGTCTCAGTGACGGCGCCGGGCGGCACCGCCACCCTCACCAACGGCTTCATGGTCCTGGCCATCCCCACCGTGGGATCGGTCAGCCCAACCGAGGCGGACCAGGGGCAGACCACCAGCGTGACTGTCACCGGGGCCGACCTCTACGGAGTGACGGAGGTCAGCTTCGGCCCTGGCATAACCGTCAACAGCTTCACGGTGGACAACGCCACCCAGATCACCGCCAGCATCTCCATCAGCGGCGCTGCGGTCCTGGGCGCCCGGGATGTCTCGGTGACCAATGCCGCGGGGACTGGAACGCTGACCGGCGGATTCACCGTGGACCAGGCGCCGCCGGCCATCGCCTCGGTCAATCCCGGCGATGGCTTGCAGGGCCAGGCGGAGAACGTGACCATAACGGGGAGCTACTTCACCGGGGCCACCTGGGTAGACTTCGGCGCCGGCATCATCACCGACAACTTCACTGTCGACAGCGACACCCAGGTCACGGCCAGCATCACCATAGATGCGGCGGCAGCGGTGGGCTACCGGGACGTCTCGGTGACCACCCCCGAAGGCACGGACGCGGAAGCGAACGGCTTCGTGGTCGTGGCCACCCCCACCCTGACCGCGGTCAGCCCGACCGAGGCGGACCAGGGCCAGACCGCCAGCGTGACCATCACCGGTGACAACCTCTACGGGGTGACCGTGGTGGCCTTTGGAGCGGATGTGGCCGTCAACAGCTTCACGGTGGACAACGCCACCCAGATCACGGCCAGCATCTCCGTCAGCCCCCTGGCGGCCACGGGCGCCAGGGATGTCTCGGTGACCAACGCCGCGGGCACGGCCACCCTGGCTGCCGCATTCACGGTGGACCAGGCGCCGCCGGCCATTGCCTCGGTGAGCCCGGCGCAGGGCCTCCAGGGACAGACGGACAACGTGACCATAACGGGGATATACTTCACCGGGGCCACCGTGGTCGACTTCGGCGCCGGCGTCACCGTCAGCGGATTCACCGTGGACAACGACACCCAGATCACGGCCAGCATCAACATTGAGGTGGCGGCGGCGGCGGGCTATCGGGACGTATCGGTGACCACCCCCGAAGGCACCGATACCGAGGCTGGCGCCTATCTGGTGGTGGGGGTTCCCACCGTGACCATGCTCAGCCCGGCGCAGGCCACCCAGGGGCAGGCCCTGGCGGTCACCATCACCGGCGGCAATTTCCCGGGAGTGACCGGCGTCAGCTTTGGTTCGGGGATCACGGTCAACAGCTTCACCGTGGACAGCGCCACCCAGATCACGGCCGGTATCACCGTTGGCAGCGCGGCCGTACCTGGAGCCAGAGACGTCACGGTGACCAATGCGGCCGGCACCGCCCTGCGGCCCGGCGGGTTCACGGTCAACCAGGCTCTGCCGGCCATCGGCACCGTCAGCCCCCGGCAGGGGATGCAGGGGCAGACCCTCAACGTCATGATGTGGGGCAACTACTTCACCGGCGCCAGCGCCGTGAGCTTCGGGGCGGACGTCACGGTCAACAGCTTCTCCGTCAACAACTCCTCCCAGATCACGGCCAGCATCACCATCGGCGGGGCGGCCGCACCCGGCGCCCGGGATGTCACCGTGACCACCCCGGCGGGCACGTCCACCCTGGCCAATGGCTTCACGGTGGCCGGCCTGCCCGTCATTGCCTCGGTTAGCCCGGGCCAGGGAGCGCCGGGAGACACCATCAGCGTCACTATCACCGGCGCCGGTTTCACGGGGGCCACGGCGGTCAGCTTCGGGGCCGGGATCACCACCAACAGCCTCACGGTGGACAGCGCCTCCCAGATCACGGCCAGCATCACCATCGGCAATGAGGCGGCCGCGGGCGCCAGGGAGGTGACGGTGACCACGCAGTCGGGCACCGGGAGCCTGGCCGCCGCCTTCAACGTGGCTCTCCCGGATGCCGGCAACGGCGAAGTGGCCCCGGCTTCGGGCACGCAGGGGACCAGCATGGAGGTGGTCATAACCGGCGCCGACTTCACCGGCGCGACCGCGGTCAGCTTCGGGGAAGGGGTGACGGTGGAGAGCTTCACCGTGGACAGCCCCACCCGGATAACGGCCCAGGTAGTGGTGGCCGCCGACGCGGCGCCGGGGGCCAGGGCGGTGTCGGTAACCACGCCTGGAGGCATCATCAACCTGGGCCAGGTCTTCGAGGTCCAGGGACCGGAGGAGGAGGCGAGGACTGGCGGCGGCATCCCGGTGTTTGTGTGGCCGCTGCTGGCGGTAGTGGCGGTGGCGGCAGCGCTGCTGGCGGCCTTCCTGATCAGGCGGCGCCGGAAGCAGAGCGAATTCTGAAGCGAAGAGCCGGCAACGTTACCGGTGGCCGGGCTCTGACTGCTACGGGCCGGCAGGATTACCCCCTGCCGGCCCGCCTCTTGTCCGGTGGGTCCGGCAGGCATCCGCTACCTGGTGGCAGCTACGATGGCGATCACGCCGATGACTATCAGGTAGATGCCGATGATGTAGGCCAGGACCCGCGGCCAGACAATCACTATCACGCCCGCCACGATGCTCAGAATACCCGCCAGAAGTCCGCTCATTTCCACATGGGTCATGTGTCCCTCCTCTCTAATCGCAGCAGCCTGGCGTTTATGGCCACGATGATGGTGCTGGCGGCCATGAGGGCCGCGCCCAGCGCCGGATCGAGCAGCACCCCTGCCCCGTAGGCCACCCCCGCCGCCAGGGGTATGGCAACCACATTGTAGCCGGTCGCCCAGATCAGGTTCTGTATCATCTTCCGGTAGGTGGATCGAGAGAGCCTGATGGTGGAAACGACGTCCAGGGGGTTGTCGCGGACCAGCACGACGTCCGCCGCGGCCACAGCTACGTCGGTTCCGGCGCCGATGGCCATGCCGACGTCAGCCTGGGCCAGGGCCGGAGCATCGTTGACGCCGTCGCCGACCATGGCCACCCTGATCCCCCTTGCCTGGACCTCTTTCACCCTCAGGGCCTTCTCCGCGGGCAGCACCCCCGAGAAGTACTCATCGACCCCGGTCTCGTCCGCCACCCGGCGGGCCACCTGCTGGTTGTCGCCGGTTATCATGATGCACCGGATGCCCAGTGACTGCAGCTGGCGCACGGCCTCCTTCGACTCCGGGCGGACCATGTCCGCCAGGGCTATGGCCCCGGCCGGCTGGCCATCAATGAGCACGAAGATCACCGTCTTCCCCTGCTCTTCCATCTGCTGCGGGCGGACATCGGTCACGGGGATGCCGTTCTGCCGCAGGTACCCCGGGCTCACGGTCATCACCGCCCTGCCGTTGACCGTGCCTGCCGCCCCTTTGCCCGGGAGGGACTGGAAGCCATCCACCGGCAGGGTACGGCCCGCTGAGGCCACTACGCCTCTGGCGATAGGGTGCTCGGAGCGGGTCTCGACCGAAGCAGCATACATCAGCATCTCCGGGCCGTCCATCGTTCCGTTCAGGGTCATGATATCGGTAACACCAAACCGGCCGCCGGTCAGCGTGCCTGTCTTATCGAACACCACGGCCTGGATTCCCCTCGCCCGCTCGAAGGCGTCGCGGTTCTTGATCAGGACTCCCCCCCGGGCCGATAGCGACGTGGAGACCGCCACCACCAGGGGGATAGCCAGGCCCAGAGCGTGCGGGCAGGCGATCACCATCACGGTCACCATGCGGGCCAGGCCGAAGACGAAGGGATGCCGCAGAACGCCCGCCCATACCACCAGCGTGGCCACCCCCGCTCCCAGCGCGACCAGCACCAGGACGAGCGCGGCCCGATCGGCCAGATTCTGGGCCCTCGACCGGCTGTCCTGGGCCGTCCTGACGAGCTCGGCCACCTGGGGAAGGTAGGAATTGGCGCCGGTGCTCCTCACCTCCACGGTGATGGCTCCCTCCCCGTTCACCGACCCGCCGATTACGCCATCCTCTGGCTGCTTGAGCACCGGGACCGATTCACCCGTCAGCATGGCCTCGTTCACCGAGGTTTCCCCATCGAGCACCACCCCGTCTGCCGGGACCTTCTCGCTGGGCCTGACCAGCACCCGGTCCCCGGGCGCCAGCTGCTGGAGAGGGACATCCTGGATGCTGCCGTCCGGCTGGAGCCGGTGAGCTGCCGATGGGAGGAGCCTGGCCAGCTCCTCCAGGGCCGAGGAGGCAGAGGCGATGGACCGCATCTCAAGCCAGTGGCCCAGCAGCATGACGTCTATGAGGGTGGCCAGCTCCCAGAAGAACACGTCGCCGCTGAGCCCGAATACTACCGCGCTGCTGTAGACGTAGGCCACGCTGATGGCTATGGCGATCAGCGTCATCATGCCGGGGGTGCGGCCTCTGGTTTCGTCAACGAAGCCGGTCAGGAAGGGCCAGCCGCCATAGAGGTAAACGATGGAGGACAGGCCGAGCAGAACGTATTGATCGCCCGGGAAGCCTATCCTGTCGTCGATCCCGAGGAACCCTTGCACGGACGGTGAAAGGGCCAGGACGGGCAGGGTCAGGACCAGGCATACCGCGAAACGCCGGCGGTAGCCGGCTATCATCATGGCGTGATGGTCGCTGCGGCCGGTTTGACGGTGCGCCTCATGATCGCCGCTGCCGGTTTGCCGGTGCGCCTCGTGATCGCTGCGGCCGGGCTGCCGGTGCGCCTGGTGATCGCCGTGGCCGGGCTGATGGTCAGCCTCAGGATCGCTGTGGCCGGACTGATGGTGCGCCTGATGATCGTTCATGGCCTTCCTGCCAGCTAATCATCAATATGGCAAACACGCGTTGCGGCGGATACTGGCAATGCTACCTGATGCCGGTTACGTAACTTCCACAGGAGGGCGTTGCGTACCGTACCGAATTGCCTGACGGCTGGGTGTGCCCCGTGTGCGGGGCCCCGAAGGACCAGTTTGAGAAGCTCAGCTGAAGCAGCCGGACCGCCCGGAACGATGCGGAAGCGCCCGTGCTACTGTTCCTGGGCGCGGTGGCAGAGGGTTACCTCGGAGGAAGGCTGAACCACCGGTAGGGACAGCCAAGGCCGTCCGGATGGGCCGGTCTCTTGTAGACAGAAAACGCCCGGGTAAATGGCTATTGCGGCTTCGCCAGACCGCAGACCCTGGGCTGACTGTCGTAATCTGAGAGGACCTTCCGGGCCTCCTGGCAGTGAGCGCACAGGCATCCCTTGTGTTTGCGGTATATGGCCAGCGATTTAAGTTGAGCAGCCGTCATGATTACCTCAATGGCGCCCGCCCCAATCAGGTAGCCGGGCGCGGCCTCCACCCCATCGCCATCCTCAGTATAAGCGTGAACCACAGCGGAGGGAAGCGCATCCGGGAGTCCACGCGGTTCAGGGCCGGGGAGGCCGTACTTCCTCCGGGGGATACCCGCAAACGGCGTCAACGGGTGCATTCGGCGCGGTGGGGTTTGCCTGGCGGGGGCGGTGCCCTGTGGAAACAGCGGATCGCCCGGCGGGGAAATGCCTGCTGGGGGCACGAGGGGCCTCGCACCCCCGCAGGCCCTGGGGGGACATGCAATGCATATATGATCCTGCGCCTGGGGCATGGCGGAATCGGGAAGACTACGCGGTTGGGGGTGACGGTAACTACCTAACCGGAGGTCCCTCTCTGGCGCGGCAGCCCGGCATGGATCACGGCAGCCCCGTTCGCTGGCCACCAGGGGGCCGGTGGACAGGCCGGCCCGGGCAGAAATTGAGGGCCGGTGGAGAATCCGGCCCTGGCGGAGGTTGATGACCAAGATGATCCAGACAATCAGGGCAGCTGCGTGTGCTGGTCGGGGACGTCGGGCAGCCGCTCCCTGGGCAGCCTCTCCGGGTCCGCAGAGAACTCGTGGAACAGCTCCAGGTTGGGGAACGGCGTGGGCAGGTCGATGGGCTCGGGCTTGAGGATCCTGGAGGTGCGCTCGAACTCCAGCATCTCTTCCAGTCTGGAGGCAGCCCGATTGATCAGGGCCACGAGCTCGGTCACCTCCCGCTCTCGCGCCTGGGCCCTGGCGACGGCCTCGTTTCTCTCGGCCTCCAGCACCTTCATCCTGAGGGCGACTTCCTCCAGCACCTCCATCAGTGGCTTCTGGTCCATACCACTCCTTTCCGGTGACAAATGGTGCGTGCAAAAGAAAGCCGACCTCGCCGAGGTCGGTTTCACTATTGGCTCCCCGTCATCCAAGTGACCATGTACAGGTGACGGTTCAACGCTCCCTTGTTGAACAGCTATGCACCGAGGTGGACCGCTGCACGCCTCCCCTTCTGCGCTCTATGCGATTGGTCGCTCGAACCAGCCAAAACCCTCAACTCGGCACAGCATGGAAGGGGCGGCAGGTCCGATGGCCGGTCCTCCGGCCGGCGGTAGCGGCGCGCCGGGGGGATGAGGTCGTTGTGCATGGCGGGGCGGGGCGGGGCGGGACAGCGGCCTGCGCCTCCTTCGGGGTGGTTGCGAAGGGACCAGACAGGTAAGCATACGAATTCTGATCTCAGCGGGGCTGTGCTACACGTGGAATAGCCGGGGCGGAGGGCGCCTCGTGCCTGGGGAGGCCGGACATGAATGACGGGCAGGCTGCTCTCGATGATCTGTGCGTGAACACCATCCGCTTTCTGGCGGTGGATGCGGTGGAGAAGGCCAAATCGGGACACCCCGGCACCCCCATGGGGGCGGCGCCGATGGCCTACGTCCTGTGGGACCGCTTTCTGCGTCACAACCCTCGTGACCCCGGATGGCCGGACCGGGACCGCTTCGTCCTGTCCTGCGGGCATGCCTCCATGCTGCTCTACTCCCTGCTCTATCTCACCGGCTACGACCTCACGCTGGAGGACATCCGGGGTTTCCGGCAGTGGGGCAGCCGGACGCCGGGCCACCCCGAGTACCGGCTCACTCCCGGCGTGGAGACCACCACCGGCCCCCTGGGGCAGGGGTTCGGGAATGCCGTGGGCATGGCCGTAGCCGAGAGCTGGCTGGCCCGGCGGTACAACCGGCCCGGCCACGAGATCATTAACCACAGCACGTTCGTCATGGCTTCTGACGGCGACCTGCAGGAGGGCGTCAGCTCGGAGGCGGCGTCGCTGGCCGGGGTGTTGAAGCTGGGGAGGCTGACCGTCCTCTACGATGACAATGACATCTCCATCGAGGGGAAGACGTCCCTGGCCTTCGCCGAAAACGTCCCGGAGCGCTTCCGCTCCTATGGCTGGCAAGTGATCGGGCCGATAGACGGCATGGACATGGGCAGCGTCAGCGCCGCCCTGCGCGAGGCGCAGGCGGACCCGTCGAGGCCCAAGATCATCATCTGCCGCACGGTTATCGGCTACGGCAGCCCCAACAAGGCCGGGACCGCCGCCGCCCACGGTGAGCCCCTGGGCCAGGAAGAGGCGAAGCTGGCGAAGAAGAACCTGGGCTGGCCCTATGAAGAGCCCTTCACCGTGCCGGCCGAGGTCCTGGCCCACACCCGCCAGGCGCTGGAGCGGGGGAAGCGATGGCAGGAGGAATGGCGGCGCCGGCTGGACGATTACCGCCGGGACTTCCCCCGGGAGGCGGGCCAGCTGATGGCCGATCTCAGCGGCGGCCTGCCGGCCGGTTGGGACCAGGGCCTGGATGAGCTCTTCCGGGAGCAGAAGAAGCCTGTCGCTACCCGCAGCGCCTCCGGCCAGGTGATGAACGCTATCGCCCGGGCCGTCCACGGCTTCATCGGTGGCTCGGCGGACCTGGCGCCGTCCACCAAGACCACCCTGAAGGACCACTTCTACGGCCTGGAGGACTACGTGGACCGGAACATGCACTTCGGCGTCCGGGAGCATGCCATGGGGGCCATCGCCAGCGGGATGTCGCTGCATGGCGGCCTCATCCCGTACACCGGGACCTTCCTCATCTTCTACGACTACATGCGGCCTCCGGTGCGCCTGGCGGCGCTGATGGGCATCAGGGTCATCTACATCTTCAGCCACGATTCGGTGGGCCTGGGACAGGACGGGCCGACCCACCAGCCGGTGGAGCAGCTCATTGGCCTGCGGGCCGTGCCGGGACTGGTCACGCTGCGCCCGGCGGACGCCACCGAGACGGTGGAGGCCTGGCGCATCGCCATGGAGAGGCGCTATGGACCCACCGCCCTAGTCCTGACCCGCCAGGATCTCCCGGTCCTCGACCGCACCCGGCTGGCCCCGGCCGCCGGCCTGCGGCGCGGCGGCTACGTCCTGTGGCAGGCCCAGGAGCAGCCGGGCCTCGACGTTATCATCATCGGGACCGGCTCCGAGGTGCACGTGGCCCTCGAGGCGGGGCTCAGGCTGGATCGGGAAGGGATCGCCGCGCGGGTGGTTTCGCTGCCTTCCTGGGAGCTCTTCGACGCTCAGCCCCGGGAGTACCGGGATGAAGTGCTGCCGCCCGGGCTGACCAGGCGGATCTCGGTGGAGGCCGCCTCGCCGCGGGGGTGGCGGGACTATGTGGGACCCGAAGGGGTAGTCATCGGCGTAGGCCGCTTCGGGGCCTCGGCCCCCGGGGAGGTGGTGATGGCCAGGCTGGGCATCACGGCCGACCATGTCATCGAGGAGGCCCGGAAGCTGTGCCCGGGAGCAACGCCGGCGCGGACCGGCGGAGGCCCGCAGGCGGGACGGGCAGCGCCGGCGCGGGCCGCGGAAGGCCCGCAGACAGGACAGGCAACGCCGCCGCGGGCCGCGGAAGGCCCGCAGATGTGAACCCGGCGGCTCCGGGGCAGGCCCGGGCCGCAACGGCCCGGAGCGGCCGGGCCCGGGGCCGGCCAACAGGAGGGGAAGATGGAGCTGGGCATGATCGGGTTGGGGCGCATGGGAGGCGCCATGTCGGAGCGGCTGCTGCGGGGAGGTCACCGGGTGGTGGTTTTCGACCCTGTCAGCGGGGTGGAGGAAGAGGTGGTGAAGAAGGGCGCGCTGGGCGCCGCCTCCGTGGCCGGCCTGGTGGAGAAGCTGGCCATCCCCCGGGCCGTCTGGGTGATGGTCCCCGCCGGGAAGCCCACGGAGGAGACCATAGGGGAGCTGGGTGTGTTGCTGGCCCCGGGGGACACGGTGCTGGACGGCGGCAACTCCCACTACAAGGACAGCGTGAGGCGGGCGGCCGCCCTGAAGTCCCTGGGGATCTCCTTTCTGGACGTGGGGACCAGCGGCGGCATCTGGGGGCTGGAGGAGGGATACTGCCTGATGGTAGGCGGCACCGCAGACTCGTTCCGCCGCCTGGAGCCGGTCTTTCGGACGCTGGCCCCGTCCCCGGAGAGCGGCTGGGGCCACGTCGGCCCCAGCGGGTCCGGGCACTTCGTCAAGATGGTGCACAACGGCATCGAGTACGGGATGATGCAGGCCTATGCTGAGGGCTTCGAGCTGATGGAGGCCAGGCAGGATTTCCATCTGGACCTGCGCCAGGTGGCGGAGATCTGGCGGTACGGCAGCGTGGTGCGCTCCTGGCTGCTGGACCTGGCGGCCCGGGCCCTACAGGAGAGCCCGGGCCTGGACGGGATCGAGGCCTATGTCGAGGATTCGGGAGAGGGGCGCTGGACGGTGGAGGAGGGCGTGGACCTGGGCATCCCGCTGCCGGTTATCTCCGGCGCCCTGGGGGTGCGGTTCCGCTCGCGGCAGCCACGGCCTTTCGGGAACCGGCTGCTGGCGGCCCTGCGCCACCAGTTCGGCGGGCACGCCGTGAGGGCGGCAAAATGAAGGCTCGCCGGCGGCGATGCCGGGAGCCGCCGCCGGGAGAGGAGGATGAGGATGCTGGCTGTGGGCATGTACAGAGACCAGGCCGGTGTGCACCATTTTGAGGTGCCGATGCCGGAGATCAGGCAGCCTGGGGATGTGCTGGTGCGGATCAAAGAGGTGGGTCTGGACGGCACAGATTTCGAGACGGTGCGCCACAACCTGCAGGACCCCGCCCCGGGGCGGCAGGAGATAGTCCTGGGCCATGAAGGGGTCGGCGTGGTGGAGGCGGTGGGCCCGGGGGTCAGGTCCCTGTCGCCCGGGGACATCGTGGTAGCGACCGTCCGCCGGGGGTGCGGGCAGTGCCAGCCGTGCCTGCACAATCAGAGCGACATGTGCATGACCGGGCTGTTCAGAGAGCGGGGCATTCACCAGCTGGACGGCCTGCTGACCCGCTTCATCGTGGACCACGAGCAGTACCTGGTAAAGGTGCCGCCGGAGATCGCCGGGCTGGCCTTCCTGACGGAGCCCCTGAGCATCGCCGAGAAGGGGGTGGATGAGCTGAGGGTGATCCAGTCGCGGCTGCCCTGGTTCTGCCCGCACCCGGACCACGGTTGGCTGTCCGTGGACTGGGGAGGCTGCAAGGTGGCCCTGGTGGTGGGCGCCGGCCCGCTGGGCCTCCTGGCCACGACTCTCATCCGGCTGGCAAAGGCCCGCACCTACGTGGTCGACGTGGTGCCCGAGGACCACATCAAGGCCAGGCTGGTCCGGGATGCCGGGGCCTACTACATCGATGCCCGTTTCCGGACCCCGGAAGACATCGTCGAGCTGTGCTGCTCGCCTTCCGGGGACCTGAACCTGATCTTCGAGGCCTCCGGGGCTGCGGAGACCGCGGTGGGGCTGATCCCCTACATGTCGCCCAGCAGCATCTACACCATGACCGGCATCCCCCGGGGGGACCTGGAGATGCAGCTGGATGCAGCCCAGGTCGTCCGCCGCATCGTGAGACACAACCAGGTGATCGTGGGCAGCGTCAACTCCAACCGGCGTCACTTCGAGATGGCGCTGCGGCACATTGCCGACATCAACCAGCGGTTCAACCGCATCCTGGAGCAGATGGTCACCAGCCGCATCCGGCTGGAGGACTGCCAGCAGGCGTTCAGCAAGGAGCACCCCGAGAGGATCAAGACGGTGGTTGAGGTAGAGCCCTGGGACCAGGGGCCGGCGGCGGCCGTCCCGGCCGGGGCCAGGGCCGGCGCCACGGAGCAGCGGCCTCAGGCAGAAGGCCTGCCGGGTGGGGGGTAGGTGATACGGCCGCCGGCCACGGCGGCCCAGGGCGTCAGAACGTGGGGCCGGCGGGGGCCGGAGCCCATTATGTGCTCCACCGGCAGCCCGCGGACCACCAGGGCGTCAGCAATGAGGGAGCGGTGGCAGCGCCAGGGCAGCGCCTCCGCGCACATCAGCACCGCCGCTTCATCAGCCGCCATCTCCACCAGCGTGCCGACGGCCCGGCTGAAGTCCGGGGTCTGCATGTAGTCGGCGAACCCCCGGAAGCTGGCGTTGCGCCAGCCGGTGTTGGGCGATTCGGCCAGGGGCCGCCGCAGCCCGCCCAGGGCGGGCATGTGGCGGTACCCGATCTGCACCGAGGCCAGCGCGGCCGGCAGGGCCTCCCGGTTGAACTGGGGATTGTGGCGGGAGCGTGGAACCGTGCGGACGTCGGCCACCATGGTGACCTCATTGCCGGCGAGGAGCTGCAGGAACCGCTCAATGGCCATCGTGGAGTGGCCCACGGTGAGGATCATCCCGGCGGCATCACGCTCAGTCATGTTAACCACCCTGTCTGACGCCGGGCCGGCAAAGCGGCCGGCCGGTTTGATGGACCAGCCCCAATATGACCATGCTGCAGCATAGCGCCGGCCGCGGCAATCCGCAAAGCCCCGCGGAGGCTGCCTGCCGGGACTACTTATTCGGGCCGGACCGGGCGCACCCGGTGGCCGCCCCCCGGGATTGCCTGTTCGGGCGCCGCGATCTCCGGGGACACTGGCGAAGGCGTGAAGCGTATTGTGGCCTCCGGGCCTGGCCCGCCTGCAGCGTAGGTCGCGCAAGGGGAGACTAAGTACGTTCCCCAATTCTGGCCGGCGCCGCCGCAGGCTATATTGCGGAGCAGGAGCGAAAGCGCCGGCGGCCGCTCCGGAGGCTTTCGGCGGAGGTGAGCGCATGGCCCAGACGGAGTCCGACGCCAGCATCAAGGTCCCATTCACGGCGGATGAAGCGGCGCTCTGCATCTGCCCCGAGTGCCCGGTGCAGAAATCGAGCGCCTGCTCCCGGAGCAAGGCCTCCACCCTGACCACCGCCCTCAAGAAGAGCCCGCTGGTCCGCGAGGAGGTCCCCGGGATGTACTGCGCCACTGGCGTGGCCAGTTGCTCCGACCTGGACCTGCGCAAGAGCTGTATCTGCATCGCCTGCAGCGTGTTCGAGCGGTACCAGCTGATCAAGCGCACTCCGTCCGAGTACTACTGCCGTGATGGGAGCCCGGCATAGCCGGCCATGGCCGTCCGGATTGTAACCGACAGCGCCTCCGACATCCCGGCCGGGCTGGTCCGGGAGCTGGGCATCACGGTGGTCCCCAACTACGTGATTGTGGGCGGGTGGAGCTACCGGGACGGGGTGGACATGGGCCCCGATGAGTTCTACCGCCGCCTGGCCGCCGGGATGGCGGCTACCACATCGGCGCCCTCTCCTGGGGATTTCGCCGCCGCCTACCGGGGCCTGGCCCGGGAGACCGACGAGATCGTGTCCATTCACATCACCTCCCGGCTGAGCGGCGTGTGCGATTCGGCCAGGCTGGGGGCCCGGGCGCTCAATGGCCGGTGCCGCGTTGAGGTCATTGACTCCCTGGCCATGTCGGTGGGCCTGGGGTTGTGCGTCACCGGCGCCGCCAGGCAGGCCAGCAGGGGGCTGGGCCTGGGAGAGGTGGCTGGCCTGGCCCGCCGGGCCAGCCTGCAGATCCATAATCGGAGCATGGCGGACAGCCCCCGGTACGCCGCCAGGAGCGGCCGGCTGGGGCGGCTCTGCGGCCTGATGGGGTGCGCCCTCGGGGTGAGGCCCATCCTGGGCATGCGGCAAGGCGAGGTCTACCTGGCGGGGATGGCCCGGACGAAGGCCCGGGCCCTGGACAGCCTCTGCCGGTTTGCCCTCGGCATTCGCCAGGCCAGGGAGATAGCGCTGGGGTATACTACGGGCTATGGCGACGCCAGGGGCATGGCGGACCGCCTGGCGGCCGCTCTCCCGGGCGTTCACATCTCGGTGTCCAGAGTGGGGCCGGTGATAGGGGCCTACGGCGGTCCCGGCGCGATCGGCATCGGGATACGGGAAGGGAAGGATTGAGATGGGCGGCTGTCTGTTGGTCATCGGCATCGTCATCATCGTCCTGTGGCTGGTGGGTTTGCTGGTCCTCGACGTAGGCGCTCTCATCCATATCGCCCTGGTCATAGGGCTGATCTTCATTATCCTCTGGCTGTTGAAGCAGGTGTTCAAGCTCTTCTAACCGGCCGTGGCGCCCGCCCGCGGCCTGCTGGCCGATTCCATCGGCATCAAGAAGGCCGTGGGGATGGGAGCGGTGGTCCTGGCGGTGGGCTCGGCCCTGAGAGGGATATCTTCCGGCTACCCGGCCCTGCTGGGCTTCACCATGGTGTACGGGCTCGGCCTCGGCATCTGTTTCCCGAACCTGCCCAAGCTGGCCCGCCATTGCACGCCCCGGGCCCGGTCCAACATCACCCTGGGCATGTTCAGCGCTGCGATACTGGCCTCGGGCGCGGTTTCCCTGGCGGTGGCCCGGTCCCTGATTTACCCGGTGACCCATAGCTACCAGGGGGTCTTCTTCTTCAGCAGTGTCCCGGCCATCGGGGCGGCGGCGCTGTGGTGGCTGTTCATTGATGACCCGCCGTGCCGGAGCGCCGGTGTGCAGGCAGCCAGCCTCAGCCTGGCGGCCCTGCGCCGGACCCTGCGCCGGCCTGGCCTGCTGCTGGTTGCCGGGCTCTTCCTGCTGCACAACCTGGCGATATACACCATTTTGGCCTGGACACCGCCCTTTCTGAGGAGCATCGGGGCCAGCTCCGCCTCTGCCGGATGGATCACCTCGGTCCTCCTCTGTGGCGGGATCCTGTCCGTGCTGGTCCTGACCAGGGTCTCCACCAGGCTGGGGAGGCGGAAGCCCTTCCTGTGGGGCGCCTCCGTAGCCCCGGCGAGGCGGACGGGCCGGCATGCCGTGCCGGGTGAGGTTATCCTGCGGGTGCGCCGCAACGGCCCCGGGCTGACAGGCGGCCGAGGGTTTAGGTAAGGGCGAAGGGGGGCATCGCGTAGTTCCTTTATTTACTGGCGGTTCTCCGCCGGGGATACTGGCCCTGAGAGAGGGCTGCCCGGGCGGCCTGAGAGGAGGCCGGTATGCCTGAAACACTGTCGCCGGAGATGGTGCTCAAGATGGATGCCTACTGGCGGGCGGCCAACTACCTGTCGGTGGGGCAGATATACCTCCTGGACAACCCCCTGCTCAGGGAGCCCCTCAGGGTCGAGCACGTCAAGCCGCGGCTGCTGGGCCACTGGGGCACCACGCCGGGCCTGAACTTCATTTACGTGCATCTGAACCGGGTCATCAGGGAATACGATCTCAACGTCATCTTTGTTACCGGCCCCGGCCACGGCGGCCCCGGGCTGGTGGCCAATACCTACCTGGAGGGCACCTACAGCGAGGTCTACCCCGAGGTAACCCAGGATGAGGGCGGCCTGAAGAAGCTGTTCACCCAGTTCTCCTTTCCGGGGGGCATTCCCAGCCACACCGCTCCTGAGACCCCGGGGTCCATCAATGAGGGAGGGGAGCTGGGCTACTCGCTGTCCCATGCCTTCGGCGCCGCTTTCGACAATCCCGATCTTCTGGTGGCCTGCGTGGTGGGCGACGGGGAGGCGGAGACGGGCCCCCTGGCCACCAGCTGGCACTCGAACAAGTTCCTCAACCCGGTCACTGACGGGGCAGTGCTGCCCATCCTGCATCTCAACGGCTACAAGATCGCCGGCCCGACGGTCCTGGCCCGCATCGGCCATGACGAGCTGGACGAGCTGTTCCGGGGGTACGGCTACGTGCCCTACTACGTCGAGGGGGATGACCCGGCGAAGATGCACCAGTACATGGCCCGGACCCTGGACGCCGTCATAGCCGAGATCAGGGAGATCTGGGCCAGGGCGCGGGCCGACGGCTTCAGCGGGCGGCCGCGGTGGCCCATGATCGTGCTGCGGACTCCGAAGGGCTGGACGGGGCCAAAGGAGATCGATGGGGTGCCGGTAGAGGGCACCTTCCGCGCTCACCAGGTGCCCCTGGCCGACGTCACCCGCAGTCCTGGCCACCTGCAGCTTCTGGAGCAGTGGATGGGGAGCTATGGGGCGGAGGAGCTCTTCGACGAGAGCGGCCGCCTCCGGCCCGAGCTTGCGGACCTGGCTCCGAAGGGCGAACGGCGCATGGGGTCCAACCCCCACGCCAACGGGGGGAGGCTGCAGCGGGACCTGACGCTGCCGGACTTCCGGGACTACGCCGTCAACGTCACCAGCCCGGGCATGGTGGAGGCCGAGGCCACCCGGACCATGGGCGTCTTTCTCCGGGACGTGATGAAGCTCAACCTGGAGCACCGCAACTTCCTGGTCTTCAGCCCGGATGAGACGGCCTCTAACCGCTGGGGCGCTCTCTTCGAGGTAACCAGCCGCCGCTCCACGGCCAGCCGGCTCCCCGGCGATGAGCACGTGTCTCCGGACGGCCGGGTCCTGGAGATGCTCAGCGAGCACCAGTGCCAGGGCTGGCTGGAGGGCTACCTGCTCACCGGGCGCCATGGCTTTCTGGCCAGCTACGAGGCCTTCATTCACATCGTGGACTCCATGTTCAACCAGCACGCCAAGTGGCTGGACGTCTCGCGCCAGATCCCCTGGCGGCGACCGCTGGCCTCCCTCAACTACCTCCTGTCCTCGCATGTGTGGCGGCAGGACCACAACGGCTTCAGCCATCAGGACCCGGGGTTCCTGGATGTAGCCATGAACAAGAAGGCGGATGTGGTGCGCATCTACCTGCCGCCGGACGCCAACACGCTGCTGTCGGTGACTGACCATTGCCTGCGCAGCCGCAACTACGTGAACGTTATTGTGGCCGGCAAGCAGCCAGAGCTGCAGTGGCTGGATATGGACTCGGCGGTCAAGCACTGCAGCGCCGGCATCGGGATCTGGGAGTGGGCCAGCAACGACCGGGGGGGCGATCCGGACGTGGTGATGGCCTGCTGCGGCGATGTCCCCACGCTGGAGACCATGGCCGCCGTCAGCCTCCTGCGCCGGCACCTGCCGGCCCTCAAGGTGCGCGTGGTGAACGTGGTGGACCTCATGGTGCTGCAGCCGGCCTCGGAGCATCCCCACGGCCTGAACGACCGGGACTTCGACGCCCTGTTCACCAGGGACCGGCCGATTGTCTTCGCCTTTCACGGGTACCCCTGGCTGATCCACCGCCTCACCTACCGCCGGGCCAATCACCCGAACCTCCATGTCCGGGGCTACAAGGAGGAGGGGACCACCACCACGCCCTTCGATATGGTGGTGCTGAACGACCTCGACCGCTTCCACCTGGTGGGTGACGTTATCGACCGGGTGCCGGGCCTGGTCTCCGGGGCGGCCCACGTGAAGCAGCACCTCCGCGACAGGCTGCTGGAGCACCGGGCCTACATCACCAAATACGGCCAGGACATGCCCGAGATCAGGAACTGGCGCTGGGAGGGCCAGGCGGGCTCTGGCCGCCAGGAAGTGGCCAGGCTGTGGACATCGGACTGACCCGGGCCCAGGTATCTAAGTAGCCGCCACAATACCGCCATAGGTAAGGATACTCTTGGCCGGGCTGACCCCCTCTGGAATACTGGTTACCAAACGGGAGGCCTGCCGGGAAGCGGACCCGGCCTGGGCCTGGCCGGTTAAGACCCCTTGCGTGGAGGTTGTAAAATTAAGCTATTAGAGCCGTGAATCTGGCGCCTCTGCAGTTGATCCCCGATGCGGGGTGGTGTAGTGGGAGCACGCAGTGTCTTGAGCACTGATGCCCGGGTTCGAGTCCTGGCCCTGCATCCAATAGATCGCCGCTACAACGACAACCGGGCGCCCGTCACCCTTAGCCCCGGCGGCGGCGTCGCCTATTCGAGTTGCCTGGGGGGCCTGGTGTCCTGTCCACAAGGGACGGCGGCTAGCGCGCCCGCCATGGCCCGCTGGTGTGAGGAGGTAACATGGCCAACATTACGCTGGACATCATCAGGCAGAGACGCAGTGTCAGGAGATTCAAGCCGGAGCAGGTGAGCGAGGCTGACCTTCAGGAGCTGCTGGACGCGGCCCTTCACGCCCCCAGCGCCATGAACCAGCAGAAATGGCACTTCACGGTGGTGCAGAATGCCGGCCTGATCGATCTGATGGTGGAGATCGTGAAGGAGAACATACACGCCACGGGGATCGAGTCTCTCATCAAACGGGCGGACACCCCGGGGTACAGCACCTTCCACCATGCCCCCACCGTGATCATGATCTCGGGACCTGAAGGATCGCAGGTGGACTGCGGGGCCGCCGCGGAGAATATCCTGATAGCGGCCGAATCCATGGGCCTGGGCTCGTGCATGATGACCTCTCCCACCCTGCTTTTCACGTCCGAGCGGGGAAACAGCCTGCGGGGAAGGCTGGGAATCCCGCAGGGCTACAACCACGTCTGCACCGTCGTCCTGGGCTACAAGGACGAGACCCCGGCCATGCCGCCCAGGAAACCGGATGTCGTTACCCACGTAAGGTAGCCCGGCCCCGACTCAGTACAAACCACAATGCCCTGATGGGCCTTTTACTGATGGCGCGCGCCCGGAAATCCGGGACAATCAGGGTACGCACTCCGGCCATCCGCAGAAGCAGGCCGTCGCCATCGCCATGGACAAGGCAGGCAAGGGCCGAAGGAAGAAGGGGACAGACCGATGAGGTTCGCCTACTTGATCAGCCAGCCGTCAACCAGCCACCTTTTCAACCACAGGCCAACACTGTGGTGGTACCGGCGCTCAATTGGCCGGGAGCCGGAGGCCTGGGCCGGCCCGCTGCCGTTGCTGGAGGAGGGCGACCGGGTCCACCTGCCCGACACCCCCGATTATGAAGCCGCCTTTGAGCCGCCGCAGCTGGCCCGCGCCGGACGCGGCCTGTGATCAGCCCGGCCCCTGTTGCGGAACCGGGGGCGAGACCACCGTTCTCTCCACGGGCAGGCCGTGGCCGTCTTCCTTCGGCGTGAAGATGATGGACGGCATGAGCCTGTCGGAGGGGATGAAGCCCTCCGCCTGCCGGATGTCGCCGTGCCTGGCCCGCAGGTCCTCCAGGGGGCCGGCTTCCAGCGCGTGCATGATGCAGGCCTCGACGCAGATGGGCTGCCGGTTCTCCGACAGCCGGTCGGCGCAGAAATCGCATTTCTGCATCCGGGCGTTGTCTTCACTGCCGAACTGGGGTGCTCCGTACGGGCAGACATCCCGGCACAGGGATCCGGCGCAGTTCAGGCAGCGCGCGGCCTCGGCCTGCGCCGCCGCCTGGTCGAAGCCCAGGGCGACCTCGCCGAAACCCGCCAGCCGGCGCTCCGCCTCCAGCGCCGGCATGGGCTGCCGGGGGGCCTTCGCAGTCTCCGGCGGGATGTCCACCCTGATCTGCGAGGCGCTGACCGCGGGCGCCGCCCCTCCCCTGAGCACCTCCCCTTTGAGATAGCGGTCGATGTAGACGGCCGCCTTCTGGCCGGCGGCGATGGCCTGGATGACCGTTCCCGCGGGCGCGACGGCGTCGCCGCCAGCGAAGACGCCCGGCCGGCTGGTCTCCATGGTCTCCGGGTCAACGTCAATGGCCCCTCTGCCAGTCAGCCTGAGGCCGCCCATGGCGTTCAGGAAGGCCAGGTCCGGCGCCTGGCCGACGGCCATGATTATGGTGTCGCAGGTTATCACCTGCTCGGAGCCGCGCACCGACTCCAGGTGGAGCACCCCCTGCGCGTCGAACTCCATGGACGCCACGTCCAGGCACTCCATGCCGGTGGCGCTGGCATCCCCGCAGATGACCCGGCTGAAGGCCCTGGCCGGGTGGAGGATGACGCCCTCCTGCTCCGCCTGCTCGATCTCGTCGGAGAAGGCCGGCATGTTGGCCCTGGACTCGACGCAGGCCAGGTGCGACTCGGAGGCGCCCAGCCGCAGCGCGGTCCGGGCGCAGTCGATGGCCACGTTGCCGCCGCCGAGCACCAGAACCCTGCGGCCGGTCATGGGCGCGGCCCGGCCCGTGTTCACGTCGCGCAGGAAATCCACCCCGGTGAGGGCCCGGGCGGCATCGGCATCCAGCCCGGGAATCTTCAGCTGGACGCCCCGGTGAGAGCCGATGGCCAGGAAGGTAGCCGAGTAGCCCAGGCGGGCCAGGTCATCGAAGCCCAGTCCCGGCCCCATGGGGGCGCCGGTCCGGATCTCCACTCCCTGTTTCACTATGTAGTCTATGTCACGCTGCAGGGCGGCCCGGGGCATGCGGTACTCCGGAATGCCGACGGCCAGCATACCTCCGGCCACTGGCAGGGCCTCGAATACGGTGACGCCATACCCCTTACGCACCAGGTCATAGGCCGCTGCCAGGCCGGCCGGCCCCGATCCGATCACCGCCACCTTCGGGCCCTTCTGGGCGGGCCGGGGCACGGGACCCTCATCCCCGGCGGGGTCCGGGGCCCCCGCGGCATGCACTGCGGCCGCTGGGCCCTGCACTGCGGCCTTGTCCCCGGCATGGTCGGCCACGAACCGCCGCACGGCGGCGATGGCCAGGGGCTCGTCCAGCCTGGCCCGGCTGCACTCCGCCTCGCAGGGATGGTTGCAGATCCGGCCGCAGACGGAGGGCAGCGGCATGCGGCGCCGGATGACCTCCAGGGCCTCTGCTAACCGGCCCCTGGCCACCAGGGCCATGTAGGCCGGGACCTGCAGGTGGACCGGGCAGGTCACCTGGCAGGGGGCCTGGCGCTCTCCCATGGGCACCTTGAGCGGCGGCTCATACCCGGCGATGAGGCCGCACCGGGCAGCCTCCCGGCATTTGCCCCGGTCCGCCAGGACCACGCCGTCGCTTTCCCGCTTGCTGATGGCCCCGGCGGGGCAGACCGCGGCGCAAACCGGGTCGGCGCAGTGGCGGCAGGCATCGAACATGGAGTGCACCGAGACCTCAGGGTACTTGCCCTTCTCTATCTTCCTTATCCTGACGTAGCTGGCCGGCCCCGCGGGCACGTCGTGCCAGTCCTTGCAGGCCACCACGCAGGTGCAGCAGTTGACGCACAATCCCTGATCGAAATGGAAACCCATCTGCATCTTCAGTCCACCTCCCCGGGGAACTTCTCCACCTGCACCAGGGCGCTATTGGAGCAGAACCCGCCCCCCGGTGATATCGCGTCGTCCAGCAGCACGTTGGGGCAGCCTCCGCGGTCCACGCCGTCGGCATCCGGCTGGTGCCAGGCCCCGGCATTGATTTCAACCACGCCGGGCATGATGAGCTCCGTGACCGAGGCCCGGAGGACCGTCTGCCCCCGGTCGTTGAAGGCCTTCACCAGGTCTCCGTCCCGGATTCCCCGGGACAGGGCATCGGCCCTGTTCATCACCACTGCCTGGGGGTGAAGCTCCTTCGCCCGGGGCACCTGGTCGAACCGGCTGTGGGTCCGCCTCGGGCTCTGGGCGGTGATGAGCTGCAGGGGGTACTTCTTCGCCAGAGGATCGGCAGGGCCCTCCCAGGCCTCGATGTACTTCGGGATGGGCGGCAGGCCCGGGTTACCCAGGTCGGCCAGGGCCTGAGAGTAGATCTCCACCTTGCCCGATGGCGTGGCGAAGGGGTTGTTTTCGGGGTCGGCGATCTGCTGCTCGAAGGCCACATGTGACTGAAGCGTGACCATGTGGCGGCCCTCCTGCTTGAACTTCTCGAAGTCCGGGATGCCATACCTCTTGCAGCCCTCGACGAGGAACTCGTCCTCGGTCTTCTGGAAGAGGTCCCGGATGCCGAGCTTGCCGGCCAGGCCCGCCGCGATCTCCAGCATGGACCTGGACTCGCCCAGGGCCTCGATGGCCTTCGGCCGGTAGGCGTAGAACGGGATGTAGGGGGACGCGGTCATGTCCTGGCGCTCGCAGATGGTGCAGCCCGGCAGTATGATGTCGGCGTACCTGGCCGTGGCCGTCATGAACTGCTCGATGACCACCACGAACTCGGGCTTCTTCAGGGCCTCGATGATCTTGTTGGTGTGGCCGTACATGTTGGCCCAGTTGATGGTGGCCAGGAAGAGCAGCTTGTAGTCGGCCGGGTAGCCGCCGCTGCGCCCCTTGAGGATGGCGTCCGCCACGCGAACACGGTTGAGGTAGGCCGTGGTGGCCCCGCCCAGGTAGTAGTGCCCCGGCGGCGGCGTGCTGAAGTTCGGCTTTCGCTTCTCCCACTGGTATAACAGGGAGTCCTTCCTCAGGGGCGAGGCCATGTCCACCGGGTTGTGGCCGCCGCTCATGCGCGTGTGGGCCCCGAACTGCATCATGTAGCGGGGCTTGGCCGGGTCGACGGCCTGCATGTAGCCGCACCCCGCGCTTCCGCCGGCGATTCCCAGGTTGCCCGTCATGCAGGCCAGGGCTGCCAGGGCCCGGTGGAACTGCTCCCCGTAGGCGGTGCGCCCCACGGACCACCCGTCCATGATGGCCGCCGGCTTCGTCGAAGCGTATTCCCGGGCCAGGCCGGCTATGGTCTCCGCCGGCACTCCGGTGATGGCCTCGGCCCAGGCCGGCGTCTTGGGGACGCCGTCCTCCTGGCCCAGCACGTAGGCCCGGTACCGGTCAAACCCCACCGTGTAGCGGTCCAGGAAGGCCTGGTCGTGGAGGTCCTCCGTGATCATGACCCAGGCCATGGCGATCACCATGGCCGCATCTGTCCCGGGCCGGATGGGTATCCAGCGGGCGTTGAGCAGCGCGGCGGTCTCGGTGTACCGGGGCTCGACGGCCACCATCCTGGCGCCGGTCCGGCGCAGCCCGGTCATGATAGACGGCATGTGGCCGCCATAGCCCTTGGACACCACCGGGTTCCAGCCCCACAGCACCAGCATGCGGGACTTCATCAGGCAGTCGTGGCTGTTGGCCGTCACCGAATCGTTGACACCATAGGTGGCCTGCGAGGCGAAATTGGTGGCCTGGTTGGAGACCGTGTCCAGGACGCCGGTGTATCCGCCCACCCGGACCAGCACCCGGTCCAGCAGCCCGTGATAGTGAAGGTAGCCATGGTCGCCGGCGGAGCAGAGGAGGATGATGGACCTGGCCCCGTACTCGGCCCGCACCCGTTTCAGCTGGGAGGCCACCGTCTCCAGGGCCTCATCCCAGGAGATCCTCTCGAACCGCCCTTCCCCCCGCTCCCCCACCCGCTTCAGCGGGTACTTGAGCCGGTCCGGGTGGTACACCAGCTCCCGGTAGGCACGGCCGCGGACGCAGGCCCGGTACTCCTCGTCAGTCTCGATCCGGGTGATCTTCCCGTCCTTCACGTGCAACCGTAGACCGCACTGGTTGCTGCAGTGGTCCTGGCATACGGTATTGACCACCTTCTCCGCATCATCGGCTGGGCTCATGGCGGTCCTCCTCTCTGCAACTCAAGCTATCACGCCTTCACCAGCTTCAGGCCGACGGCCGTTTCCATGCTGGCAATGCCCGGCACCCGGCCCACCTCGGCCACCAGGAAATCTATCAGCTCCCGGTGGTCCCTGAAGGCCACCCAGGCCACCACGTCGTAACGGCCGCTGCACAGCTGGACCCCCGGTATCCGCGGGAGGGAAGCCAGCGCCGCGGCCGCATCCTTGATGCGGGCCGGCGACACCCGCAGGCCGACACAGGCGATGCCCCTCGATCCGGCCGGGTTAGGCCCCCAGACGGTCGCCATCCTCATCACTCCGCCATCGACCAGCCGGTTCATCTTCCGTAGCACCGTGGACCGGCTGGAGCCCAGCCTGGCCGACAGCTCCGTGACCGTTATCCTGGTATTGTGGCGGAGCTCCTCTATCAGGGCCAGGTCCAGCTGGTCCAGGGGCGGGCCGCCGGCCGCGGGGCTCGTCCCCTGCCCGGATGCCGAGGCCGGCGGGTTGGGCTTGATCTCCTCGCAGGGCACCGTCTCGCAGCGCGAGATGCCAACGATCCGGCCCAGCCCCTGGAGAAAATCGGGGACGGCGCCGGGGTCCTTGAAGACGCCAAGACAGACGATGTCGAACGGGCCGGAGCAGACAAACACCGTCCGCGTCTCGGCCAGGGAGGCCAGCCGCGCTGCCACGTCGAGGACCGCGCCCGGCACGGTCTGCACGTAGAGCAGCATGCTGAAGGCGTAGCCCAGCCGCCGGCTGTCCACGAAACACACCGGGTTCATGCCGCTGGCCCGCAGCCTGTCCAGGGCGGCCTTGGCCGTGGTCCGGCTGACTCCGAGATGCGAGGCCAGCTGCGTGTAGCTGGCGCGGGGATCGGCTTCCAGGAGGCGGATGAGCCTCAGGTCAAACCCATTCGGGCCGGTGGCCGGGGCCTTGTGGGACCGGACCTGCCGTACGCTTTCACCGTGGGCAGTGGCTTTCTTGTGCATATTGACCGGAGAAATCCGCAGTCGGCGTCAAAATGGCCAGCAAGAGTGTAGCCGATCCTGGCGTAGTGGTAAAGCATCGGAAACGACTGGCGCATGTCATTAACCGGCTTGCCGGAGGGACTGCCTCATTACGTACCATCCACAGTGCTAAAATAGTCCCATCTACTGACAGCCGTCCCCCGGGCCCCGGGGTAGCATGATCACCAGCGAGCGGTACGACGGCGAACACCGCTGCCGGGCCATCATGGCTGAGGAGGAGAGTGGATGTTTCAGGGCAAGACGATCGGCGTGGTCATCCCAGCCTACAACGAAGAGAAGCGGATAGCGACCGTGATCCGGAAGATGCCGGCCTACGTGGACAGGGTGTACGTCGTCGACGATGGCAGCAGCGACCGCACCCGGGAGATCGTGTCCGGGCTGTGCCGGACGCAGCCGAAGGTGCATCTGGTGCAGCATCCCAGGAACAGGGGTGTGGGAGCCGCCATAGCCACCGGCTACCAGAGGTGCCTCCAGGGCGGCATGGATATCGCCGTGGTCATGGCCGGGGACGACCAGATGGATCCGCTGGAGCTGCCGCGCTTGCTCGAGCCCGTAGCCGCCGGTGAGGCGGGCTACTGCAAGGGCAACAGGATGGCCTCCGCCCGGACCATGAAGGGCATGCCGCCGATGCGGCGGTTCGGCAACTGGATTCTCAAGTGGCTGACCCGGGTCTCCTCCGGCAACTACCGGATCGACGACCCGCAGAACGGGTACGCCGCGGTCTGCTCCGAGGCCCTCCTGAGGATGAAGCTGGACGATCTATATCCCTACTACGGCTACTGCAACCACCTGCTGGCCAAGCTCACGGTGGCCGGGGTCCGCACCGTGGAGATCCCCATGATGGCCCGGTACCAGGGAGAGCAATCCAAGATCAGGTACGCCAGGTACGTTCGAAGAGTCAGCTGGCTCCTGCTGAACAACTTCGCCTGGAGGATGCAGGCCAAATCGAATCCTCTGACCAGGCGGCCGGCGGTCGACCGCCCCCGCGCAGCGGCGCCAATCCGGGAGATCACCGAGATCAGCTAGTTCCTGCTCTACCTGCCCAGCCCCCGAAAGATGGTGTGGACGGAAACGCCGGTCAGGCCAGGTGGTGGTCGGGTGGCAGCAGACGTCGCTCGACGGCGTAGCGGATAAGCTCGCTCTGGTTGTGTAGACCCAGCTTGCGCATGGCGCTGGCCCGGTGCTTCTCCGCCGTGCGTTTGCTGATGTAGAGCCGCGAGGCGATCTGGACCCGGTTGCAGCCCCGGGCCGCCAGGTACAGGGCCTCCCGCTCCCTGGGGGTCAACGTCTCATATGGATCCCGGGCTTCCTGCCTCCCGGTCACCATGAGCGCTTCGATGTCGTCCTGGTTGAGCGGGGGACTGACGTAGCAGCGCCCCGCCAGGGACTCGCGTATGGCATGCACCAGGTGCTCGGCCACCGACCTCTTCAGCACGTAGCCCTTGATTCCCAGCCGCAGCGCCCTCACCACGTACTGGGCGTCATCATACATCGACAGCACCACCGTTCGGGTGCCGGGGGATACGCTGGCCGTCCGCTCCGCCACCTCGAACCCGTGCATCCCGGGCATGGCCAGATCCAGCACCAGGACGTCAGGTTTCCGTTCCTGCACCAGATCGCACGCCTGGAATCCATCCTCGGCCTCGCCCACGATCTCGATGTCAGGCTCCGCCGAGAGCACCGAGTAGATGCCTCGTCTGACGATCTGGTGATCGTCCGCCAGGATCACTGTCGCCCGCTTCATCTCCGTACCGGACTCACCGCGCCAGGGGCAGATCAACGAAGATGCAGGTGCCTGCCCCAACCCGCGATTGCACCCGCAGGTCGCCGCCCAGCGAGAGCGCCCGTTCCCGCATTCCCACAATCCCGCTCAGCTGCCCCGACTCCAGCTTGGCCGCCGGGTCGAAGCCGACGCCCTTGTCCGCAACCTGAATGGTCACGCCATCCTGGCCGAGGCTCAGCGCCACCTCGACGCTCTTCACCCCGGAATGACGGGCGGCATTGGTGAGCGCCTCCTGTACGATGCGGTAGATGGCGGTCTCCATCACCGGTGCCAGGCGGCACTCCGGCCCATCCTGGTGAAACCTGACCTTCACGCGAGTCTGTCTCTCGTACCGGGCAAAGAACCACTGCAGCGCGGGCACGATGCCCAGGTCATCCAGGACTGACGGCCTCAGCTCCCGCGACATCTCGCTGACGCGCACCATCAGCTCATCGATGAGAGCCTGGGTCTCAGTGATGATCTGAGCGGACTGCTCCGAGGGCGCCGCCAGCGCCTGGCCGAGCATGAGCTTGACGCCGGTCAGGGCCTGCCCCACCTCATCGTGCAGCTCGCGGGAGGTCCGCCGACGCTCCGTCTCCTGAAGGTCCAGCAGGCGCCGCGAGAGGTATCGCAGGGCGGTCTCGGTCCTGGTATCGCGGCTCATGTCCCGGGCCACCCCCACAATCCCGGTGGGCTTGCCGTCGATGGCATGAACGAAGGTGAAGGTGGTCTCCGTAGGCACCACGGTGCCATCTCGCCGGACAAACTCCACCTCCACGCGCCAGGCGTGGGGGACGGGGCGGCCCTCCATGGCCAGGGCGTGCATCTCATCGAAGGCTTTCTGACAGGCTTCCACGCTCCGGGGGGTCACGGCGGCGAAGCCGGTCCAGAGCCGTCTCCAATCGTCCGAGGGGTAGTCCAGAAAGGGCTCGGCCAGGGTGCTGATGGCCGTCAGGGATGCATCGAGGTTCTGCGTGAACACGAAGTCGGCCTCGGCATCTCGCAGCAGGCGGTAGGGCCGGCCGGGGGGCAGCGATCGCCCGAACTGGCGCTCCCGTTCCGACTCCGACTCCTCGAGTTCCCTGATGCGGCGATGCAGCTCGCCGATCTCCCTTAGCAGTTCGTCGCGGCTTCTGTCGGAATCCGACATGGACAGTGCTCCATACCCTGGGCTCAGGTTCCGGATGAGCGGAGGCGTCCCCTGGCCATCATACTACTGTTCCCGCCGGGGAGTGTCAACGCGCATTGGCCGGCACCTGCAGGTGGGTCACCAGCGGGATTCTGGCGCTGGCATGAGCCGCCCGGTGGATTTGGGTAGCGCTACCCATTGACGGGTGACCGACAGGCACTACAATCAGGGCGTCCGCCCAAACGGCCGCCGGCCGTCGCCCGGGGCGGCGCGGGGTCGATGGCCCGGGGGGTCTTTGTTGGTCATCAATGGGGGGGCTCGTTCTCTGCAGACCGGGCGGCGCCTGTCTGGAGTGTCCTGTATGCTTCATAGGGTCCCGGGCAGATACCCCAGCGACATCGGACGACGAAAGGAGGCAAGATGGCTGACCTTACCTTCGATGCGGTGATTGCCGGCGGCGGCAACAAGGCTCTCATGCTGGCGATGTACTTGATGAAGTACGGCGGCATGAGCGTGGGCGTGTTCGAAAGGCGGCATGAGATCGGGGGTGGCCTGGCCACCGAAGAGACTGCCGCTCCAGGCTTCCGGGGCAACACCCACGCCAATTACATTCTCCCGTGGTACTACGCGCCGATACACCGGGACTTCCCGGAGTTCTGGGAATACGGGGGGAAGCAGGACCAGCACCCCGCCGCATACGGCGGCGCGTTCCTGGACAGCGGCAAGTGCCTGGTGATCTACAGCGAGAAGGACGACCCCACCCAGGAGAAGACCGCCCGGGAGATGGCCAGGTTCTCGGAGAAGGACGGAGATACCTGGCTGAAGGTGTGGAGGTTCTTTCAGTGTGACGAGTACCAGCGGGTGGTGCTGGACATGCTCTTCAACCCGCACGAATGGCGGACCGCCCCCGAGTTCATGGAGCGACAGGCAGCCCTGTTCCCCAGGATGATCGAGGCCGGGGTCATGCCTGATTCTTTCCTGATGCAGGCGCCGCCGATCAGGGTGGCGAAGGAGGTCTACGACAGCCCTGAGGCTCAGTTCCTGCCCACGCGGTTCTTCATGAGCGCCGCCATGAATGTCAACGACGCCACGGTGGGCATGAACATGCTGGGCCAGAGCGGGACGCTGGCCACCCTGGGGTTAGGGCGGGGCGGTACCCACCAGTTCGCACATGCGGCGCACCAGATCCTGGTGCAGGGGGGGTGCCAGTTCTACACCCACGCCGAGGTCACCAGGGCCCTGATCGAGAACGGCAAGTGCACCGGCATTCAGCTGAAGGACGGGAGCACCGTCAAGGCCCGCAAGCTGGTGGTGAGCGCCGGCCTGAGCCCGGCCCAGCTCTGTTTCGACCTCATCGGGCGGGACAAGCTGGACCAGAAGCTGGCCCGCCGCATCGACAACCTGTCATACAACAACATCGGCAACATACTGTGGTACACCTTCGCCATGCACCAGGCCCCCAGGTACAACTGCGCTGGCTTCAACCCGGATGTGGACAAGGCCTATGTGGTGGTCCTGGCGCCCCGGCCGGACCTGGAGCACCTTTCCAGGGAATGCCACTACGCCGCGATGGGGATGATGCCGCCCATGGAGGTCTGGACTCCTGCTGTCTGGTGCATGAGCGTTCAGGACCCGTCATATGCCCCGCCCGGAAAGCACGTCGGCAACCATGAACTGCAGGGCCCAGGGGCCCTGGATCTCAGCCCGGCCGACTGGCTCAAGCTGAAGCACCAGCATGGCGAAGACATGATAGCGTTCTGGGGCAAGTACGCCTCCAACATGACCCCGGACAACTTCATCGGCGTTGACACCAACGGGCCTTACGATTACTCCCGGATGCAGAACCTGGCGCCCCACGGCAACTTCGCCGGCATCGACAAGAGCCCGTGGCAGAACATGGACTGCCGTCCCACCCCGGAGCTGGCCAATCATCGCACCCCCATCGGCAATCTGTACTGCACTGGCGGCTCGTGGCACTGCGGTGCGGAGGCCAGCGCCTCGGCCTCCTACAACTGCTACAAGATCATTGCCAAGGACATGGGCCTGGCCAAGCCCTGGGAGGAGAAGGGGAAGGAGGACCCGGATTCGCTGGTGGAGTCGACACGGTGGGTAGTCCGGAAGATGCGGGAAACGTACCCGCCGCCGAAACCGTAGATAGCCGGGCCGGCCCGGCAGTGAGAATGCAGGCAAGGATTGAGGAGGTACAGGTGGCACAGAAGTTTGACATGATCATCATTGGTGGCGGCCCCAACGGGCTGACCATCGGCTCGTACCTGGCGAAGGCGGGGCAGA
>CAYRGJ010000004.1:0-150298 GCA_964423835.1 uncultured Dehalococcoidia bacterium | reverse complement strand
GATGCAGGATGCCGTCAAGGCGGACGACCTCGAGGAGCGCCTGGCGGTCAAGGACATCTCGGAGATACTGCTGGAGAGCGTGGCATAGCGCGCGGACCGCGAGTGGCATAGGGCAGGGCCAGGCGTGGCCCAGTGCAGATGGTCCACGCCTGGCATGGGCGCGCGGGACCACGCGTGGCGTAGGGTGCGGGATGAAGCCCGGATACCGGGCTTCATCCCGGCCGGAGGCGGGCTCACACACCCCCGGAGCAGAGGTAGTACAACCGTGTAACCCGGGTGGGTCAAAGTATCTGCTGAGGCCTGGGTCACAGATCCTGTTGACTGAAACGATCGTTGTCACGGGAGGTTGGACAGCCGCCATGACTGAATCCTCATCCGCCCAGAACCATCCCCGGCCTGAAGAATCCGATCTCAGGAGGACGAAAGGGAAGCAGATGCGAGTAGCAGTAATAGGATGTGGGCAGCAGGGACAATATGTGGCGCATACCCTGGCAAAGAGCGATGCCATTTCGCGGCTCATCGTGGCTGACAAGTCTCCTGAGGCCGCCGCCAGGGCGGCGGCGAAAGCCGGACCAAAGGCCACTGCCAGAGAGGTGGATGTCACAGACCGGAAGAGCCTGGATGCGATTATGGAGCAAGCAGACATAGTCTTCAACGGCGTCGGGCCCTTCTACAAGTTCTTCAAGGGTGTCGTCGAAGCGGCCATAGATCACAAGGTGAACTATGTCGACATCGATGATGACCACGATGCTACCGGTGAGCTCTTCTCAAACGCCGAGTATGACCGGCTGGCGAAGCAGGCCGGCATCCTGGTACTCTCCTGCATACGCGACACCCCAGGCCTCTCCAACTTGTTCGCCAAGTATGCCAGCCAGCAGCTGGACCGGACTCAGGCTGTCCATATACACTTCGCCTACGTCTTCTGGCGGATGCTCCCGGCGACCTGGCTGCACATGCTTCATTGCCTCAACGGCGATGTTCCACAATACCTGGGCGGCCAGTGGACCAAAGTCCCCGCATTTGAAGGGCGGCAAACGGTGCAGTTCCTGGATCCCATCGGTCCGCGCGAGCTCTATTACCTCGGCCACAGCGAGCCCATGACCATTCCCCGCTTCATCAAAGGGCTCGACGAAGTGACCGTGAAGGCCGCGTGCTATCAGCCGGAGGTGAACGAGCTTCTGCGAGGGCTGGTGAAGTACGGTTTCGCCGACCATAGGAGCGTGGCCGGAGGAAAGTCCCCCGCCGATTTCGTCACCGACTACATGGCCTCGCCGGAAGGGGCGGCCTATTTTGACCTGGCAATGCCTCCAGGACTGCCTGGAGGTGTGATGCAGGTAGAGGTGATCGGCACCAAGGGCAGTGAGCATGTACGTTTTGTTTACGAGGTCCAGGACGAGAAGGGCCACACGGATGGTTCGGCGGCGGCGACGGCGGTTGAGAGCGTAGCGCGCGGTCTGATCCCGGTCAAAGGAGTATATGCCCCGGAAGGCTGCATCGACGATCCCCGTTCCTTCCTGGCCAAAGCGCTGCAGATTCCAGGAGTGGCTGTCTACCAGAAGAAGGAGGTGCTGGCCCCCATGCTCTTTTAAGAGTGCCGGATTCACCCAGGAAGGAAGTGTCGAGAATGGTCAAGTCGATAGCGATGCTCAGGCGGATAAGATGGGGTTGACCTCTGCTCGCCTCAAAGCCTAGCATGTAATCAAGGCTAGAGGCGTCATATGCTGCACAGGGACTTTGAATCACATTCGGAAACCAGGATTGGTGCGGTTACCAGGTTCGAATGCGCCGGCGTGAGGGTCTACCAGATACCGGTGCAGAGCTTCGTTCACCATTTCACCAATACCTACCTCATCCTGGACGGCGGCGCAGCGAGTCTCATAGACGTCGGCTTCCACGGAGAGAAGGCCATGGCGGATTTCATGAGCGGCCTGGCTTCCGTGCGGCGCGATTTCGAAGAGGATGTCGGGATCAGCGACGTCGCGAACATAATAGTCACACATGGGCATGACGACCACTTCGGCATGCTATCCTTCGACAGACTGAAAGGCCGGAGACTCTACATGAACGAGCTCGACAGTCAGGTTCTCACGGACTACCGGGGGGAAGACCTCAAATGGCGGGATGCCTGCCGCAGGCTGGTGTGCGAGGCGGGGTGTTCTGTCGATATGGCGGGCCTCTGGCCATTTGAAGACCTGGCGGTGCAGCCTGGCGATTATCGCCTCACCCTGGTCTCCGACGGGGAGCAGATCATTAACGGATATAGCGTTCTGGGAACGCCGGGGCACACGCCGGGCCACATCTGCATTGGCATCGGCACCGTTTTGTTCCTGGGGGACCACATGTTGTCGGTGACAACCCCCCACCAGGTGCCTCGGACAGGCTGGTGCGGATGCGGCCTCGCCGTCTATCTAGAATCCCTGAGGAGCGTGGCGGGTTTGGGCATGGCGCTGGGCCTGCCGGCTCACGAGGACACCATCTACTCGATTAGAGACAGGGCCGAAGAGATTGAACGGTTTCATTACAGGCGCCTGGAGGAACTGACGGAGCTGTGCGCCGGGGAGAAGACGCTTCACCATATCACCGACGATTACTACAGACGCCATCCGGAGCTGATCCAGGCATCCGGCATCGATGCCCTGGATACGAACGAGTTCATCCTGGCCCTCGAGGAAGTGAAGGCTCATCTGGAGTACCTGGTGGACAACGGGCAACTGCTGAGCAAGGCGGGCGAGGACGGCGTTGTCAGGTACAGTTCGTAGCGCGTCTGGATTGCCACCGAGGCATGGCGCAGAGCGATCTATCCCACATGGAGTCAGGGATAGCTTGTATGCCGGTGCGTGGTATTGAGGTGTGATGTCAAAGGGTGGCACGTTGATGGCGCCGTGACTGGGGAAGGAGCTGCAGCAAGTGAAGAAGGCCCAAATCGGATACACTCTGGAACCGCGTGATGATGGTATGCACCCGTCCAATGCGCCGGGGTGGTGGGAGTGGTGGTACTTCGACGCCCACTTTGACAACGGCTACTCCCTGGGCGGAACGTTCCATTTCGGCAGCCCGCGGCCGCCTGCCAATCCCGATGTCCGCTTCATCGAGATCTCGCTCTATGATCCCGAGGGCAACAAGCGCGCCGTCAGGAAGCGTTATCCGAAGGACAAGTGCCAGGCCTCGGAGGAGACCTGCCACGTAGTCATCGGGCCCAACGTATACGAGGGCGATCTCAAACGGTATCACCTCTTCTTCCAGGAAGATGGCCAGGGTTGTGACCTGGTTTTCGATAGCGTCACCGACGGTTTCGCCCCCGAGGCGCCCACCAGCAAGGTGGGCACTGCCAGGGTAGAGTGGGTGGTGCCGCAGGCTCGAGCCAGCGTGCACGGTACGCTCACCTGGGATGGGCGTGTGGGGCCGGTCTCCGGCCATGGCTACCATGATCACAACTGGTCGGATGCGCCCATGTCCGGAGCCGGCGATGCCGCCGACCTGCTGGCCATGATGGGGCTGGTTGCCGGAGAGTGGACCCTGCTCTGCTCAGGCGGGCGCAACGTGCGCCGGCGAAGTCATCAGCCGTACGGCGTCATGGATGCCTTCAAGAAAGAGAAGCTGGTGGCCCATTCAGAGAAGGCTGGTGGAAGTGGCGGGAGCTTCGTGAAGACGGAGACCGGCGTCGAACGCCCGCAGACCTATCGACTGTGGTGGAACGACCCCGGGATAGTGGAGGGCGCCATCGATTTCACCGTGAAGAAGGTAATCGACTTCATGGACCTGCACAGCCGCTTCCGGCCATTTCAGAGATGGTTTGCGGAGAACTACGTGGGGCGGCCGGCTTATTTCCGCTACATGGTGGACTACAGCGTGGACGTCAGCATCAATGGCGAGAAGGTACAGGCCACCGGCAGTACCTGGGGTGAGCATCATCGGTTTGTCTAGGCCAGCCCCTGGTCCGCATTTGGCCGTCACGGCATTGGCCAAGGTGACTTCACGTCGCGATGGGGAAGGGGGATAGCAGCATGCAAGAAGGATTGAACCCTGATTGGAGTGAACAGCTGGGCGCGGTGGTGGAGAGGGCGGGGGAGGTCTTCGTTGACCTGCTGGAGAAACGTGCGGCAGAAGGCGGGCTGAAGATCGCCAGGCTCTGCGAGGAGGACAAGCGCACGCTGGAGCAGATGTTCCAGGAGGCGGTGTACGGGAATGTGGTTCCGGAGGCCATGGCCATAGTGGCCGTGCTGGCGTACCGTCAGACCGGGGACCATCGTTTGCTGCACAGTGTGGCGCCGGCCTTCCTGGACCGGGTCCAGCAGCGAGCGGCGCCTTCGGAGTCAGGCTGCGGCAGCAAGGCGGACGGGCTGCCCAAGCTGGCGGCCAAGGCTCTTTCGGCGGGGGGAGCGAAAGACCCGGCGGCCACCCCTCTGCTCAACGACCTGGTGAGCACACCAGCGCCCGAGGCGCTCAGGGCGACCTTCGACGGCGTGGCTCTGAGCCTGCTGGGCGAGTGACCGGTCACCTTGGCGTCACGATAACTGCATTCCATGGACGCTCATTTACCATTGCGTCGCTGCCTGCTATACTGAGGCCGGCGTTTCGCCACCACCGCACACACGAGACAGGCGTTTTGCCCGGAATATGGCCTGCTGATGTGGCAATCTGCACAGGCATTGTTGAGGATGGCGCGGGACAGGATGGTGCGCCACACCATGGCGGCGCCATTGTCGCCCGGCGGAGGGGGCCAGCCCGAAGCCCGGCGGAACCGTAAGGAGAGCCGCGGATGACTGAACCGAAGGGACCGATAGCCAGGCTGCCGGAGCCGAACCACCTGGGCATCGTGGTGAAGGACCTGGGGCAGGCGGCCCGCTACTACGAATCCCATTTCGGCTGGGGCCCTTTTCGAGGCGCGGAGATGGACATGAAGCGGTTCGCCTACCACTACCGCGGCCGGCCCAGCACCGCCCGGGTCAGGGTGGCTGCGGGCTACTGCGGGCCGATGCCGGTGGAGCTGTTCCAGCCCCTCGAGGGGGAGTCCATCTACGGGGAGTTCCTGCAGCAGAAGGGCGAGGGCCTGCACCACCTGGGCTTCGTGGTGGAGGACTTCGACCAGACGCTGAAGGCCCTGGTCCACGAGGGCCTGGAGCAGATTGCCCACGGTGGGTCTCCCCGGGGATCATTCGCCTACCTGGATACCGGCAAGGTGGGCGGGGTGGTGTTTGAGATACTGAGCTACTCGCCCTTTGGCGGCCAGGCCGGCGCGGCAGGCTGAGCCTGCCTGACCCAGGCCGCCCGCAATCCCTGGGGGACGCAGCGGGCCGCTTGTAGTAAGCTTGATGTTGATATAGACCTGAGATCGAAAGGAGAGGCATGGGAAGACTGCAGGACAAGGTAGTCATTGTCACCGGAGGCGGCTCGGGGATCGGGCGGGCCACCGCCCTGGCCTTCGCCGGCGAAGGCGCCAAGGTGGTGGCGGCGGACGTGGTGGTGGAGGGCGGGGAGGAGACCGTTAAGATGATCCGCGACGGCGGCGGCGAGGCTATCTTCGTCAAGGTCGATGTAAGCAATGCCGACCAGGTGAAGGCCATGGTGGACAAGACCATGGAGACCTACGGGCGCCTGGACTGCGCCGCCAACAACGCCGGGATCAGCCCGCCGCCAGTATCGGTCAGCCGGTGCACCGAGGAGTCCTGGGACCAGGTCATCGACATCAATCTGAAAGGCGTCTTCCTCTGCATGAAGTTCGAGATGCCCCGGATGCTCAAGGGCGGCGGCGGCGCTATCGTGAATACGGCCTCCATGGTGGGCCTCATAGCCGACGGCGGGCACCCGGCGTATGCCGCCAGCAAGCACGGCGTGGTTGGGCTGACCAAGACGGTGGCCATTGCCTACGGCAAGACCGGCATCCGGGTGAATGCGGTGTGCCCCGGCGTCATCCGGACGCCGCAGAGCGAGAGGGCCTTCACCGATAACCCTGAGCTGCGGGCACAGTCGATCGGCATGGCGCCCATGGACCGGGCCGCCGAGCCCGAGGAGGTGGCGCGGGCCATCGTCTGGCTGTGCAGCAGCGAGGCCTCCTTCATTACCGGGCATGCCCTGGCGGTCGACGGCGGGTACGTGATCCGGTGAGGCGGTAGGGCTCGCCATCCGGCCACGCGGTCAGGCCGCCGGGCGGCGGCGGCCGCTGTACGCCACAGAGCGCTCGAAGGGCCCGGCTCAGGCTGAGCCAGGCTGGGGGCCCTGGCCCCGCCGGGCGTAGTAGGCCACACAGCGGGCGATGGTCCGGGCAGCGCTGCCGAACGAGCCGAACGCCGGCAATCCGGCGGCGAAGCACACGTCCTGCGTCTCGTAGATCAGCTTCTCGGCGCTGCCCAGGCGACCCTTGCGGAGGACGGCCGCCAGGGGCTTCCGAATCTTCCGGTTCCCCTGCACCAGCCCGCCCAGCGCCTCGCGGAAGATCTCGGTGGTGGTCTTGACGCCGCCGACGCCCGGCACGCAGGCCACCAGCACGTCGGCCCCATCCCACCCATCCACGATCCGGATGGCCTCGGCCAGCCGCCCCGGGTCGAAGAAGAGCTCGCTTGATGCGTCAACCGGGTTGCGGAACCCCATGCCCACTCCGGGCACCAGCTTCGCCAGCTGGTCGGCAAGGTCGCGGGGGTATGGGGGCAGTTCCAGGCCGGCCTCCTCGAACTCGTCGGCGGCCAGCACGCTGGACCCTCCGCCCATATTGATGACCGCCACCCGCCGGCCCCGGACCGGCTTCAGGTAGGTCATGGCCATGCTGCAGTCCACCAGGTCCTCCAGGTTCTTAACCTCGATGCACCCAGCCTGCCGGAAGAGCGCCTCCCACGCGGCCCAGCTGCCCGCCAGCGAGCCAGTGTGCGATACCACCGTCTCCACCGCCGCCTTCCCCCTTCCGCCCTTGAGCACGATGACGGGCTTCCGGGCGGCCGCCTGCATCAGCACCCGGGCGAAACGGCGGGGCTCCTTCGCCCCCTCGACGTACATGGCGACGATCCGGGTGCCCGCGTCGGCGGCGAAGTGCTCCAGGAAATCGCACTCGTTGAGATCGGCGGCGTTCCCGAAGCTGACCAGCCGGCGCAGGAACACGCGGCGCTCGGCGGCGGCCAGGATGAAGTCCTGGGCATTGCCCCCGCTCTGGCACAGGTAGCTGATCTGGCCGCTCTGCCGGGGAAGCTGGCCCTCAAAAGAGACGCCGGCCTCGGGGCAGTGCACGCCCAGGCAGTTGGGGCCTATCAGGCGGATGCCGCCGCGCCGGGCCATCTCCACCAGCTTCGCCTCATCCCGCCGCCCTTCCTCGGTCCCGGATTCGCTGAAGCCCGAGGTGAAGAGGGTGACCGCCCCGGCCCCAATGTCGATGCTGTCCTGCACCACCTGGGGCGTCAGCGGGCGGGCCACCGCGCAGATAACGGAGTCCACCGGCCCCGGCACGGCCTTCAGGGCGGGGTAGGCGCGCAGCCCCATGATCTGGGTGGAGCGCAGATTGACCGGATAGATGGGCCCGGGGAAACCGAACTTGAGCAGGGGCTCGAGGAAAAGCCTGGACACCGGCGACATGGGATTGGCGGAGGCCCCCACTATGGCGATCGACCGGGGGTGAAACAGGTGGTCCAGTTCCAGCATCACTCCATTGTGCCAAGTTGATACGGTACTGTCAAAGACCGGCTACTTCCCGATCCACGAGATCACGTATTCGACGCCGGCCCCGGCCGGCCCCGGCCCCGGGCTGCTGAGGCCCGGCCCCTGCGCCCCGTCAGTGGCCGGTCCCGGGGTGTTGAGGCCCGGCCCTTCGACGCTCCAGGCCCCATCCAGCCCGCTCTCGCGGGCGGCCATCTCGAAGTGGGCCATGGCTATACCCATGTCCACCAATTGCAGGTCCGCGGCCTTGAGCAGCCGGGCATACCCCCTCGTCCGCTTCAGAAAGAAGTGGAAGGCAGCGGCTTCCTTCGCCTTCACGATCCTCCAGGGCTGGTTGTTGGACGCTGATGGCGCCAGCCTGAGGCACTCCAGCGCCACCGAGTACCGGCCGGCAGCTTCCCCCCGGAGAGGCCTGCCCAGGGAGCCCTCGAAGAAGAGCTCCTCCCATGGCTTGCGCTGGTCGGCCCCGACGAAGCGCCTCATGACCCGTTCCCGGGCCGTCCTCCGGTCGTGCGCATAGCCCACGGGGCTGATGGCGGGTATCACCTCCCCGTCGGCCATATCCATTCGCCGAGCGAAGCTGGCCCGCTTGAAGGTGCCTCCCAGCCAGCACGTGCCCAGGCCAAGGCGCGTGATCCCGACTATGGCCTGCTCCATGCAGTATCCGGCGTCGGGCATGGCGCCGGGGCCTTCACGGACGGCCGCCGCCAGGTAAAGCCTGGCGCCGGTTATGAAGCCATAGGTCCCCAGCTGGCGCGTCTCGGCCTGCTCCATGTCCGAGAGATCGACCAGGGCCATCCTCACCCTGTTGCCGAACGGGCCCGACCGGTGCGCGCCGAGCAGCGCGCGAATCTCCTTCTTGAGGCCATCCTCCACCGGGCGGTCCGCATACGCCCTGATGGAGATCCGTCTCTTGATGGCCTCTATCAGCTCGCCCATACCCGTCCGCGCCGATTCCTGGGTTATGGTGAGCGCTCCACCTTGAAGTCCCACTGGCAGGCCGGCTCTGCCTTGCTGCTGCGCGGCGGCAGCTTGAGAGGCCGGGCCGTCATCTGGTGATGGAACATGGTGGCGGTATCCTGAAACCCCTCGCCATCGAGCACCTCGCAGGTGTGCCTCAGCCGGGCCATCTCCTCTTCACCGTGGCGCTCGAAGTGGTCCAGGGCCACGCACCTCCCCACGGTCAGGACCCCGTGATCGGGGCCCTTCAGGTCGAGCTCCATCTCCGGCCAGATGCCGCCGGCGGCCGGGTCCACCTGCAGGTGCTTGAAGAGGGCGGTCACGTCGTCGCCCTTTATGTCCATGGCCCGGCGGCAGAGCCGCACCTCGATAGGCGTCTGCCGGCGCCACACCTCGGCATCGATCTCGAGGGCCGCCTTCTCTCCCAGCTTCTCCCGCATCACCCGCTGGTAGCTCCCTGCCAGGCTGGTATACATCATCCCCGCCACCTGCCACATGCGGACCAGGGCCTCCTTGGAGAAGTCGGTCATGCGCAGGTCCGGCCGAAACTCCCCGCTGTAATCGTTCAGGTCCATCAATCCGGTGCTCCTTTCCAGTCCGGTGTGCCGGGCGCCGTCCGACGTATCGGGCAGTGCCACTTTCTGCCACCATAGCACAGGGGTCGCGGGGCATCAACCTGCCAAGTCTCTTCTTTCTGCGTCAACTCCTACCGACTAAGACGATACAGCATGGCCGCGGCTGGCGGCGGGCTGGTCGGGGCTGCACCGGCCTGGTCCGGCAGCGCCGCACTGGCCCCGGCGTCAAAGCCGGTAGCGGTTGTCCCAGCCGCCACGGGCCCGGCCGGTCCTCCGGCGCAGGATGAAGGCCAGGATGAGGCCGGCGGCAAACCCGCCGATGTGGGCCATGTAGGCCACTCCGCCCGTGGCTTCCGGGCTGAGGATGGAGCCCACGCCGCTCAGCAGCTGCATGATGATCCACAGGCCCAGGACCACGTAGGCCGGCACCGGGACTATGACGATCCAGAGCAGCACCTTCACCCTCGCCTTGGGGAAAAGCAGCACGTAGGCCCCCAGTGCGCCGGCAATGGCCCCCGAGGCCCCCAGGCTGGGAATCTCGGAGTGCACGTCGAGGGCCATCTGGGAGAAGGTGGCCACCAGCCCGCACGCCAGGTAGAACGCCAGGAACCTGAAATGCCCGAAGTTGTCCTCCACGTTGTCGGCGAAGATCCACAGGTAGAGCATGTTGCCCACGATGTGGAACCAGCCCACATGCATGAACATGCAGGTGAAGAGGGTCAGGAATTCCCCGCCCGGATTGTCCAGGAAGCGCTGGGGCACGAAGGACCACTCGATGATAAAGGGCTCGCCCTGGGCCAGCTCCACCAAGAAGACGCTGATGTTGGCCAGGACCAGGAAGTAGGTGACGTACGGTACGGTACGGCGGGCGCTGTTGTCATCGCCTACTGGCAAGAGCATGTCTTACACTGCCTGGGACGGCCCGGTCATGACCGGCCCTCCTTGTCCTTCCATCTCCACCATTTCAGCAGCTGCGGGTCATGAGGCCCGGGGCCGGCGAAGTAGACCGCGCAGCGGAAGACGTAGAGCACGCACCGGTCAACGCGATGGCCCCGCAGCCCGCACAGATCCCGGTACATCGCCTCCGGGTCGGCGCCTCTGAGTCCGGCCACAGACGAGTAGCCCAGGTCGGCCAGGTCCCGGGCGATACTCGGACCTACGCCCGGAATGACCTGGAGCGCCTTCGGGCCCGCCTTCTCAATCATAGATACCCCCGATCATTGGACAATGGCTGCCGTGAGGGAGGCAGCCTGCCCCTCCTTCCATGGTTGTACCATGCTCCCCGGCAACCGGCAAGACCTTGCCTCGGGGGGGAAGCGAGCGGGGAGAAGCGAGCACTTGCCGGGACCCGGGAAGGCCAGGGATGCCTGGGGACGGCGGCGGCAGGGGCCCGGCGAGCGTCTATCCGCCGGACGGGGTCTCGATGACCGTCGGCTTCTCCTCCGGCCGGAGGAATGCCGGCTTCCACCACTGGCCGGCCTGGGACCGGCTTCTCTCCACGGCGATGATGCCGGTCCAGAAGTAGTTCAGCAGGGATTGCTGCCGCGGTATCCGGCGCAGGCGCAGCCTGATGAGACAGACGTCGAACATGATGATGCCGGCCAGGCAGGCCAGGTCGGCCACGTTAAAGACCAGGCGGCCGATGGCCGCCGACAGGTTCATGTCGATGATGTCGGTGACGCCACCGAGCAGGAGCCGGTCGGCGATGTTCCCCACGCAGCCGCCGATGAAGAAGCCCATGGCCACATCCAGCGCCCGGCTGTTGGGCGGGAAGTACCGCCAGGCCAGGAACAGGAGCAGTCCCAGCATCCCCAGCGGCAGGAGCAGCCCGACGGCGAAGGGGGCCCGGATCCCCAGGACCATCCCGGTGTTGATGACATGGCTGATGCGCAGGAACCCTTCTTCGGGGGCGGAGCCATAGAGGGGGAGGGCCTGCCTGACCCAGAGCTTGCTCAGCTGGTCGGTCAGCATCACCAGGACGAACAGCAGGATGAACGTCCTTCTGGAGCTGATCCGGTGAAGCCACTGCCGCCGCCAACTCTTATGCTGAGCCTGCATCTGCCTGTCCCCGCTCATCCCCCAATTGGCCGATAGCAGATCCCCTCTGCGTCTACGATTATAGCAGAGGATATGACACGCCTGCAAAGTGGGCGGGGGAAGGGATGGGATCTGCCTGAAGGTCAGGGCGCGCCGCCCGCCTGTTCCGTGATCCCCTGGCCGGTGTCGATGATCCCATAGCCGTTCTCAATGAGTTCCTTGAGCCTCTGGGTGAACCGGGCGGCCGGAGCACCATCGATGATATCGTGATCAAAACTGGCCGTAATACTGAGGTATTCGCGGGCCTCCAGCTGTCCCCCGGTAATGGCCGCCCGCTCCGCAATGCCACCCACTACAATGCTCAGGGTGTACATCGATATCGGAATCCCCCACGAGGCCCCCTTGCCGAACATGCCCAGCGATGAGATGCCCACTGTGCCGGTGAGCCTCTTTCGCCAGTGCGGCGAGCCCAGCCATCGGCGCCACATTATGCCCCTCACGAAGGCCGGCAAATACCAGTAACGGGCAGTCCATTTTGCCATCAGAGACGGATCCACTCCATCCCTTGATGCCCTGACCTCATCGTGGATTTCCCTCAGTGTCTTCCTGTTGGCCCCCTTGACCACGTGAGGGTAGACGGGCGCTTTGCCACCAGCTACCTGCCGCTCGATATCCACGGCTATGTCTACCTGGTCATATACGATCAGCTTGCTGCCCTTCCGGTAGGCATGCATGACCTTGTTCTCATCTATGGCGCGAGCCAGGCAGAAGGTGAGGAATGACGTCAGAGTGGGAGAGCTACCCGTCTTCGCTTTCAGTTCCCTCAGCATCCTCCGGGCGTTGGTGACATCAACCTCCAGAAGGCCGTGGATTACGTTCATGGACCTGGCCTGGCGCAAGCCGTCCACTATAGGCTGCCTCACCCTGGGAAAGGGCACCACTTCGTACCGGTCTGTCTCTTCCGCCATTGCCATCCTCCGCCGGGCACTATTGCAGATGCCTGCCGCGCCCTTTCGCCGAATGTGAAAGACCTGATCACGGGCCTTTTTGCTGCATCGCTCCGGTGTCGATCCGGCGAATCACATCGATTACCAGCTGCAGCATCACCGAGAGCGACTGAGGCCTGATGTGGTCCGGAGTGTCGTACCGAGTGTGGTAGGCCGGGTCAATCCTGGAGGGATCACAGCCGGACAGGCATGTCGCCGGGATACCGGCCTGAGAGAACACGGCGCCATCTGTGGCCCACCCCGGCGGCATTCGGAGAGCGGCTATGGGCCAGCTGCGGCTCTCGGCAGCTTCCCGGGCTATCCTGACCAGTCCAGGGTCGTATCTGGCCCCGGGAAAGACCTCACTCCTGGACACGGTCAGGAACCTCTCATCCTTTATCATCTCCATCACCAGGCAATACGTGGCCAGGCCCCTCATCTGCTTCAGGTGTTTCCGGACATAGCGCTTGGCGCCGCGGAGCCCTGCCTCCTCAGACGACGTCGCCAGCAGCACTATCTCCGTACTCTGGGGCCACCATCCTTCTTCCTGCCTGGCCTCAGCCAGGTACTTGCTCAGACCGGCAACCACACTGACTGCGGACATGTTGTCGAACGCCCCGGGGACCGGCTTCCATGAGGTGAAGAGCATGAAGAGGCCGGCAATCGGAGCCAGCGCGATCATCGCCACCCCCGCCCAATTGAGGGCCGCGGCGGCAGAGAAGACTCCATAATACGCCATGGTCCGGGCCACACATGCGCCAAGAGCCACCAGGTTCGCCGCCACGGCCATCATCATTACCGCCACGGATGCGCCCTTGAGATACAGGAAGAAGTTGAACTCGTAGGCCGAATCCATGTGTCCGCTGACGATGACCCGCTGCCTGGCCTCGCCCCTGGGCCTCACTATTCCGACGATGTTCTGGCCTTGCTTTCGAGGGAAGACGAAATCCACATATTCCCGGTACAGCAGCACTTCGGCCACGAGGCTGCAGCTGACGATGATCAGTGCCAGAGCCGCCGGCGGGAAGAGCCAATAGGCAACAACAGCGCCCAGGTAGAACAACGCCCCGACAGGATAAGAGCCGATGAAGGCGGCGGGGTGGCAGCTGAACGGCTCCACGTCAACGCTGTTGCAGGCCGGCCGCCACTCCTCAACCAGAAGCCGGCCCAGCTGCCTTTCTGCTTCGCTGCAGGGAGGACGGGGGCCGATCTCGTCGATGACCTTCCTGATCAGGCCGGACATGTAGCCTTCGTACCTATCGGCGATCATACCTGTGCCTGCCAGTGCACCGCGCCGTGCGCGTCGGTGTGTGCCCGCTCGACGTGTCCTTTATCGCGCTTCAGAGGTCCCGCAGCCTCAACAGGCGCTGGGCGGCAAAGGTGCAAGCCGCGATGGCGGCCACGGTCACCGCCAGCGCGCCCCAGAAGCTCTCCCCGCCACCCGTGAGCAGGCTGTTGCCCCAGCCCAGGATCTTGTTCGGCATGTAATCGCCCACATACGGCACAGCCCCCAGCAGCGCCTGGCCCAGGAGCACCGCCAGGGCCGCGCCGCCGGCGGCCAGGGAGCTCTTGAAGAGGCTGGAAAAGGCCAGGGTCACGGCCAGGCAGAGCACCAGGAAGAGGCCCAGCAGCAGGTTGAGCCCGACGAAGGCCATGAGGCCGGCGCCCTCGATGAGCCAGACCGTGTAGCCGAAGCAGAAGGCGGAGGCCGCCACCATCGAGACCAGGAAGGTGAGGCTCACGGCGGCCAGCTTGGCGGTGACGAAGGCGCCGCGGCCCACCGGCTTGCTCAGGGTCATCACCGCGGTGCCGCTGCGCAGCTCATTAGCCACGGAGCCCATGGCCACCAGCACCGCCACCAGGACGCCCACCTGGGCGATGGTCCCGGCATACTCCGCCAGGGACTGGGCCGCCGTGGGCGGCGGAATCTGTATGCTCATGCCTTCGCCGGCGCTTTCCAGTATCTGGGGAAGGTACTTGAGAGTGAGCGGCGTGGTGATGCCGAACATCAGGAAGATGCTGCCCACGATGAGCAGCCGGTAGGTGCGCCATTGCTCCCTGAGCTCCTTCTTGAGCAACGGCCAGAACCCCCTCATTTAGGCCCCGCACAATGAGGCATCATTCTGGGCCCCGCACAATGAGGCATCATTCTGAGCCCCGTCCAGTCCTGTGCGACGGGCCTCATCCGGCCTCCCGCCTGTTCACGATGTCCATGAAGATGTCCTCGATGGTGGGCAGGACCAGCTCGTAACGGGTCAGCGTCAGGCCGCTCTCGCCGATCAACCGGGGCAGCTGCTTCCGCGCCCGGTCCACGTCGGCGGCCTTCACCCGCAGCACGGTGGCGCCGCCATGGGCCACGAGCTCCGGGCCGGCCAGCCACGGCACCTTCTGCAGCGACTCCTGGAACGGGCCGGGGTCCTCCATGAACTCCATCTCAAACACGGACCCGGTGAACCTCTGGCGCAGGTCGTCCATCGAGGAGACCGTGATCAGAACGCCCTTGTCCACTATGCCCACCATGTCGCAGACCCGCTCCACGTCGGAGAGTATGTGCGTGGACATGAAGACGGTGGCAGTCTGGCGCAGGCGGGTGATGAGGCTCAGAACGTCGCGCCGCCCCATGGGGTCCAGGGCGGAGGTCGGCTCGTCCATGAACAGGACCCGGGGCCGGTTGACCAGGGCCTGGGCGATGCCCAGCCGCTGCCGCATGCCGCGGGAGTAGCCCCCGATGCGGCGGCCGCCAGCCCGGGCCAGGTCCACCATTTCCAGCAGCTCATCGGCCCGCCGCTTGATCTCGGGGCGCGGCAGGTGGTGCAGCTCGCCCACCAGGTGCAGGAACTCTCGGCCGCTCATCCAGTCGTAGAAGGCGGGCACATCGGGCAGCAACCCTATGCTGGAACGGAAGGCCTGCCGGCCGTCATCCACCGCTTCTCCAGCCACCCAGGCCCGGCCGGCGGTGGGGCGGGCGAAGCCGGTGAGCAGCTTGACCGTGGTGGTCTTGCCGGCCCCGTTGGGCCCCAGGAACCCGAAGACCACGTTCTCCGGCACCTCCAGGTTAAGGTTGTCCAGGGCCTTAACAGCGCCGTAGTGCTTGGACAGCCCCTCAGTCCTGATCGCCGTCACCGGCGCCCTCCAGACGGCCCGCCAGCAGGTACGCGATGGGGCCGATGATGTTGAATATGATGATGACCACCCCCCAGATGACCTTGTTGCCACCCCGGACCCGCTCCCGCTTCACCAGGTCGACCAGCGCCACCACCATCAGCACCACCTGCAGGATGAGCAGGGGGACCAGGAACGGGAGAGCGCCCGCTATTTCGTCCAGGCCCTCATCCATGGTCCTGTCCCTCCAGGTCCGCCTCTTCCAGGGCCCGGCGGGCGGCCTCCTCCCCGGCGGCGATGGCCTCCGCCGCGCGGTCGAACTGGAAGAAGCCGATATCGCCCATCTCCGGGCTGATGACCAGGTCCGCCCCCTTCAGGTTCTCCTGGGCGATGCGGTAGCCGGGGATGATGACGGACTGCAGCAGCACCTTTATCATACTGGGCGCGGCGGGCCGTCCCGGCCGACGGGGCGATGCGCGCCCGCGGCGGGGTCCCTGGCCAGGATCGCCGGCCCTCTGCTGCATCTCATGCTCGAGCCACGACGGATGGGGTGCGACATTAACCCCCACCACGTAGCCGGCGGCCAGGTCCCGGCAGGTCTGCACCGGCACCACGTTCACCAGCCCTCCGTCGACGAGGTACCGCCCGCGCACACTGACCGGCGTGAAGATGCCGGGAATGGAGATGCTGGCCCGCACTGCCGTGGTTACCTGACCGGAGCGCAGGATCACCTCCTGGCCATTCAGGATATCCGCCGCCACGCAGACGAAGGGTATCTTCAGGCCTTCGAACGTCAGGTCCCCCAGGAAGGACTTCAGCAATTCCGTCACCCGCTTGCCCTGCACCAGGCCGCTGGCGGACGGGCGGAAGTCGGCCAGGAGAGCCAGGCGCCTCACGTTCAGGCACGCCGCCCGCTCGATATCGCTGGCCCGCAGCCCGCTGGCGTACAGCGCCCCAACCAGGGCGCCCATGCTGGTCCCGGCGATGAGGCCGGGGCGGATACCGCGCTCCTCGAGGACCTTGATGACCCCGATGTGGGCCAGGCCCCGCGCGCCCCCGCCACCCAGCGCGTAGGCTATCCGGGCCCCTATGATGGAATCCGCCGCTCTGCCCAGGGGAGTCTCTCCTTCCGCCCGGATTATAGCACAGAGGTCCCGTCGCCATTGAACACTATTGCCCTGATTCCGTGAGATGGCCGTCAAACCCGGATACCATGCCTGGCTTGACAGGCGGTCACAAATGAAATAGACCATCTGGAGGGTAGAGGAAAGGGGTCAGAATGGCTGGTGACGCGATCGCGGTAGAGGACCTGGTCTACTCGTACGGCGAGCTGGTGGCCGTGGACCACATCAGCTTCAAGGTGGCGGAGGGCGAGATCCTGGGCTTCCTGGGCCCCAACGGCGCCGGCAAGACCACCACGGTCAAGATGCTGACCGGGCAGCTGAAGCCGAAGAGCGGCCGGGCGCAGGTCTTGGGGATGGACGTGGCCCGGGATGCGGCGAAGATCCGGGGGGAGATCGGCGTCTGCTTCGAGCAGACCAACCTCTACGAGCAGATGAGCGCCCTGGAGAACCTTCAGCTCTTCGCCCGCCTGTTCGGCATCAGCGGCTTCGACGGCGGGGCGCTGCTGGCGAGGGTGGGCCTGGCCGGCCGGGAGAAGGACCGGGTGGAGGGCTACTCGAAGGGGATGAAGCAACGGCTGATGGTGGCCCGGTCACTGGTGAACCGGCCGCGGATTCTCTTCCTGGACGAGCCCACCGCGGGGCTGGACCCGGCCTCGTCCGAGGCCATCTGCTCCATCATCCTGGAGGAGCGCGCCCGGGGGGCCACGGTCTTCCTCACCACCCACGACATGATGGAGGCGGACCAGCTCTCCGACCGGGTGGCCTTCATGAACGGAGGGAAGATCGCGGCCCTGGACACCCCCCTGAACCTGAAGCAGCAGTACGGCAAGCGGGCGCTCAAGGTCAAGGTGCGGACCCCGTCCGGGGCACTGCAGGACCGGGAGCTGGCCCTGGACACGCCCCAGACGCCGGAGCTGGTCCAGAAGCTGTTTGCCGGCGAGAAGGTGGTCACCATCCACAGCGAGGAGGCCACCCTGGAGGACATCTTCATCAGGATCACCGGGCGGGGACTCGCGGAATGAACCTCGCCGCTATCCGGGCGCTGGTGGCCAAGGACTTCACGCTGTTCTTCCGCAACCGCTTCTTCGCGCTGATGACGCCGCTGGCGCTGCTGGTCTACATCGGGCTCTATTTCGTCATGCCGGGCTCGGTGGACGAGACCATCGATATCGGCGTCTACGCGCCGGGCCTGCCTGCCCCGGCGGAGGAGATCCAGCAGGTGGGGCTGGAGGTCCACGCGGTCGACTCGGAGGACGAGCTGATGGAAGGCGTGGTGGGCCACCGCTACGCGTATGGCATCCTGCTGCCCGCAGACCTGGCCGAGAGACTGGCCGCCGGGGAGAAGCCGCGGATCGACCTGTACCTGGCCTCGGACGCCCCGGAGGAGTACGGAGAGGCGATGTCGTCCCTGCTGAGGGAACTGGTGTACGCGCAGACGGGCGAGCCTCTCGCCGTCGAGTTCGCCGTCCAGGTGGTGCCCGGGCCGGACATGGCGGGGCGGCAGATACCGGTGCGGGACCGCATGCGCCCCCTGTTCGCCGTCTTCCTGGTGGTCTTTGAAACCTTCGGCATGGCCACCCTCATCACCGAGGAGATCGAGCGACGCACCATACAGGCCCTGCTGGTGACCCCGGTGTCGGTCAAGGACCTGTTCGCCGCCAAGGGCATCACCGGCATCACCATGGCCTTTGGGCAGGCCGCCCTGTTCATGACTGCAGTGCGGGGCCTGGCCGAGGGGCCGGCCATCATCATCCTGGCCCTGCTGCTGGCGGCGCTCCTGGTCACCGGCGTGGGGTTCCTGATTGCCTCGCTGGCCAAAGACATGATGTCGGTGCTGGCCTGGGGGGTCCTGGCCCTGGTCATACTGATCATACCGGCCATGGGGGTGCTTTTCCCCGGGGTGATCACCGGGTGGGTCGAGGCCATCCCCTCCTACTACGTGGTGGACACCGTGGACCGCGCGTCCAACTATGCCGCGGGTTGGGGTGACCTCTGGCGCAACCTGGTCATACTGCTGGCATACGACGCGGCCCTGCTGGCCGCCGGCATGGCGGCCCTGAGAAGCAGGTTCCGGTGAGCGCCAGACGGGTGGCCATCCTGCTCAAGAGGGACCTGCTGCAGGGGTCCAAGAGCTTCATCTTCCTGTGGGCCATCGTGCTCCCCGTCCTGATGTCGCTGGTGCTGACGCTGGTCTTCGGGACCCTCTTCAGCGACCAACCCCGTGTGGGCATCGCCGACGAGGGCAGCTCCGGGCTGCCGGGCCTGGCCCGGGAAAGCCGGGCCATCGATCTCAAAGAGTACGGCTCCGCAGGCGACCTGGAGAATGCGATGAGAATCGGCGCCGTGGACTACGGCATCGTCCTGCCGGAGGGCTTCGACGCCCTGGTCACGGCCGGGCAGCCGGTGGAGGTCACGGCCTATATCTGGGGAGAGAGCCTGGCCAAGCAGCGTCTCATCGCCCAGGCTACCATGATGGACCTGGTGCGGGAGCTCTCGGGCCGCGAGCCCCCGGTGGATGTCACCATCAACACCATCGGGGAAGAGGCCAGCGTCCCCTGGAGCGATCGTCTGCTGCCCCTCATGGTGCTGATGGCCGTCTTCATCGGCGGGATGTTCGTCCCGGCCACCTCCCTGGTGACCGAGAAGCAGCACCACACCCTGGAGGCCATCACCGTCACCCCGACGACCATGGCCGAGGTCTTCCTGGCCAAGGGTATCCTGGGCTTCACCGTCAGCCTGGCCATGGGCCTGGTCATCCTGGCCATGAACCGGGCCTTCGGCTCCCAGCCTGGCCTCCTGGCGGGCGTGCTGGCCCTGGGCGCGGTGATGGCAGCCGGGCTGGGCCTGATACTAGGGTCCTTCGCCAGGGACATGTCCTCCATGTTCGCTGTCTTCAAGTTCGGCGGGATCCTGCTCTTCGCCCCGGCCTTCTTCTACTTCTTCCCCGAGATCCCGCAGTGGATCGGGCAGGTCTTCCCCACCTACTACCTGGTGGAGCCGGTGGTCCGCATCAGCCAGGAGGGCGCCGGCTGGACGGCCGTCGCTGCGCACCTCTTCGTCCTGGTGGGCATCGATGTGCTGCTGGCGCCGCTTGTCGCCCTGGCCATGAGGAGGATGATGCGGCTCATGGCCTGAGCCGGCGCTCATGGCCTGATCCGGCGCTCATGGCCTGAGCCGGCGGCATTCGAGCGCGTGACCGCGGCCCGATCCCAACCACGGCCTTCGGTGGAGAGGGCGGTCTACCGCGCGGTTCGCGGCTTCACGCCGTTCACGATGTTGGCCGGCTCCTGCCGCCGCAGCGCCCTCACCACGTTCTGAATGGTGACCTCCACGATCTGCGCCTGGGCTTCGGCAGTGGCCCCCGCGATGTGCGGCGTCAGGATGACATTCGGCGCGCTGAGCAGCGGGCTCGACGGGTCTATGGGCTCCCGGGCGAAGACATCCAGGCCGGCGCCCCCGATGCGCTTCTCCATCAGCGCCCTGGCCAGGGCGGCTTCATCGAGGATGGCGCCCCGGGAGACGTTAATCAGGATGGCGTCGGGCTTCATGGAGGCGATCCTGTCGGCGTTGATCAGGTTGGCCGTCTCCGCCGTGAGAGGGGTATGTACCGTTATCACGTCCGACTCGGCGACGAGATGGTCCAGGGAGCGATAGCCCGCATCCAGGGACTTCTCCAGGTCCGGGCTCAGGCGATGGCGATTGCAGTAGACCAGGCGGGCGCCGAAGGGGCGCGCCCTTCTGGCCACCTCCCGGCCGATGTGCCCCATGCCGATGATGCCCAGCGTCCGGCCGCGGAGCTCGAACACCCCGTACGCGGTTATTTCGCCCTGAAGCCACTCGCAGTGCAGCGTCTTCTCGTGAAGGAGCGTCAGTTTCTTCAGGCAGGCCAGTATGAGCATGAGGGTGTGCTCGGCCACCGCGGACGTGTTGGCGCCGCCGGCATTGGCCACGGCAATGCCCAGGCCCGCCGCGGCCGCCGCGTCGATGCTGTCAAAGCCAACCGACGGCTGCTGGACCAGGACGCAGCGCCGGGCGGCCCGCAGCGCCTCCTCATCCAGGATCACGCCGCCGGTATAGTCGCCCACGATGATGTCCGCATCGGCCACCGCCGCCAGGAGCTCGGCCCGGCTCCGGCCCCCGTAGCCGGCTACGGACACGCCTTCCATCTCACCGGGGGCCACCCTCTGGCCCACGAGCGCCCTGATGGCCTCCTCGGGTATGGGAGAAAGGATGAGCAGCTTCCTCTCTATCATACGGGCCTCCTGTGTCGAAATGTGGCAGGCTCGGCTCTTTGAACTGCAGTCACCCTTTTGTTATACTGGATATTTGAAGGCCCCGCCACCCATCGTACGCCCCGGGTAGCCAGCCAGGCCTTCTGACCAGGAAAGGCCGGGACGCTGCAGCAATCGGTCCGCACCGTTGACCAGACCCCTGGACAGCCAAGATAAGCCATCACACTGGACAGCGAAGATGAGCAATCACACTGTGATGAAAGCCAGAAGGAAGCCCGCCAAGCAGGGCGCGCCCGAAACCGTGGAGCTGTTCCTGAACCGGGACCGCTGCAAGGGGTGCCGCTACTGCGTGGAGATCTGCGCCCGCAAGACGCTGGCCATTGGCGAAGAGATGAACGCCAAGGGCCACCTGCTCCCGACGGTGGTGGAGGATGCCGAGTGCGCCGCCTGCGGCCTGTGCTCCATGATCTGCCCCGACTTCGCCATCTGGCTGTCCTCCGAGGACGAGGAGGACCAGGGCTGATGGCCGAATCCGCCGCCCTGCAGGGACAGTTCTTCATCAACGGCGACGATGCCTGCGCCGAGGGCGCCATCAGCGCCGGCTGCCGCTTCTTTGCCGGGTATCCCATAACACCAGCCACCGAGATAGCCGAACGCATGGCCCGCCGGCTCCCCCGGATCGGCGGCGTCTACGTCCAGATGGAGGACGAGATCGCCTCTATGAATGCCATACTGGGGGCGGCCTGGGCCGGAGCCAAGTCCATGACGGCCACCTCGGGCCCCGGGTTCAGCCTGATGATGGAGAACCTGGGCCTGGGCCTGATGCTGGAGACCCCCTGCGTGCTGGTCAACGTGCAGCGGGCCGGGCCCTCCACCGGGCTGCCCACGCTGGTGGGCCAGGGCGACATGATGCAGGCCAGGTGGGGCTCCCACGGGGTGTACGAGATCATCGCCATTTCGCCCAGCTCTCCGCAGGAGATGTTCGATCTGACCATAACCGCCTTCAACCTCTCGGAGAAGTACCGGGTGCCGGTGCTCATCATGGCCGACGAGACCGTGGGCCACATGAGCGAGAAGGTGGTCATCCGGGAGGTGAAGCCCGGGGAGCTGGTGGAGAGGCGACGCCCCACCGCGCCGCCGGGGAAGTACCTCCCCTACGAGCCGGACGCAGACCTGGTGCCGCCCATGGTCCCGGCCGGCCAGGGCTACCGCTTCCACGTCACCGGCCTGACGCACGACGAGAGGGGTTATCCCGTCATGACCGCCGAGGCCCATCAGAAGCTGGTGCGGCGGCTGGCAGACAAGATCCGGGTCAACCGCCAGGATATCATTCGCTATGAAGAGGCCGGCATAGAGGACGCCGAAGTCATCGTCTGCGCCTACGGCATCACGGCCCGGGTGGCCCACCGGGCGGTGCAGATGGCGCGGGCGGAGGGCATCCGCGCCGGACTGCTGCGGCTGATCACCATCTGGCCCTTCGCCGAGGACCGCGTCCGGGAGCTGGCGAAGCGGGCCAGGGCCTTCGTGGTGCCGGAGATCAACTACGGACAGATAGTCCTGGAGGTAGAGCGCTGCGCCGCGGGCAGGAAGACGGTCCTGGTCCCGCACATGGGCGGTGGCATGCACCTCCCCCAGGACGTGCTGGCGGCCATCAGGGAGGCGGCGAAATGACGCAAGCAGTGCGCGAACGGCCCAACCCCATAGACCCCTTCCTGAGGACGGACCGCCTGCCCAGCATCTGGTGCGCCGGCTGCGGCATCGGCACGGCCACCGGCTGCTTCATCCGGGCCATCGAGCGGGCGAAGCTGGATGCGGACAAGATCGCGCTGGTCTCCGGCATCGGCTGCTCCGGCCGGGTGGCCGGCTACGTGCGGCTGGATTCCTTCCACACCACGCACGGCCGGGCCATACCCTTTGCCACCGGGCTGGCCCTGGCCAATCCGGCCCTCAAGGTAGTGGTATTCTCCGGCGACGGCGACCTGGCCGCCATCGGCGGCAACCATCTCATCCATGCCGCCCGCCGCAATATAGACATGACGGTCATCTGCGTGAACAACTTCAACTACGGCATGACCGGCGGCCAGCTGGGGCCGACCACCCCGCTGGAGGCCCGCACCGCCACCTCGCCGTACGGGAATTTCGAACCACCCTTCAACTTGCCGCGGTTGGTGGCCGCTTCAGGGGGATCGTTCGTGGCCCGCTGGACGGTTTACCACCTGCGGCAGTTGGAGCGCTGCCTGGCCGAGGCCATGGTCCGGCCGGGATTCAACTTCGTCGAAGTCATCGCCCACTGTCCCACGGTGTACGGCAAGGCCAACAAGCAGGGGCAGGGGGTGGACGGTCTGCGCTACTTCAAGGAGAAGAGCGTGATCAAGAACGGCGCCGATCCGGCCGAGGCCGACATCGCGCTGAACGGCCCCATCGTGCTGGGCAAGTTCGTGGATATCGAGCGCCCCAGCTTCTGCGGCAGCTACGCCCAGATGTGCGACCGGGCCGGGAAGAGCAAGTGAGGCCCTGAGGTAAGCATGAGCCAGAGCACGGTCAGAAGAGAGCTGCGGATCGCCGGCTTCGGCGGCCAGGGGGTCATCCTGTTCGGCGAGATCGTGGGCAAGGGCGCCAGCATCTTTGAGAACGGCTACGCCACGCTCACCCAGAGCTATGGCCCCGAGGCCCGCGGAGGCTCCTGCACCGCCGAGGTGGTGGTTTCGAAGGAGCCGATCGATTACCCCCGCATCATCAACCCTGAGGTCATCGTGATCCTGGCCCAGGAGGCCTACGCCAACTACGGCCTGAAGCCTCCGGCGGGCACCCTGATCATCGTGGACCCGGACCTGGTCAAGACCGACCCGTCCGTGGCCCCTGCGCCCCTGTCTGTCCCGGCCACCCGCATGGCCCGGGAGATGAACCGGCCGGTGGTGGCCAACATCATCATGCTGGGCTTCTTCGCGGCCGTGACCGACCTGGTTTCGCACCAGGCTCTACGCGAGGCGGTCCGGGCCTCCGTGCCGGAAGGGACCGAGGACCTCAACCTCAGCGCCTTCGACAAGGGCTACTCGTACGGCCTGGAGCAGGTCGGCCGCCAGGGCCGGTAGGCGCATCGCTCCCGCCTCGAACCTCCTGCAGTCAGCGACATCTCGGATTCCGGCAACACCTCGCCCTATTGACGCCATCCGTGGCGCGCGTGCTATTATCGTAGAAGGTATCTTCATCGAATCCCACACAAGGGCCCCATGGTCGCCGCCTCCGGCGATCCGCCAGAGCTGAAGGCAGCGTTCCGGGTGGATGTGAGACCTAGGCCTGCGCGCCTGATGAAGCTGGGGGGGGTGAGGAATGTGAGGAGGACGCTCCTGCGCAACGCCAGGGTCATTGACGGTACCGGCCATCCGGCCTTTGACGGGCACGTCCTGATCGAAGGCGACCGCATCAAGGACATCCTCAGAGGGACGCCTCCACTCCCCCAGGCCGACACGGCCCCGAGAGCATAGGCCACGGGAGAAAGGAGGATCAGAGCGATGATTGCGTCATGGATGGCCAAACGGGAGGTGCGCTCTGCATTTGAGCTGATGGGAGAGGATGACTACGACGTTGAAGCCGTCGTGGCCAACTTCTCTGACGATGCCGTCTGGGACAGCACCTCGGAGCTGGGCGTGGGTGAGACGCTCAGGGGCAAGGAGGCCATAACAGACTGGTTCCGCAGGTGGAAGGTAGAGGTCCCCAAGCGGAAGTTCGTAGTGAAGAACGTCTGTCTGAAAGGCACGTTCCTGCCCAGTCCCAACAACGTCATCATGGTCGAGTGGGGCTGCGTTGAGACGGACAAGGAGGGCAGGGAGCTCCGCTATGACGGGGTCACCGTGTTTGAGTTCAAGAATACAAAGGGTGTTCGGGCCGCGGAGTACATCTCTTTCAAAGGCCTCCCCAAGCTCTCGACCCTGATCAAGCCGGCCGGCAAGACACAAAGATGAAGGAGGCGATCGAGATGACGAACCAGGAGAAGATGTACCGGGATTGGTGCGAGGCGTTCAATGTGCATCAGGTTGACAAGGTGCTTTCCTTTGTTGCCGATGACATCGTGCGGGCAAGAGTTTCTCCGTGCGAGGCGTTTCCACGGTCGAACTGCATGGTGGGAAGATAAGCCGACATACGGACTACTACGACGGCGCGGATTTGCTGCGGCAGATTGGAGTGACGGTCTGAAGGAAGTGGACGCCAGTTTCAGCGCCGTGCAGGGTGATGCCGAGAGGCGGGAATCTCCCGCTTGCCGGCCAGAGTAGACCGGCACCAGCAAGCCGTGGGAACCTGGCATTGCGTCAGCATGAATGAGGACCAGGAGGTGCCCATTGGCGATACCCTCTCGGTACAAGTCAGAGAAAGCCCGGGACAGAGTCTTCGCTGCCTATGATTCCGTTCTTTCCCGGTGGCCGGTGGCCTACGAGACGCGTTTCGTTGAGACAAGGTTCGGCCCCACCCACCTGATAGCTTCCGGCCCCGCCGGCGCTCCGCCGCTCGTCCTGCTCCACGGCAGCTGCACCAATGCTGCCAGCTGGTACGGCAATGTCGCTGCCATGGCTGACCGCTTTCGGGTCTATGCGCTGGACACCATCGGCGATCCGGGGAAGAGCGCCGGCACCAGGCCCGCCTATGCTTCCGAAGATCATTCGCTGTGGCTGGAGGAAGTGTTCGAACGGCTGGGTCTGGCCCGCGCCCGGATGGCCGGCTTGTCGCTTGGCGGCTGGATAGCGTTCCATTTCGCTGCGGCGCATCCCGGCCTGGTGGAGCGTCTGGCGCTCCTGGCCCCCGCCTCACTTCAGCAAATGAGCTTCGGGTTCATGTTCCGCGGGATGCTGGCCACCTTCATACCCCTCACGGCCAACATCCGCCGCCTGTTTCGCTACTGCAGCTCATGGCAATACGCCGGCTTGCCGGAGTGGATGATGGACAGCCTCGTCACCGGGTTTCAGGCGGCACGGCTCGACTCTCGACAACAGTTGCCGGTGATCCAGGATGCGCAGCTCTCCGCCCTGCGGATGCCGGCACTCCTGCTCCTGGGAAGCGAGGACCCGATCTATGACGCGGCCAAGGCCGCTTCACGGGTGCGCTCCGTGGCGCCGCAGATCCAGGTCGAGATCATTCAGAATGCCGGCCATCTGTTCGTGGTCGAGCAGGCGGAAGCCACCAACAAGGCTCTTCTCAAGTTCTTTGCCTAGCGCCAATCGCCGTCGGGCTCCGCTGCGGGCCCTTGGGAGGTGGAAAGTGAAGACATCAAGCTCCACTGCCGGGTACTTCAAGGGAGGCCTGCCCTACAACCGGTTCGGCCGTGGGCCCCGGCCCCTGGTGGTCTTCCAGGGACTGATGTTCGAGAACAGGCCCATGCCCGCGTCGATGAGCGGGGTCTACTCCAGGATGTATGGCTCTCTCAAAGAGGAGTTCACCGTGTACCTGGTGACCCGAAGGCCGGGGCTGCCCGCCGGATACTCCATGAAGGACATGTCGGACGACTACGCGGCCATGATCAGGGAGGAGTTCGGCAGTGCGGTCGATGTGATCGGTATCTCCACCGGGGGCTCCCTGGTCCAGCACTTCGCCGCGGACCATCCCGATTTGGTGCGCAGGCTGGTCATACACTCCAGCGCCTATACGTTGAGCGATGAGGCCAAACGCCTGCAACTGCGCGTCAGGGACCTGGCGCGTGAGCGCCGGTGGAGAGAGGCCTACGCCGCCGTGTTCGGCCCCATGCTCCCCTCCAGCGGCGTGATGAAATACGCCGCCAGTCCGGTCCTGTGGCTGGGGTCGTGGCTCGCGGGATGGCTGGCAGCGCCCAAGGACCCGTCAGACGTGGTTGTCACCATCGAGGCCGAGGACAAGCACGATTTCAAGCAGCGCCTGGCCGAGATCAAGGCGCTGACCCTGGTGGTGGCCGGCGACAGGGACCCGTTCTACACCCAGGAGCTGTTCCGGGAGACAGCCGCCGGCATCCCGAACGCCCGGCTGATCCTCTATCCGGGTCAGGGGCATCCGGCGTCGGGAAAGCAGTTTGGCCAGGACCTCCTGGCCTTTCTGAAGGAGGGCCCGCCGGGAGACAACGCCCATACCTGAGAGTCCGCCGGTCACAGATCAAGACCATTGAGGCTCACGGATTCAACTTCGAGATCGCGGACAGGTTCAACCGGGCAGTGCTGGAGTTCCTGGAGCAGCAGGGCGGCAACCCATGAAAGTGCTCGAGCCGGGAGCAGTCATTGCCGGAACTGCCCGTCGGCTCAGCGCCCATAGATCATGTGGATGAAGGAGGTGGCAGATGAAAGTCAGACGAGTCGTGACAGGCCATACACCTGCAGGCAAGGCTACGGTTGCCAGCGACACCGAGGTCGACGCCATAACCGTCGCCATGGCGCCGGGAATGGAGTTCCATCGCATCTGGGGGGCGGACTTACCTCCAACCTTTCCCGACGAAGGGTCGCCTCGTCCATTCACAGCCTACTTTCCCCCCGTCGGCGGATTCAGATTCGGTCTGTTCACCGTCCCCCCCGATGCAGTGCCTCCGTCAGCGGCGGACATCGACCCGGCAGTGATAGAGGCAGCAGTCAAGGAAATGGAGGAGAGGCTGCCCGGCATGGTCGCCTCCATGGAGTTTGACCACCCGGGCATGCATACCACAAACACCGTCGACTTCGAGTACGTCATATCCGGGGAGGTGTGGTTGGAGCTGGACGACGGCAGAGAGGTGCATCTGCGCCCGGGCGACACGGTTATCCAGAACGGAACTCGGCACGCATGGCGCAACAAGGGCACTGAGCCTTGCCGCATGGTGACAATCATAGTCGGAGCCCACCGCAGGTGAGCCGCGCCGTTCGGGCAGGTAGAAGACGTGTAAGGAGGTAACATGAAGGACTTCAAAGGCAAGACAGCGGTTGTCACGGGGGCAGCCAGCGGGATAGGGCGGGCCCTGGCCCAGCGCTGTGTCGGAGAGGGCATGAACGTAGTCCTGGCCGACATCGAAGAGAAGGCCCTGGCTGACGCCGAGAAGGAGCTGAAAGGGGACAGGGCTTCTGTGCTGGCAGTGTTGACCGATGTGTCCAGGGCCGGCGACGTCAGGGCGCTGGCCCGCAAGACTCTGGAATCTTACGGAGGGGTTCACCTCCTGTTCAACAATGCCGGCGTCGGCGGGGGCTTCACCGCCTGGGAGAGTACAGAGGAAGACTGTCAGTGGGTCCTGGGCACCGACCTGTGGGGCGTAATCCACGGCACCCGGGTCTTCATCCCCATAATGCTGAAGCAGGACGTAGAGTGCCATGTGGTGAACACGGCCTCTATAGCCGGACTCATGTCCGGTCCGGGCCAGGCGATATACAAGGTAGCCAAGCACGGTGCGGTCACCCTCTCCGAGACGCTGCACCATGAGCTGAGGTATGTGGGGTCCAAGATCGGGGTCTCGGTCTTCTGCCCGTGGTTTGTCAAGACACGGATCATGGACTCCGAGAGAAACCGGCCGACCGAGCTCCTGATCAGCCCCGCCCTCGAGATGGAGTGGAAGGCGAATCCTATCTACCAGATGATGTGGAAGGTCCTGAATGACGGGGTGGAGGCCGGCATGTCCTGCCAGGAGGCGGCCAGCCGTGTATTCGACGGCATCAGGGAGAACCGGTTCTACATCTTCACCGATGCGGACATCACCAGGTCCCTGGTGCGGCTGCGGATGGAGGACATACTGCAGGATCGCCCGCCATCCGATCCGCTTTCCGTGATCATGCCGAAGTGATGCATAGAACCGGGCGTCGTCACCCGGGGGGCGCACACGCCTTGAGCGGCAACCCACAGCGGTCTGCCGGCATCACCGCCCTGTTGACGCCGTCCATGGCACGCATGCTAGTATCGTAGAAGGCATCGTCACCGGATCCCGCACAGGGACTTGTGTCCAAGCAAAGAAGGAGGAAGCCATGGGACTCTTCGTCTCGATCTACAGGTGGACCCCGGAGCAGGCTGACGCCCTGGACAGGAGATGGGAGGCCATCCACACGGGCAAGGCGCCCAAGGCCGTGAGGGATGCCTACGCCAAGATGAAGTTCGTCACGCAGGTAGTCTCGCCGCACAATGGCTTCTCCCTGGCGGTGGTGGAGGTGCCGGACGAAGCCTGGGTGGACGGGACCGTGGTCTCGGCCTACCTTTCGGACGTGTGCACCGAGGAGACCTATCCGGTCTGCAGCATCGAGCAGTACCTGGAGGTGAAGGCCAGGCTGGCGGCGGGGCGGACCCGCCGAAAGAGACGTTAGGCTGTCCGGCCACCACCCCCCCACCACCTGAAGCAGGACCGCCCGGGCCTCGGCCGGCCGGGCGCTGCAGCGCTTGCCTTTGACGGCCTTCGCCAGGAAGGGATTCTGCACTGCGCCATGACAGAATCGTGTCTTATCCGAATCTCCTATTGTCCGCATGCCTGGCCGGCGTTACACTGAGATAGTAGCCACCGGACCTGTCGCCGATAACGGTTGCATCACGGGCCTCTGATCCCCATTCGAGGCCGCCGTCATCCAACTGAGGAGGTGTGACATGCCGACAGCCACGGTCAACGGTACCAGCCTGGCCTACAACGTCAAAGGCAGCGGGCCGCCCCTGGTCCTCATCATCGGTTTCGCCAGCGCCCAGAACCTCTGGTTCTCCACGGTGCGCGCCTTCAGCAAGTCCTACCACGTCGTCACCTTCGACAATCGGGGGTTCGGCCAGTCCGGTAAGCCGCCGGGTCTCTACACCACCCGGATGCTCGCCGATGACACCCTGGGCCTTATGGACCATCTGGAGATCAAGAAGGCCCACATCCTGGGAGGCTCCCTGGGCGGCATGGTGGCCCAGGAGATCGCCATCGGACAGCCGGAGAGGGTGGACAAGCTCATCCTGTCGGCCTCCAGCGCCGGAGGCCCGCGGCACCGCGACATGTGGGCCGGGATGATCAAGGCCTCGTATCCCGAGTGGGACCCGGCCAGGCCCGAGGACCTGACTCCGGCCCGGCTGCAGCAGTTTATGGTGCAGATGCTGTCGGTGTCGTTTGCCGGCCTGGCCCGGACCCTGACCCTGCCGCTGGTCAAACGGCAGGCCCGCCAGGGCAAGGTAGAGGTGCCGGTAGGGCAGCTCGCGGCCATGCTCTCGCACGACGCACAGGCCCGTTTGGGCAGCATCCAGGCCCCTACCATGGTGCTCACAGGCCAGAACGACCGTCTCATGCCGCCGGGCTCCGCCCAGGAACTGGCGTCGGGGATCAAGGGGGCGAAGCTGGCCGTCATCGAGGGAGCGGAGCACGCCTTGAGCGGCGGCAAATGGAACAAGGAGGTGCTGGGCTTCCTGGGGTCCGGGTGACCCGGGCCGGCTGCGTTCCGTGCCCCGGCCGCCGGCGTGAACAAGGCCAACCTGGAAGAAGAAAGGCCATGGTGAGAAGAGCGGCGTCGTCCATATTGGCGTGCCTGCTGGGTAGCGCCGGTGGCTGCGATCGAGGCCCGAACGAAGGGCTCTCCACCTGGACAGGCGACGTCGAGGTGCGGACCCTGTATGGCCCGGTCAAGGGCCGGATCCTCGAAGAGGAAACCATGGTCTGGAAGGGGATCCCCTACGCCGAACCGCCGGAGGGGGACCTGCGCTGGAAGGCCTCGCGCGACCCCGAGCCCTGGGAGACCCCTCTCAACGCCTACGATTTCGGCCCCGAGTGCACCCAGTACGACCTCACCGGCCAGGTCAGGGGCAGCGAGGAACTGCCTGTACCTCAACATCTGGCGGCCCAGGTCGGACTAGGACGGCCTGCCAGTCTACTTCTGGATCCATGGGGGCGGCAAGCTGGGAGGCCGCCTCGGATGAGCGCTACGACGGGGCCAACCTCGCGGCCGCAGCCAACATGATCGTGGTCGGGGCCAACTGCCGGCTGGGACTGCTGGGATGGTTCACCTGCGAGGCCCTGAGGAGCAGTGCGGCCGGCTCCGAGCTGGACAACTCCGGCAACTACGGCACCCTGGACCTCATCCAGGCCCTGACCTGGGTCCGGGACAACATCGCCGCCTTCGGAGGCGATCCGGAGAGGGTGACCCTGGCCGACGAATCGGCGGGGGCCTTCAACATCTTCTCGCTCCTCGTCTCCCCCCAGGCGGCCGGGCTATTCCGGGGCGCCATCGCCCAGAGCGGCCTGCCCGTTTCGGCAACGGTGAAGGAGGGGGAGGACGCCGCCCGGGAGGTGATCCCGAAGCTGGTGGTTACCGACGGTACCGCGGCCGACCGGGCCGCGGCGGAGGCGCGCCTGGACCTTTGGGCATGCGGATAAGGACATCTAAGACCGGCTCGTATTGGATAGAGAATGGTGGTATACTGTTGGCATGGTCAGGAAGCACCACTCCAACAAGAACACCGTCTATTCATGCATCTGCCACGTTGTGTGGAGGTAGACCCTCAGTATGGGATACATCGTCTCGTGAAGCAGGGGATGTACAGGGTCCGCAAGCTGAAGGTAGACGATCCGCTGTGCGAGGCCCTGGCACTGGCATCAGGGGAACTCTACTCCCGCACAGTGGTCGCCTTCTGGCGCGTGGTGCGGAAGAAGGGTGTCTGGCTCAAGCCGTCCGGCATGATGCGCTGGCAGAACAGCCACGATCTTCATGCCCACAGCGCCGATGCCGTGGTCCAGTCATTCTACGCGGCCTTGAAGTCATGGCGCGTGCGGAGGAAGGAAGACCGTGAAGCCAAGCCTCCACGACAGAGGCGGCGTTTCTATCGCGTGCAGTGGAAGAGCGCGGCCATCAGACTGCGAGAGGGCAACCTCCTTCTGTCGAATGGCAGGGGCAACAAGCCTCTGGTGGTGCCCTGGAGATGGGTCTTGCCGGCCCTGGTGGAACTGGGCTGGAGCGGCACCGGCTATGAGCTGCGGGCCATCTACGCCACCAGGGCAGTAGCCACGCCGCTGGGCGTCGAGGTTGCCGGGGTAGACCTGGGAGAGATCCACCTGGCGGTCACCCACACGGGCCGGGACTGCCGTATCTACAACGGGCGTCACCTGCGGTCAGTGAGGCGGTATCAGAACAAGAAGAAGGCGGAGATAGCATCGAGGCTGGACGTGATGAAACGAGGCTCGCGACGCTGGAAGCGGTTGAGGGCCAGAAAGGGAAGGATACTCAGGAGAACAGGCCATCAGGTAAGGGACATCCTGCACAAGCAGACCACGAAGCTGGTCTCTGCGCTCCATGCCGGAGGCGTACAGACCGTGGTTGTCGGGGACGTGCGGGATATCAGGAAAGGTCTCGACTATGGAGCGAAGGCCAACCAGAAGATGCACCAGTGGCTGCTGGGCAAGGCGCGGTGGATGATCTCCTACAAGTCAGAGGCGCTGGGTATGACGGTGGAACTGCAGGATGAGTCATACACCTCCCAGACTTGCCCGGCGTGCGGGGGACGGCACAAGCCGAATGGCCGGGAGTACCGGTGCCGGTGCGGCTTTCGCCATCATCGGGACGCGGTAGGCGCATGGAACATACGCGCCCGGTATCTGGAGGGTCTAGGCTCTCCAGTAGTCGGGGTTATGGCGTCCCCCATCGGGTTGCGTTACGCGCTCTGATGTTGCCCGTCTCGGCGGGAAAGAATCCCCTGGCTTCAGGCATGGGCATGAGGCGATCCCTTCTATGCTATAATCTATGGCGCACATTGAGAATCAAGATAGCGGGTTGCGGGAAGCAGATTTCTGCGTACAATGTGAACCGCTGAGTGCGAAGTATCTGGAGGGTCCAGGCTCTCCAGTAGTCGGGGCGATGGCGTCCCCCGCTGAAGACGCAAGGCTCTTCAGCGTTGCTCGCTTCGGCGAGAAAGAATCCCTTGGCTTTGGCCATGAGGAGAACGTCAGAATAAGTGGGTGACCTCGGCGGTCACCACGGCCTTCGAACCTCTCGCGCCCAGGGCCGAGAGGTTCTGTCATAGATCGGAGCAGCAATGAGCGAAGCAACAGGCGACAAGACCAGGCTGGATACCATGCGGCACTCCGCCTCCCATGTGATGGCGGAGGCGGTGAAGATGCTCTTCCCGGAGGCCAAGTTCGCCATCGGCCCGCCCATCGAGGACGGCTTCTACTACGACTTCGACCTCCCCCGGCCCCTGGTGCCGGAGGACCTGGCCGCCATCGAGGAGAACATGCGGAAGGTGGCGAAGGCCAGGGCGCCTTTTGTGCGGGAAGAGGTCGACCGCGAGCAGGCCCGCCAGATCTTCGCCTCTCAGCCTTACAAGCTGGAGCTGATCGCCGACCTGTCCGACCAGACGGTGACCATCTATCGCAGCGGCGCCTTTGTGGACCTCTGCCGCGGGCCCCACGTGGCCTCCACGGGAGAGATCGGGGCCTTCAAGCTGCTCAGCATCGCCGGGGCCTACTGGCGCGGCGACGAGAAGCGGCCCATGCTGCAGCGCATCTACGCCACCGCTTTCGAGACGCAGGCCGAGCTCGATGCTCACCTGAAGAAGCTGGCGGAGATCGAGGCCCGCGACCACCGCCGCCTGCTTAAGCAGCTGGACCTGATCAGCTTCCACGAGGATGCCGGGCCCGGGCTGGCCTACTGGCATCCCAAGGGGGGGCTGGTCCGCGTGCTCATCGAGGACTACTGGCGCCAGCGCCACCTGGAGAGCGGATACGACATTGTCTTCACCCCGCACATCGGCCGGGCGCACCTGTGGCAGACCTCGGGGCACCTCGGCTTCTACAAGGACAGCATGTACGCGCCGATGCAGATCGACGAGCAGGACTACTACATCAAGCCCATGAACTGCCCCTTCCACATCCTGATCTACAAGACCCGGCTGCGCTCCTACCGCGAGCTGCCGTTGCGGTGGGCGGAGCTGGGCACCGTCTACCGCTACGAGCGCAGCGGAACACTGCACGGCCTGCTGCGCGTCCGCGGCTTCACCCAGGACGACGCGCACATCGTCTGCACGCCGGAGCAGATCGAGGATGAAATCCTGCGTGTCCTGGACTTCTGCACCAGCATCCTGCGCGCCTTTGGCTTCGATGACTACAAGGTGGAGCTTTCCGTGCGGGATCCGGCCAACCTGGGCAAGTATGCCGGCAGCGACGACATGTGGGGCCAGGCGGAGCGTTCGCTGATCAAGGCCCTGGACGCCCGCAGCCTGCCTCACGAGAGGAAGGAAGGCGAGGCGGTATTCTACGGGCCCAAGATCGACATCAAGATCAAGGACGTGCTGGGCCGTTACTGGCAGTGCTCCACCATCCAGTTCGACTTCAACCTCCCGGAGCGCTTCGACATGACCTTCATCGGCGAGGACGGCAAGGAGAGGCGGCCGTACATGGTGCACCGGGCCCTGATGGGCAGCCTGGAGCGCTTCTTCGGCGTCCTGGTGGAAAACTGTGGCGGGGCCTTCCCGGTATGGCTGGCGCCGGTGCAGGTCATGATCATCCCCATCGCTGACCGCCACCTGGACTACGCCCGCAAGGTGCAGGCGGAGCTGACCGCGGACGGGCTGCGGGTCCAGATCGACTCGCGCTCGGAGAGGATGAACTCCAAGATCCGCGAGGCGCAGCTGCAGAAGATACCGTACATGCTGGTGTTGGGCGACAAGGAGGTGGCCGAGGAGGCCGTCTCCGTGCGCCTGCGCAGCGGCGAGGACCTGGGCCGCGGCCCCCTGTCCGAGTTCAGGGTCCTGGCCAAGAAGGCGGTGGAGTCCAAGACGTGAGGAAGGAGCAGGAGATGGCAGCGAAAGCACCGAGACCGCGGAAGAAGGCAGCTGACGCCAGGGAGCGGGTGCTCCGCCAGATGAAGGAGCAGAACGTCAAGTTCGTCCGGATGTGGTTCACCGACATCCTGGGCTTCCTGAAGAGCTTCTCGGTGAGGGTGGAGGAGCTGGACCGGGCCTTCGCAGACGGCCTGGGCTTCGACGGCTCGTCCGTGGAGGGCTTCGTCCGCATCTACGAGAGCGACATGATCGCCCGGCCCGATCCGGACACCTACTCCATCATCCCCTGGCGGCCCATGGACCACGCCACCGGCAAGATGTTCTGCGACATCCACTGGCCGGACGGGCGGCCGTTCGAGGGCGATCCCCGGCAGGTGCTGAAGCAGAACCTGCGCCGGGCGGCCGAGATGGGCTTCACCTGCAACATCGGGCCGGAGCTGGAGTTCTTCTACTTCCCCAGCAACGAGGACACTACTCCCCTGGACAAGGGTGGCTACTTCGACGTGACGCCTCCCAACCTGGCCAGCGAGTACCGCCGGCAGACCATCATCACCCTGGAGCAGATGGGCGTCAACGTGGAGTACGCCCACCACGAGGGATCCCCCAGCCAGCACGAGATCGACCTGCGCTACACCGACGCCTTGCGGATGGCCGACAACGTCATGGTCTACCGCATAGCGGTCAAGGAAGTGGCCCAGAAGCACGGCGTCTACGCCACCTTCATGCCCAAGCCGGTGGCCACCCTCAACGGCAGCGGCATGCACGTGCACATATCGCTCTTCCAGGGGGAGCGCAATGCCTTCTTCGAGAAGAGCGACAAGTACCACCTGTCGAAGACGGGCAAGGGCTTCATGGCCGGATTGCTCAAGCACGTCGCCGAGATCACCCTGGTCACCAACCAGTGGGTCAACTCCTACAAGCGGCTGGTCCCCGGCTACGAGGCGCCGGTCTACATCACCTGGGCCCGCCGCAACCGCTCGGACCTCGTCCGCCTGCCGCAGTACCAGCCCGGCCAGGAGAACTCCACCCGGCTGGAGCTGCGCTCCCCCGACCCGGCCTGCAACCCCTACCTGTGCTTCAGCGTCATCCTGGCGGCGGGGCTGGAGGGCATCGAGAAGGGCTACGCCCTGCCGGAGCCCTCGGAGGAGAACGTCTACGAGCTGAAGCCCGAGGAGAGGGCGAAGAAGGGCATCAAGACCCTGCCGGGCAGCCTGGTGGAGGCCATCGAGGTAGCCGAGGGCAGCAAGCTGCTCAGGAAGGCCCTGGGAGACCACGTCTTCAACAGCTTCATCCGGAACAAGAAGATGGAGTGGGACCTCTACCGCACCGCGGTCACCGACTTCGAGCTGAAGCGCTACCTGCCGCTGCTGTGAGCGGGTGAACGGCGATCCAGCCTGGCGGCGCTCCGGCGCCGGCGCGCCCGTCTCCTTCCGTCCGGCCCATTGCCAGCTGGAACTTCTCGTACTTGACAGTCGTCATAGATTATATGCGACTATGGCACATGATCCCAGTGAGCCATGGAATAGCACTCGTCCCGCCGGCGAGGGTGAGATAGTGCGGTGCAGCGAACGCGGGCCACGGGCACTGGCAAGACTGGCGCTGGCGCTCTGTCTAGTGGCAGGTGCGGCACTGGCAGCCCTTCCGGCCGGCCTGAGAAGCGTCACGGCGCAGGCCGGCGATGCCACCTGGAGACTGGAGGTGGTGGACCCTCTTGGTTACATGCCGTCGCTAGCCTGCGACTCAAACGGCATTCCCGCCATTGCCTACCAGGGCAGCGGCGGCCTGCAGTACGCCCGCTGGAACGGCGTCTCATGGGACATCCAGTTGGTTGACAACGGCGGCGGCAGCGGCTGTCTGCGCTTTGACCGGAACGATAGCCCGGGCATTGCCTACACCGTCAGCACCGGCCTCAAGTATGCCCGCCACAATGGCTCTGGATGGGACGTCCAGACCGTGGATGGCGCCGCCGGCAGAGAGAACGGACAGGAGTTCCTGGCCTTCGACCCGGCCGGCAGTCCGTCCATCGTCTATACCGATGGCGCAGGCGCTCTCAAGTACGCCCGACTGGCTGGCAACTCGTGGGAGATCAGGACAATAGACAGCGGACGGGGCGGGTGCCTGGCCTTCGATCTGGCCGGCAATCCCGGAATCAGCTATGGCAGCGGGTATGCGCTCAGGTACGCCCACTGGAGCGGCAGCTCCTGGGATGTACAGACCGCCTGGGAGGACACCACCTATGGGGCGATGCAGGTGATCACCACGTCTCTGGCCTTCGATCCGGGCGGCAACCCGGCGTTGTTCTACATCTGGGCTGAGTCTGCCTACAATACAGGAGCCAACTATGCTTCATGGAACGGGGCTACCTGGACCACGCAACGAGTCGGTGGAGCCGGCAACTACCTGACTGACCACTGCGCCCTCGGATTCAACTCAAGCGGGATCCCCTTTGCCGCCTGGGGTGCCGGGACACGGAGCGGAGCCTCCATGTGGTGTGCTGAACGCGTCGCGACAGACTGGAATGTGGTCGGAGTTTGGACCTCCAACCGCCCCGGGGATGTGTACGGCAGTCCTCTCCTGGTATTCGACTCCAGAGGCAGTCCGGCCATAGCCTTCAGCCACTCTGGCCTGACATACGCGTACCTGTCGTCTGACCAGCCGCCCGCGCTGCCCGTCAATACTGCGCCAGGCGATAACTCGACCGCGGAGAGCCGCACTCCGACGCTGCAGGCGTCTGCCTTCTCAGATCCCGACACGGGGGATGTCCATGCTGCTTCCCGCTGGCAGATCACCACCAGTCCGGGGACCTACTCCAACCCCGTTCTTGACAGCGGTTGGGATACCTCCAACCTCACTTCCATCACCGTGCCCTCCGGGTCACTGACCGCTGACGCCAGCTATGCCTGGAGAGTGATGTACCAGGACAACCACGGCACTCGCTCGGACTGGTCGGCAGAAACGCGTTTTAGCACCGGCACTAGTGAGCAGGAGCCAGAGACTCCTGATGGCCAGGACCGTTCTGGCTGGGCAGTGTGGGCATGGATACTGCTGGGCCTGGGGGTGGCCCTTACTGCCGGGCTGGCGGTCATGGGGGCCAGGCGCTAGCCGCCCCGGCCCAGCCCCTTGATAGTGTTGATCAGCAGGTCGCGCTCCCGCCGGCAGGCGTCCGGGCCCAGTCCGTCGAGATAGTCCAGGTCCCGGTCGCGCTTCCGCAACAGGGCCAGCGTCTCTTCCGGCCCGAGGCCTTCCCGGACGGCCCCGCCCACGATGTCATGCCAGGCCAGCAGCTTGGACCGGGCCAGCCGCAGCCGGTCCATGGCGTCCCCATAAGCGCCGAAGTGGCCGTAGCAGATGGCGCCGGGCTGGAGCGCGATCAGGCGGTCGATGGACGAGAGGGTTTCGTCCAGCCGGAATGGGGGCGGGGTGGCCAGGCGCACCGCCCCGTTGATGCAGACCCCGGCGGCTTCGCCGGCCAGCAACGTGCCGCTGCCTCTCTCGAGGAGGCTCAGGTGATGCGCCGCATGGCCCGGGGTGTAGTGGGCCTCCAGCACCACGCTGCGGCCCAGGTCCACCGCCGCCAGGTCGGTCATGACGGCCAGCCGGTCTTCCGGCACCGGCTCCATGCGGCCGTACTGGCGGGCCAGGTCTCCCAGCGTCTTCACGCTGGCTTCCCACAGCCGGGCGGGGTCAGCCAGGTGGCGATAGGCCTGGACGTGAGCGAATACCCGGGCCCGGGGCATGTCCCGCAGCGCGGTGCCCGTGCCGCCGGCGTGATCGAGGTGGATGTGGGTCAGGATGATGTAGTCGATCTCTTGTGGGCTTATGTCAAGCTGAGACAGGGCCGACAGCAGGTTCGGGACGGCCGACGTTGGGCCGGGGTCCACGATGGCCTTCCGCTGGCCGCAGACCAGCCAGGCCCCGATGAACCTCTCCAGCCCCGGGATAGGCGGCGCCAGGTCAATCAGCCTGATGGCCGGGGTGACTGCCTCAATATCCATTCACGCGCCTGGTGTCGGCCTCACTACCGTTGCGTCCTTCAAAACGGATGGCGCCGCGACAGGCGCCTGGTGCGCAGCAGCCGCGGAGGTCAGGATTTCCTGGCCGGCCGCTTCCGGCGCGGCTCCGGCGGGGTCTTCACCATGAGCACGGGGATCTGGCTGGCCCGGAAGACCTTGTCCGCCACACTGCCGATGGCCCACCTGGTGACGCCGGAGCGGCCGTGGCTGGCCATGACAATGATGTCACCGGGGTTCTTCTCCGTGTAGGAGACGATGGCCTCCGCGGGATCGCCGGTCAGCACCCTGATGTCCACGGTTATGCCCTTGGCCTCCAGCTTCCTGGCAGCCCTCTGGAGATAGACCCCGGGGCGTTTCCCGCTGGTCAGCATCCCCTCGTAGCGGTCCGCCTCCACCACGTGAACTATGGTGACGTGCCTGGCTTCGCAGCCCAGCGCCAGCTGCTCCGCATGAGGGATGGCGCTCTCACTGGCATCCGAGCCATCCAGGGGCAGGACTATGTTCTTGTACATCGTCACCCTCCTCTGCGCGGGGTCAGTTCACCATTGTACCCGAAGCCTTCCCGGTTGACCAAAGCCAGCATGTGGCCACCTCCACCTATCGGGCAGCCTGCGAGACTATGCCCAGGAAATAGCGGTGGAGCCTGTTGTCGGCGACCAGCTCCGGATGGAAGGCCACGCCCACCAGGCGGCCCTGCCTGGCGGCCACCGCGGCGCCTGGGGGAACGCCACCGGGCAGCCGGGCCAGAACCTCGACGTGCGCCGCCGCCTTCGGGGCCCCGCTTCCTGATGGCGCCGCCTTCGGAGCCCCGCCTCCCGATGGCGCCGCCTTCGGAGCCCCGCCTCCCGATGGCGCCGCCTTCGGGGCCCCGCTGCCCGATGGCGCATCCTCAATAACCGGCGCCCGGATGAAGACAGCGTGAAAGGGCTCCGGCCCCAGCGCGGGCATGTCCAGGTCAGCCTCAAAGCTGTCCACCTGGCTGCCGAAAGCGTTGCGTCGCACCGTGATGTCCATCAGGCCCAGGGTCGGCAGCGTGAAGCCGGGGACGTGCCTGGCCAGGAGTATCAGGCCGGCGCAGGTGCCGAGAACCGGCATCCCCTGGCGGGCCAGGTCCTGCAGCGGCCGGAGCAGCCCGTAGGCCACCATCAGGCGGCTCATGGTGGTGCTCTCGCCACCGGGGACTATGATGCCATCCAGGCCGGGCAGATGGTCCGGCAGGCGCACCTCGACGGTCCCGGCGCCCAGGTCCTCGAGGACACGGCGGTGCTCTATGAAGGCCCCCTGCAGGGCCAGCACGCCGATTCTCATGAGCCTCGCAGAGGGTACACTGTGCCGTTCGGCCTCTTCACCTTCAGGGGCAGACGCGCCACTATTCTGGTGCCTCTACCTGGCTTGCTTGATATCTTGAGGGTGCCGCCAACCAGGCGGGACCTCTCTACCATGCTCAGCAGTCCCAGCGACTTGCCAACGCCGATCCCGGCGCGGTCAAACCCGGAGCCGTCATCTGCCACTGTGACCAGCAGGAACCTGTCCCTGGCCGCCAGCGCGACGTTGGCCTCGGACGCCCTGGCATGCTTCCAGACGTTGGCCAGGGCTTCTTGAACGATCCGGTAGGCCGCCATGGCGCAGTCCTTATCCACCGGTATGTCGCCAATCGGGGTATCGACAGCGCAGGATATCCGGTAGCGTCTCTCGAATTCCTCCACCAACCATTCTATCGACCTCACCAGGCCCAGGTCATCCACCATGGTTGACCCCAGGCTCATGACGATGCGGTGGCAATCGGCCTGTATCCGCCCCGCCATCTCCGCCAGTTCCGCCACGTCCTGCTCCGAGCCCGTGCCATCCTTCATGTGCTCCGCCAGCACCGCAGCCTTCACCTGGAAGAAAGCCAGCTCATTCCCCAGCTCGTCATGCAGCTCGCGGGCAATCCGCGCTCGCTCCTGCTCCGCCACCTTCAGGATCTTCCCGGACAGCAGCCTCAGTTCGGCCTCTGACCTCTTGAGCCGGTCCTGGGCCATCTGGCGCCCGGTGATGTCGCGGTAGTTGACTACCACCCCATTCACGTCCGGATCATAAAGAAAACTGGTGGACACGGTCTCCACAATCCGCCAGGCACCATCCTCGGCACGAACACGGTAGTTGCCGCGTACGGGCACTCCCGGCTGTCGCAGCGTGCGGGCCAGATTCCTTTTGAGGCGGCGGTGCTGAGAGGGATGAACATTGGTCATATTCCACCGCTCCGGCGGGGCCGCTACCGGCACGCCCCACAGGCGCTCAGATGAGGGACCATACCACACTATCCGGCCCCTGGCATCCATGATGGCCATACTGTCCAGCGCGTTCCCTGTCAGAGAACGCAATAATCGTTCACTGTGCGCCACCTGTTTCAGGGTCTTCTGCTGCTCCCTGGTTCGACCGCCGAGCTCGTCGAGTTGCGCCCGCAACCGCACCAGCTCAGCGACAAGCTGGGCCCTGGTCTTGGCGCCATCCTCGTTGTCGCCGCGCTGCGTGTGCCTCATCCCTCTGTAACCTCCTGGTGACTCCGTCATCTTTTACCACATCCCCCGTACCCCTCGTCAAATACACCGTCAATCGCCCGTAGAGCGCATGCGGTCTACGTAGGAAGTCTTCCTACACGCTGTCAGAAGTCGCCCGCTAGTCGAATCTGGCATGGCTGGCTAGACTGCGGTCCGGGGAAAGGAGGATGCATGGGTACCAAGAAGAGACAAGTGCAAATTATTGCCAGCGACGCCGGCGGCACCATGACTGACATGATGGTGGTGGACACCGAGGGCAACTTCTCCATCGGGAAGGCCGCTTCCACTCCCCATGACCAGTCCATCGGCTTCTGGGAGTCCATTGGCGACGCCCTCGAGCACTGGAAGATCGATTTCGAAAAGGAATCGAGGGGGATCCTGTCCGGGGTCGAGGCCGCGGTCTACTCCGGAACGGCCATGATGAATACCCTGATCACGGCCACGGGGCGCAAGGTGGGGGTCATCACCATGAGGGGGGATGAGGACGTCTTCCTCCACGAGCGCAGCACGGGGAGATGGAAAGGCTATTCCTACCAGGACCTGCTGCACCAGGCCACCCACCGGGCCAACAAACCGCTGGTCCCCCGCCGGCTGGTGAAGGGCGTCGAAGGGTGGATCGACATGTTCGGCGAGGAGCTGGTACCCCTGTACGAAGATATGACCCGCAAAGCGGTGGAGGATCTGCTGGACGAGGACGTGGACGCCATTGCCGTCTGTCTCCTCCAGTCTTACATCAACCCCATGCACGAGCTCAAGGTGGGGCAGATCGCCGACGAGATCATGGCCAGGAGGGGCAAGCAGGTCCCGGTCTATCTCTCCCACCAGCTCTGCCCCATCATGAGGGAGGTGGGCCGCCTGAACACGGTGGTGCTCCACGGCTATGTGGCCGAGCCCGGCCGCGAGCAGCTGTTCAAGGTGGAGAAGAAGCTCCGGGACAACGGCTTCCAGCACCCCCTGCAGATCGTCCTGGCCCACGGCGGCATCGCCAATATCCGCTATCCCCGGATGTACGAGGGGGCGTTCTCCGGCCCCATCGGCGGCCTCATGGGGGCGCGCTACCTGTCCGAGGCCACCGGGGTGGACAACTGGGTCTGCTCGGACATGGGCGGCACCAGCTTCGACGTCGGCCTGATCCGCGCCGGACAGCCGCTCATCGAGCGCGAGGTCATCATCAACCGGCGCACGTACAACATTCCCACTCTCCAGATGGACACTATAGGCGCCGGCGACGGCATGTATGTCACCATCGACCCGGTGACCCGGCGCGTCAATATCGGCCCGGAAAGCGCGGGGGCGGACCCGGGCCCGGTCTGCTATGAGATGGGGAACGAGATACCCACGGTCATGGACTGCTGCGTGATCATGGGCATACTCAACCCCTTCAACTACCTCGGCGGCAAGAAGAAGCTGAACAAGCAGAAGGCGCTGGACGCCATCAAGGAGAAGTGCGCCGATGTGCTGAAGGTGGACCCCTACTACCTGGCGGACGGGGTCTTCAAGCTCATCAACAGCCGGATGAAGGAGCACATCCGCTCCGTGCTCTACGCCCGCGGCCTCTCCCCCGCGGCCTTCAACCTGCTCTGCTACGGCGGGGCGGGACCGATGCACCTGGCTGGCTACGTGGAGGGCCTGCCCTTCCGCGGCATCGCCACCATGCCCTGGGCCGCCGGGTTCTCCTCCTTCGGGTGCGCCGTGGAGGACATCAGCCACCGCTACCAGAAATCCTCACCGGTCATGATCCCCCAGGGATCCGCGCCGGACTACAAGATGATGATGGCCCAGTTCCTCATCAACCCCGGCTGGGATGAGATGGAGAGGCAGGCCAAGGCCGACCTCGAAGCGGAAGGGCTGCCCTGGGAAAAGGCCGAACTGCAGCAGATGGCCTACGTCAGGTACGGCGGCCAGATGGAAGACCTGGAGATCGTGTCTCCGGTATCCCGGATAAACACCGTGGAAGACCTGGACAGGCTGATCGCCGCTTTCGAGGAGCTCTACGAGAAGGTGTATGCCGGGGTGGCCAAGCACCAGAGCGGCGGTTACCAGATCATGGAGCTGGGCGTCCAGGCCACCGTGCCCAAGGTGAAGCCCAAGATGGCCAAATGGCCGCTGGAGGGCCAGAAGCCTTCACCGGCCTCCATCAAAGAGGAAAGGCAGCTCTACTACGACGGCCAATGGGGCAAGGCGGTGATCTACGATATGGACAAACTGCGTCCCGGCAACGAAATCGAAGGCCTGGCAGTCATCGAAGCGCCGGCCACCACCCTCTTCCTCCCGCCCGGGAGACGCGTCAGGATGGACGAATGGACACTGCTGTGGATGACGTAGCGGACGGCAAGTCAGAGAGGATTACAGGGAGGGCAAGATGACGAAGAAAAAAGGCATCGGAGAGGGCGGCCAGACCCTCAGGCAGATGCTCGAGGAGAGCCGCGAGGCATTGAAGAATACCGGCTGCTACCACGGCGTGACGAAGCCCCAGCTCCTGGCGAAGGACCCCATCAAGGCGGAGCTGTTCCACTCCCGCCTGATGTCCTGCCTCATCGCCGGCCGGGAGACCTGCCGCCTCATATCCGGCTCCCCATACGTGAATGAGGTGGCCGAGCTGTGCATGGGGCTGTACACACCGGAGGGCGACAACATCATCCAGTCCACCGGCATCCAGGTGCACGTCACCCTGATGGGCGACAATATCACCTGGATGATCGAGAACAACTGGGAGGAGGACGTCGGCATCCACGATGGTGACTGCTTCCTGGCCAACGATCCGGTGATCGCCGGGATACACGCCGCCGATCTCTACGACACCATGCCCGTATTCTGGGAGGGCGAGCTGGTGGCCTGGGTCAGCACCGTCATCATGGAGATGGACGTGGGGGCCGTGAGCCCCGGCTGCATGCCCACCTGCGCCGTGGAGCGGGGCGCCGACGGCCTGAAGTTCTGCAACGAGAAGGTGGGCAGCAATGACAAGCTGCACCGCGACTTCGAGGTCAAGATACTGACCAGCCTGGACCTGGCGGACCTCTTCCTGCTGGACCGCAAAGGGGCCGTGTCGGCCAATATCCGGGTGCGCGAAGAGATCAAGAACATCATCCGCGAGTTCGGCATCGAGTACTTCAAGAAGGGCATCCGGGAGCTCATCGAGGAGGAGAGGCGGAACCAGATCACCCGCATCAAGCAGCGCACGGTGCCCGGCCGGTTCCGGGACGTGTCCTCCTTCGAGATCTACATGAAGGACTGCCCCACCTCCTGGCTGCCCGCCAAGAAGGACGTCTTCCGCCTGATCCCCATACAGATGGACATCCTGCCCGAGGGGCGCATGGTGCTGGACTTTGACGGGATCGGCGAATGGGGGTGGCACCCCTTCAACCCCACGCCCAAGGGCCTGCACGGCGCGCTGTCCATATCCGTGGTGCAGACCCTCTCTTATGACGGCCGGGCCAACCGGGGGTCCCTCCTGCCCATCGAAATGAAGACCACGGCGCCCGACACCCTGTTCAACCCAACGCAGATCAAGAAGCTGGCCACCGGCAACCCCTGGCCCACCGCCATCGATGTCTTCAGCCTCTGGGTGGGCATGCTGGGAACCGCCTTCTACATGCGCGGCTTTCGGGAGGAGACCTACAACAAGGTCTCCGGCGCCGGCTGGCAGCTGGCTGGATATGACCAGTTCGGCGTGAAGCGGCCCATGATGGCCGGCGACACCGGCGCCTTCGGCTGCGGCGCCAGCGGCTGCTACGACGGCGTGGACACCGGGGCCTGGATCGCCACCATGGAGACCGACATGGGAAGCTGGGAGGTCTACCAGCTATTCGTGCCCTGGATCTCCATGTCCCGCATCATGGATCCCTACTCGGTGGGGGCCGGCAAGTACCGCTCCGGGATCTCGGTGGGCCGCATGGACCTGCTGCACAAGTGCCCGGAGGGCATCGGCAGCGGCGCCCTGGGCTGCGCCCACGACCGCATCATACCCAACCTGGGGCTCTTCGGGGGCTACCCCGGCGGCAAGCGCAACACCTTCCACCTTCGCTACCACAACTTCAAGGACATGGTGGAAAAGCGGGTGCCACTGCTCCACGAGATAGGCGACCCCCGGGAGTTCATGAACTACAAGCATGGGACCATCACCAAGTACAACCTGATGCCTCCCACCATCGAGGTGCAGGACAAGGACGTCTTCATCTGCGACAACTCCGGCCCTGGCGGCCTGGGAGACCCCCTGGAAAGGGATCCGGCCATGCAGAGGGAGGACCTCGATGCCGGCCTGACCAACGCCGACATCAGCCGCATGATGTACGGCATCGAGGCCGGGTACGATGAGAAAACCAAGCGATGGAGTATCGACGAGGCAGCCACCGGGAAGCTGCGCGAGGCCAGACGAAAGGAGAGGCTGGCCCGCGCCGTGCCGGTCAAGGACTGGTGGCGGCAGACCCGCCGCAGGGTAGAAGGGAAGCAGTTCGACCCCCTGCTCACGGAGATGTACCGCAGCAGCATGAAGATGAGCGACAACTTCGCCCGCGAGTACCGGGAGTTCTGGGGGTTGCCCGGGGAGTTCACCTACTAGGAGGTATGAGATGTCATACACCACGGACGAGATAAGGGACCTCTACGACGGCAAGCTATCCTGGGAGAGGGTCAAGGACATTATCAGCAGCCCCAAGGACAGCGACCGCTTCGAGCAATCGCTCGAGATCCTGCAGCAGCGCGTTCCCTGGAAGGAGCGCATCCTGCTGCCCCTCGGCGTCCACCTCTACCTGGTGGACAAAGCGGGGGAGAGGATCGTCAAGTGCGACTGCGGGCACGAGTTCGGGGACTACCGGCGAAACTGGAAGCTGAGCGCGGCCATCTTCGTCAGGGACACCCGCGAGAAGCTGGAGGAGATCTACCCCGGTGTGCGCTGCCCGGATCCCGATTTCTGCGAAGTCAGGGAGTTCTATTGTCCCGGCTGCGCGGCTCTCCTCAAGGTGGAGGCCGTGCCGCTGGGCTATCCGATCATATTCGACTTCCTGCCCAACGTAGACGCCTTCTACCGGGAATGGCTGGGAAAGCCGCTCCCGACCAGCCAGGAGTCGAAGGACCTCTCGCAGGAGGTGTTCCAGGCCTGGCGGGCGTGAGAGGCGGCATCATGACACAATCAGCGGACATGAGGTCGGCGATGAAGATGGCCCAGGACCTGGAGGCCATCAAACGGCTGAAATACAGGTGCCTGCGCTGCGTCGACACGAAGCAGTGGAAGGCCCTGGCGGAGTGCTTCACTGAGGATGCCACCGTCAGCCATGAGGGTGGCCGGTACTGGCTTGCGGGCCGGAACGCCATCGTGGACTTCTTCAGGACGATGAACGTCCCTGATCTCATAACCGTACACCATGTCCACCATCCGGAGATCGACGCCACGGCCGGTGAAGCAGCCAGGGCTACGTGGGCTCTGGAAGACTACGTCATAGATCTGAGGGCCAACTGGTCCTTGCGGGGAGCGGCCTTCTACGAGGACGAATACGCCTTTGTGGATGGCCAGTGGAGGATAAAGCACACCGGGTTCCGCCGTGTCTTCCTGGAGAGGTGGAACCGGGCTGAGACCAGGAGCCTGAAACTGGTAGAAAACATGCACGGAGAGCCCAGGCGGGAACGGAAGCCTTCGTCCCGCCGAAAACCAGGGGCTTCCTCAGGGGCGCGCCTTTGATGGTGTCCGCATGTTCGCCCGGAGAAAGGAGATGTCATGCCCATAAACAAGATCTGGACGAGTTTCGATGAGGCGGTCGCTGATATCCCTGATGGCGCCACCATCATGATAGGGGGGTTCGGCACCGTGGCCAGCACTCCGACCTGTCTTCTGGAGGCGCTGACGCGCAGAGGCGTGAAGAACCTCACCACGATATCGAATACCACCGGTTTTGGGTCAGACGTGTGGAGGCTTCAGGGATACGTGTTCTCTGAAGACATAGACATCCTGGTCCGCAATGGCCTGATAAAGAAAGCCATCGTGGCTGCTCCGGTGAGCACGTTCTATCAGAACACCTTTGAGAAGCTGCTGAGGGCAGGCAAGGTGGAGGCAGAGATGGTGCCGCAGGGCACCCTGGCCGAGCGAATCAGGGCCGCCAAGGCCGGCCTGGGCGGTGTCTACATCCCCACAGGACTGGGGACCATTATCGAGAAGGGGAAGGAGAAGAAGGTCATCAACGGCCAGACCTACCTTCTGGAGCTCCCGCTGACAGCCGACTTTGCCCTCATTAAGGCCCACAAAGGCGACCGCTGGGGAAACCTGGTCTATCGCCGCACCTCACGAACATTCAATGCCACCATGGCCGGGGCGGCCAGGGTGACCATCGCTGAGGTCGACGACACAGTGGAGCTCGGAGAGCTCGATCCGGAAACCATCGTCACCCCGGGCATCTGTGTGGACAGGGTGATCGCCCGTCCCAGGGACCGCAAGATGGACGAGAGTCCCATCGCGCAGGCGGCCGTGGAATCCATGGAAAGAACGAAGGCCAGAGGGAGCTCGTAAGGAGGGGAAGATGACAGACAAGCTCAAGCTGGACAGGCAGACCATGGCCCTGCGCGTGGCCAGGGAGTTCCAGGATGGCGACTACGTCAATCTCGGCATTGGCATCCCCGTGCTGGCCTCCAACTACGTGCCGGCCGGCAGGGAGGTCGTCTTCCACAGCGAGAACGGGGTGCTGGGTTTCGGCGAAGTGCACACCGCCGGAGAAGGAGACCCCGATTTCGTGAATGCCGGAGGCCAACCGGTGACTATCATTCCGGGTACCAGCTTCTTTGCCCACGATGAGTCCTTCTCTATCGTCCGGGGAGGCCATCTGGATCTCTGTGTGCTGGGAGGGCTGCAGGTGTCCGAGAAGGGCGACCTGGCCAACTGGCTGGTGCCGGAGAGGAAGATCGGCACCATCGGTGGGGCCATGGACCTGGCCCTGGGGGCCAAGCGGCTGATAGTGGCCATGAATCACGTGACCAAGGAAGGCGCGCCCAGGATCGTGAAGGAGTGCAGCTACGAGCTGACAGCGTTGGAATGCGTCGACCTTCTGGTGACGGACATCGCCGTAATCGAGGTCACCAGGAAAGGCATGGTCCTCAAAGAGGTGGCGCCTGGTTGGACGCCCGGAGAGGTACAGCAGCTGACGGAACCCAGGCTGATCGTGAGCCCTGACTGTCACGAGATCGAACTGTGATGACGCCGGTTCCCGTCAGTCCCACAGAGGGTACATCACCAGGCCGGTGGGCAGCTTGGGATGGAAGTAGGTGGACTTCGGCGGCATCCTCTCGCCGGCATCGGCTACCGCCAGTATGCGCGGGACGGCGATGGGGTTCATGAGGAAGGCCAGCTGGCACTGGCCGGCGTCCACCTTCTCGGTGGCCTCCACGGGATCGCGGGTGTACTGGAGGTAGGCGGCCTCCTTCTGCGGAGTGTCGACCCCCAGCATCTGCCGCAGGACCAGCCAGTGCAGCATGGACACATCCAGGCTCTTCCACTCCCGGCTGCGCTCCCTGGGCATCAGGCTCTGCAGCCTGGCTTTGCGCCGCGGATGCAGCACGTACAGGTGGTCCTTGTCCAGCCCGTAGACGCCGAAGGCGGCGCGCCGCCTTCCCCGCTTGGCCAGGTTCCGCAGCCAGCCCTTGACCGCATAGGCGCGGCTGGCCCCCTGCGGCTCAACATCCTCGATGTGAAACAGCCGGTTGAGGTTGTCCCGCAGTGACGCGATGGGCGCCGGGACCGCACCGCCCACCGCCACGCTCCCGGCCACGCCGCCTGCGGCGCCGGCCGCAACAGCATTGCTGGGCAGGGTCACCAGGCGGTGGGTGGGCAGGGCTATGAGCCCGGGATCATTGCCGCCGATCAGGGTCATCATCACGAAGTTGAAGGGCTCGTCGCCGCTCCAGTAGGGATCGGCCGCCTTCTTGTCCCTCTCGTACGCAGCCGCCGTTTCATAGCGGTGGTGGCCATCGGCTATGTAGATGGACTTCTTGGCGCACCAGGACGTAATCCTGGCGATGCTCTTCTCGTCCCTGATGACCCACATGTTGTGCACTACCCCTTCATGGTCCATGGCCGTCAGGTCCGGCCCGGCCCGGGCCGTCTCCATCAGGAGCTTGGTGAAGTTGTCCCGGCCGTGGTCAATGAGGGCCATGATGGGGCTGAAGTTGGTCCGGGCCACCCGCAAGAGCTTCAGGCGGTCCAGGATGCGGTCTTCCATCACACTCTCATGGGGGCGGGCCGCGTTGCTGCCCTGCCTGGCGATGCGCACCCGGGCGGTGAGGCCCCAGCGCTCCTTAATGCCGGTCTCCTGGGCAAAGCGGTGCTGGAAGACGTAAAAAGCGGGAGCTGGCTCGCGGATGAGGACTCCCTCCTTGAGCCAGCTCTCGAGTGTATTCGCGGCCCTGGTGTACCGGTTGTCCTGCGGAGAGTCGGTGGGGAACTCCTCACCGGCCTCCAGCCGGATCACATTGTATGGGCTCTGCTGGTGATAGGCCTTCTGCTCCTCTGCCGAGATTATGTCATAGGGAGGACTGATGACCGCGGTGACGTCCCGGATTACCTCGACGTTGTAGCGCAGCCCACAGAAAGGCTGGACATCAGCCACCTATACAGACCTCCCCTGACCAGAATCCCGCTGGCTAAAGTACTAGGGCCTGCCTACCACAGTGACGCCGCAGATGAACTTGCCCGGGTGCCCGCCCTGGTTGTGGGCCAGCCCCAGCTTCACGTCCTTCACCTGGCGGGCCTGGGTATCGGCCTTGCCCTGGATCTGCTTGTAGATCTCGTACACCTCGCGGCAGCCGCTGGCGCCGATGGGATGGCCGAACGACTTCAGGCCACCGCTGATGTTCACTGGCATCTCGCCGTCGTGATAGTAGGCCCGGGTAGCCGTCATCTGCTCCTTGAACTTCCCTGTCTCGCACAGCTGCATCGACTCGCTGGCAATGAGCTCGGCGATGCTGAAGCAGTCGTGCAATTCTACCATGTCCAGCTCCTTGCGGGGGTCCTTGATGCCGGCCTCGGCATAGGCCGACTTGGCCGCCGCCTGGGTGGCATCCCAGTAGGTGAAGTCGTAGTCAATGCGCTCTTTGCCCCAGCCCGGGCTGGCCGACATGCCGAAGGCCTTGATGTTGACCGGGTCCTTGCGGTACTTGTGGGCGTCCTCGGCCCGGCACAGGATGGCGGCCGAAGCGCCGTCGGTCACGCCGCAGCAGTCGAAGAGGCCCAGCGGCCAGGCGATCATGGGGGCGTTCAACACCTGCTCGATGGTCACCTCTCTCTTCAGGTGCGACTTGGGGTTCTTGGCCCCGTAGAAGTGGCTCTTGACCGAGATCTCGGCCAGCACCCTCTTGCCTTCCTCATTGCTCAGGCCGTACTTGGAGAAGTAGGCCACGGCCGCCATGGCGTACCGGCCGGGGCCGGTGCCGAAGGCGCCGTAAACCGGCTCCCAGCGGCCAATCCACACGGACGGCAGCCCGCCGAAGCCCATGTCCTTCACCTTCTCCACGCCCACGGCCATGACCAGGTCGTAGCCCTTGGCCGCCAGGGCGAAGGTGGCTCCCCGCAGGGACTCGGCCCCGGTGCCGCAGGCGTTCTCCACGCGGGTCACCGGAATGTACTGGGTCTGCAGCGTGCCGGAGACCAGGGTGCCGGTAGCCACGCCGCCCTCAGAAAGCTGGGTGCCCCACTGGGTCCCCTGCCATATGGCCTCTATCTGCTTGAGCTCCACCCCGGCATCCTGGAGGGCCTCGTCGACGGCCTCGGTGATCATGTCCTTGGCGTCGGCGTCCCACCGCTCCCCGAACTTGGTGCAGCCCATGCCCACGATAGCGACTTTATCTTTAATGCTCTCTGCCATCGCTCTCCTTTCCTAACTCCGCCCTTAGTCCCTGGCCGGCCGGCATTTCCAGAAGTAGTTGTGCACGCCCAGAGCATCGTGGATCCTCCGGAAGGTCATCTCCATCGGCATCCCCACCTTGACCGTCTTCACGTCCCGGTCGGTAACCTGGCTGAATATGCGCACGCCGCCTTCCAGGTTGATGGCGCCCAGGATGTTGGGCGGGTCGGTGACCGCCGTCCTCTCATCCATGCTGTAGGTGAAGAGGACCCCCTTGCGGTCGGACAGCGGGACTTCCTCCAGGAACTTCTCCTCAGCCTGGCAGTACATGCAGCGCTTCTGCAGCGGGAACTGGGTCTTGCCGCACTTGGTGCAGTGGTGCCCGTGGCAGCGGTACACCCAGTTGCGGTCTCTCCAAATGGCCGTCAGGGCCGTCCGCGGTCTGGTCATCGGCGGCGGGGTCTGCCAGGACGGACCGTCGTCAGACCACATAAGGTTCCGAAAAGTAATGTACTTTCCGTAGGTCTCCAGCATCACCTTCGAGGCCAGGTGCCTCTTGATCGCTCTGCGGTCTTTGATCTTTTCGATGGCCGGGGTCACCTTGAGCGAGTGGATGTCGGTGCCATCACCCCAGTTGCCGAAGAGGATCTTGTCGCCCGGCTTGGCGTCCTCCAGGGCCGCCACCAGGGTCATCAGGGCCATGGCGGCGCCAGTGTGGCCAACGCTGTCGTACAGCGGCTGTTGCAGCTGGGCCTTGGGGTCAACCCCTACCGCAGTCGCCACCGCCTGGAGGCTCCTGGCGTTGGGGCCGTAGAGAGCGGCCTTGGCGAAGTCCTTGGCCGTGGCCTTATTGGCCTTCAGGAATGCGGGAATGGCTTTCTTCATGTGGCCTTCGTAGCCTTCGTCCAGGATGAAGCGCTCTTCCCACTGGCGCTGGAACCGGTCGGTCTCCAGTCGCCACACGTCCAGGAACTCGCTGTAGGTGTAGGCGCTGGCCTCAAACTCCACGGCGACGTCCTCGGACCCGATGAGCAGGGCCGCGGCGCCATCGCCCAGGGCGCTCTCTCCGGCGGTGTTCGGCGCCGGCAGCCGGCAGTCCGCGACCACCACCAGGGCTTTCTTGGCGGACCCGGCCTTCACAGCGTCCAGGGCCGCCCGCATGGCCAGCGTTCCGGCCCGAAGAGAGTTGCCGAAATCGCTGGTGGCCACGCTCAGGGGCAGGTCCAGGGCCGCCGCCACGAAGCTGGCGGACTGCTTTTCCTTGAACGGCGCTGTCGTGCTGGCAAAGTAGAGGGCGTCCACGGTCTTGCGATCCGTGCCCTTGAGGCAGTCCGTGGCGGCTTCAACCGCCATGGTGATGCTGTCCTCATCGCAGTTGCATATGGCTTTTTCACCCTTTCCACCACCGCCCCACACCTGGCCCAGGATCGCCCGGCTGAGCCTGTACATGGGGATATAGGCCCCGTAAGAAACTATTCCGGCCATATTCTCTCCTTTCTATTCTTGGGTTTCGGCTCCAGAATGCAGTGAGGCCAAGTATCATTATACGGTCAGCCACGGTCCGAGATCAAAGGCCCACGTTCGGGAGCGGGCGGGGCCTTCGGGGCGCCACGCCGCGCCTGGGACATGGCCCCGCCAGGCAGCAACCGGCGCACCGCGGCGCCTGGCGGCAGACGCTCTTCCCGTGCTGCACCAGCAGGGCGTGGTACTCGTTGAAGAGGGCTTCGTCGCGGGGCAGATGCCTCATGAAGACGTCCTGGAAGGCGGCATAAGTGCTCCGGCGGGGGGCCAGGCCCAGGCGCGATACGATGCGCCGGGTATAGGCGTCGATGACGAACACCGGCCGGCCGGCGCCATAGAGGACAATGGAGTCGGCGGTCTCCTCCCCGATGCCATGGACGGAGAGGAGCTCGCGCCTCATGGCCGCAGCATCCAGCGCGAACAGCCGGTCCAGGTCACCGCCATACCCCTCCACCAGCCAGTCCATGAAGGCCCGTATCTTGCCGGCCTTGACGTTGTAGTAGCCCGAGGGGTAGATCAGCCGGGCCAGCTCCTCGCGGGGGGTATCCCGCAGGCCGGCCACGGTGAGGACGCCGGCGGACTTGAGGTTGGCGATGGCCTTCTCCACGTTGGTCCAGGCCGCGGACTGGGTGAGTATAGCGCCGACGATCATCTCCAGGGGGGTGTCCGCCGGCCACCAGCCCTGGGGGCCGTAGCGCTCCTGCAGCAGATGGTAGACCGCGAGCAGTATGTCCGTGCGGCGGCCACCCGCCTGAGGGCTGACAGGGTCAAGCTGGCCCATGGCCGCTAGAGCCGGACCGGCACCTGTCCGGCCAGCTCGATCTCGTTGGGCTTCACCCGGCATTTGTAGGCGTATATGGAGAGCCCCTTGATCTGGGCCAGCCGCAGCGCCCGGCTGAACTCCGGGTCCAACTCGTCATCGGGGGAGAAGCCTTCCGCGTCCTCGCGCTGGATGACGAACATCATCGCCACCTCGTACCCCTCCTTCTTGGCCCAGACCAGGCTTTCCACCTGGAGCCGGCCGCGCTCCGAGGGCGCGTCCGGGAAGTAAGCCATGCCGCGGCGCACCAGGGCCACCGACTTGACGTTCAGGAAGCACTCCGCGATGCGGCTGCTGAGGAGGAAGTCCAGGCGGCTGCGGCCGCGCGGCACCTCCCGGCGGATGGAGGTGTAGTGGGCGAACTGGGGCAGCGACTTCTGCAGCAGGGCCTCATTGACCAGCCGTACGGGCAAACGGTCGTCGAGGGACACAAAGGTATCGCCCACGGAGGCCGTGACCACGTCCCACCTGGTGGTCCGGTTGGGCGATGACCTCTCGGCCACGAACACGGTGCGGCCGGGGGTGAGCACCGCCTCCATCCGGCCCGTGCTGGGCAGGTGGGCCATGGCGATGCTGCCGCCCAGCTTCACCAGGCAGGCAAAGCGGTTTTCCCGACGCAGGAAGCTGGCCTGTCGGACTCTGTCAGCTATCTTCAAAGTGCTCAGCCCGTCACAAGATCGGTGGCAGCCGGGGCGCCCGGCGCGGCGGCCGCGGGCCCGGCATCGCCGCTTCCGGGGTCACAGGTGGCAGAGGTGCCCGCCATCGAAGAGGACGGTCTCTCCGGTCATGTAGTCGCAGGCCGGCGAGGCCAGGTAGACCACCAGCGGGCCCAGGTCCTTCGGCTCGCCAAAGCGGCGCAGCGGGATCTGGCCCAGCAGCTTGGCGGCCGTCTTCTCATCCTCGGTGGCCTTGGCGGAGAACGGCGTCCGGAAATACCCCGGGGCGATGGCGTTGACCCGGATGTTGTGCCTGGCCCACTCGTTGGCCAGGGCCATGGTGAGCATCACCACCCCGGCCTTGCTGACGCAGTAGACGGACTGGTTGGTGGCGGCCCTCAGCCCGCCGTTGGAGGCGATGTTGATGACCTTGCCGTGGCCCTGCTTGATCATGTGCCGGCCGGCCGCCTGCGAGCACAGGAAGATGCTGGTCAGGTTGATGTTCATGACCCGGTGCCAGTCCTCCTCGGTGAGGTCGATGAAGGGCTTGGCCAGCTGGATGCCGGCGTTGTTGATCAGGATGTCGACGCTGCCGAACTCCTTCACGGTGGTCTCCACCATGGCCTCGATCTCGCTCTTCTTGCCCAGGTCCACCTTGAAGAAGATGGCCTTGCCGCCGGCCTTCTTGACCTCGTCGGCGGTCTGCTGCCCGGCCTCGGCCACCACGTCCGCGACGGTCACCGCGGCGCCCACCTCGGCCAGGGCCGCCGATATGGCCCGGCCCATCCCTCCTCCTCCGCCGGTGACTATGGCCGCTTTCCCATCAAGCCTGAACTGGTCCAGTATCATCTCCGTCCTCTTCTCCTTGTCTCCAGAAGTACCGGCCCCCGCCGGCAAAGCGCCGCACCGGGCGCCGCCGGCTTTGGCCCCGGCGGCGCCGGCTATCCCGTTGTTCAGCGCAACCGAGCGCTGGCTACTGCGGCTTGGGCCCGAACAGGGTGTAGATGCCCTTGTTGTTCTTGTTCCCCAGGTAGCCGCTCTCCACCATCCGCTTGAGGATGGGCGCCGGCTTGTACCGCTCCCAGCCGGTCTCCTTGTAGATGGACTCGGCCAGGTCCATGACCACGTCCGTTCCCACCAGGTCCGTCATCTGCAGCAGCCCCATGGGCCAGTTGAAGGCCAGCCGGCAGACCTTGTCGATGTCCTCGGCGGAGGCCAGGCCCTCTTCCAGGACCTTGAGCGCCTCGTTGGCCGCCAGGTTGGCGATGCGGTTGGCGATGAAGCCCGGGGCGTCCTTGACCACCACCGGCTCCTTGCCCAGCGACTTGCCCAGGGCCACGCTGACGGCGATGGTCTCCTCGGCCACGGTCAGGGACTTCACCACCTCGATCAGCTTCATCACCGGCACGGGGTTAAAGAAATGCAGGCCCACCACCTTCTGCGGCCGCTTCGTGGCCGAAGACAGCAGGCTGATGGGGATGGAGGAGGTGTTGGAGGCTATGATGGTCCTCTCCGGGCAGATCTCGTCCAGCTGCTTGAGCACCGGCTGCTTGACCTCGGCCCTCTCGAACACAGCCTCGATGACATAGTCGGCATCCCCGGCGCCGGCCTTCATGTCGGTGGTGGTCTTGATGCGGCCCACGATCTGGTCCGCATCCGCCTGGGTGATAGTGCCCTTCTTGACCACCCGCGCCAGGCTGCCCTTGATGGCGTTCAGGCCCCGGTCCAGGAACTCCTGCTTGATGTCCACCATGGCCGTGTCATAGCCGGCCTGCGCCACTACCTGGGTGATGCCGTTGCCCATGGTGCCGGCGCCGATTACGCATACCTTCTTGATTTCCATTCTCGCCTCCTTATATTTGGGGTCGGTTTCTAATTCTAGACGGCCCCAGAGCCCTTTTCAACATCGGGCCGTTGCCCCCCGCTGGTATAATATGGCGGCAACCCTGGAATCAGCGCGCAGCGGAGGATAGGAATCCATGACCACCACGCGGGAACCGGCGGACCTCAGACTGCGGCCGCACCACATCATGTGCCAGCCGTTCCTGGTCCTGGAGACCTTTGAGCGGGGCCAGGCGTTCGGCGCGCTGGCCGCGCTGATCAAGCAGTCCCTGGAGGCAGAGTCCGACTTGGTCATAGAGGTGGTGGAGGGCGCCGACGATCTCTGCCAGGAATGCCCTCTCTGCAAGGGCGACCGCTGCCAGAGCCCGGACGGCGACGAGACCGCCGTCCGCAAGTGGGACGCCATAGTGCTGAAGACGCTGGAGGCGGACTACGGGGACCGCCTGACCGGGGCCCAGTTCATGGCCCGCATCAAGCGGAAGGTGCCCACGTCTCTGTGCCTCACCAAGTGCCGCTGGAAGAGCGCCTGCCGGGGCCCCTCAACTCGACAGAGATGAGGCCTCATCTCGACAGAGTTGAGGCCTCACCGCGATTGGGATGGTGAGGCCTTCTCCACGTACTCCCACTGGCAGGCCAGGTCGTCTTCACCGTTCCGCGGGGGCATCTTGTGGCAGACCACCTCCAGGGCGGGATTGAAGTACTTTGCGTGGGCTGCGCGGATGGGCGCGCAGGCCACCCGGCAGTGCGTGGAGTCCCGGCCCTGCCCTTCCTTCTCCAGCGCCAGTAGGGTGGGGCACCTCCGGATGGTCTGCAGGGCCCGGCCCCGGCCCACGATCTCCCACTTCTCGGCAAAGAGATAGTGGTTGGGCCGCGCCCCGAGCACCAAGGCATAGTCTTCTGCGCGCCGGCCGGGGATTTCCAGCGCCCGGGCCACATCGTGCGTCACGTACCGGGACAGGCTTCTCCACACCTGTATGTCGCTGTCAACGGCGCTGGCCGTGCCCGTCTTGTCCGCGCAGGAGAGGTACCAGAAGCCGTCCAGGGCCACCAGCATGCGCGAGTACAGCTGCAGCAGCCTGACACAGGCCTCCTGCGGCAGAGACTCCAGCCGGAAACCCTCAAGTGCAGGGATGTTCAGATCGTCCATAGCAGCTCCTCGATCGGGCGATAGCGTTCGGAAGCATTCTAGCACAGTACCGGCCCGGCATCAGCAGTGATTTCGGCCTGGCTGGTTCGCCGCAGGCTGGCGAGACACCAGGGCTGGGAAAGAGCGCGGGGCCGGCTGCACACCGGCCCCGCTTCTGAACCTCAGTCACCCGCCGCGGCGCAGCGCGGCCGTGCGCCTCTACTTCTTGGCTTCCTTGGGCTTGATCTCCTTCTCGGGGATGCCCGCCAGCCGGCGGGCGATGTTCTTCTTCTCCTCGAGCGGGTAGTTGGCCATGATGGCGATGTCCTCCATGATGGGGGAGCCGCCGCCGTGCACGCCGGCGATCTGCATGTTGGAGGCCACCGGCCCGGCGATCAGGTCCTGGGCCAGCCGGAAGGCCCGGTGCACGATCTCGGGATCCACGTCCTTCTTCCGGGCGAAGTACTTGTCCAGGTACGCCCGCCACCTGGGATCGGCGTACTCTTCCTCGTAGGGCATGGTCTGCGGCTGGCCGCCGCAGATATCACATAGCGTGTCGTACTCGTGGTAGATGTTCAGTCCGGCATGCTTGCGGCCGACGTTGCAGTAGATCACGTTGGGGATCATGGTCCCCGAGGAGGCCTTGGTGGCGGTGTAGGCCGCGGCCACGCCGGAGGCAAAGACCAGCTCGGCGATGGACACCATCTCCGCCAGCTTGTGCTTGACGTGCTGCTCCTTCTCGATGCCGCTCACCTCGGCGATGAGGGCCGTGGTGCCCATCAGCAGGTCGGTGTAGGCCGGCTTGCAGCCGGTGTAGCTGTGCCGGTGATACAGCGCGAACAGGACCGCCGCGCGGCCGCCCAGGGCCGGGTCCTGGTCCAGGAATACCCTGTCCCAGGGCACCAGCACGTCGTCGAAGATGGTGACGCTGTGGGCGATGCCGTGCTTTTCCACCTCCGCCGGGAAGGCCTTGCGCGGGGTGGGGTTGGCCGCTTCAATGAGCATGTGGACGCCCTTGGTGTCTGCCGGGATGGAGAAGCAGATGGACCAGTCCCCCTCGTCCTTGGTCAGGCCGCGGCAGGGGGTGACCAGCAGCTCGTCGCAGTAGGGCCCGACGGTGGTGTGCACCTTGCAGCCCCGGACCACCACACCCTTGGCGTTCCTCTCCACCACCCTCATGTACAGATCAGGGTCGGCCTGCTCGTGGGGGCGCAGCAGGCGGTCGCCCTTGACGTCGGTCTGGGCGGCGGCGCCCACCAGGTCCTTCTCCTGGAACTCCTTGCAGAAGGCCTTCCAGCGCTCGTGAAACTCGGTCTTGCCGCCGTTCTTGTCGTCGGCCTCCTTGGTCACCACGGACAGGGCGTTCATCATGTCCACGCCCATGCAGCGCTGGATGCAGGTGCCGGAAAGCCGGCTGAGCACCCGGGTCATCAGCTGCTTCTTCAGCAGGTCGTCCACTGTCTGGTGGATGTTGGTGAACCGGTTAATGGTCTTGCCGGTCAGGTGCGAGGTGGCGGTGATGAAGTCCTTGTAGCCCGGGTCGTCGACCAGGTCGAAGGTCATCAGGATGTCCTTCATCGACGTCAGCATGCGCGGGTCGTCGCGCTGTATAACGCTGCCGTGCATGTAGCAGTTGGGCTTCAGGGATCTCATACGCTCTATGAACTGTTGCGAAGTTATCACTGTGGTCCTCCTATCTAACCTCCAGCCCTCCGCTGGAATTGGTCACCTGTGACTGCTCGCCTGGTATTCCCGGCCGCCCGGCGTTCAGGCCGCGCCGCCCGGTCAGGCCGGCTCGAAGTTCAGCAGGGTCAGGTCCTTATCCATGTCCTCGTACCGGGCCTTCACCGGCAGACCGGCCTTGAGCTTGGCCTTGTCCCCGTTGACCAGCCTCCCGACGATGCGGGGGCCCTCTTCCAGGTCCACCATGGCCACCGTGAACGGCACCTCCCCGGCCAGCCTCTTGTCGACCGGGTGGTGGATCACGCTCCAGGTGTAGATCACGCCCTTGCCCGATATCGGCTCCCAGCTTCCGCCGAGGGTGCCGCAGTAGTAGCAGCTGGGGCCCGGCGGGAACCGGAACTTGCCGCACTTGGGGCACTTCTGCAGCTTGGCCTGGTGCTCCCGCAGCGACTGCCAGTAGGGGCTGCTGTCCTGGTCTGCCTCTGGATGAACTATGTATCGTTCCATTTCTCGACTTCCCTCGCTAGACGGTCAGGATGCAGGCGCTGCCTATGGTGGTGGCGCCGGAGGTGACAAAGCACACCTCCGCGTCGGGCACCTGGCGCTTTCCGCATTCGCCGCGCAGCTGCATCACCGCCTCGGCGACGGTATTGACTCCGTGGATATAGGCCTCCGACAGCATGCCGCCATTGGTGTTGACCGGGATCTTGCCCTTCAGCCCGGTGGCGCCGGAGGCGGCAAAGAACCCGCCCTCGCCCTTCTTGCAGAACCCCAGGCCCTCCAGGGCCATCAGGACGGTATAGGTGAAGCAGTCATAGATCTCCGCCACGTCCACGTCCTCGGGCTTCAGCCCGGCCTCTTCGTACAGCCGGGGCGCCAGGAACCTGGTGTAGTTCTCGGTCAGGTCCGGCCACAGGAAGGCGTCGGCCCACATGGGATCGGCCACGGTGGCCTTGCCGAAGTGCCCGGCGGCCTTCACGTAGACCGGCTTCTTGCGGCAGTTCCGGGCCCGGTCCTTGGTGGTCACCAGAAGCGCGCAGGCGCCGTCGGTCTCCAGCGACATGTCGAAGAGGTGGAAGGGCTCGGCGATGACCCGGGAGGCCATGTAGTCCTCCAGGGTCATGGGCTTGCGCTGCAGGGCCCGGTCGTTGAGCAGGGCCGCTTCCCGCTGCGAGATGGCGATGGCCGCCAGGTGCTCCTGCTTGGTGCCGTACTTCTCCATGTGGCGGCGGCACCAGAGGGCCATGTTCTGGCCGAAGGTCAACCAGCCATAAGGCACGCGGTACTGGGCGCCCGAGCGGGGCCGGAAGGCATCGCCGCCGCCGCCGCCGCCCAGTCGGAAGCCCGACCGGCCGTTCATGGCCCGGTAGATCAGGACCGCTTTGGCCATGCCGCTGGTGACCGCCATGCTGGCGGTGGCGATAAGGGCCGAGGGGGCGAACCCGCCGCAGAACCAGTCGGCGGCGTAGTTGACCTCCGGCAGCCCCAGGCCCTGGGCCACGCTCTCAGTGGGAACGGAGTCGCCCAGGCTGAACTCCAGGATGCCGTCAACATCCTTGGGCTGCAGCCCGGCGTCCATCATGGCCTTCTGGCAGGCCTCGACGGCCAGCGCCAGAATGCTGCGCCCGGAATCGGCCGAGTACTCGGTGAAGCCCACCCCGGCAATTGCGGTATCGAACTTAGCCATTTGTCACCTGCCCTCAAATTTCGGCGGACGCTTGGCATCGAAGGCCTCCAGGCCCTCGTAGCTGTCGTAGCCGGAGACACAGTAGTGAACGTTGGTCTGGATCTCCAGGTGCAGCGCGTCCTCCAAACGCATATTCAAGCCAAGGTTGCACAGCTCCTTGGTCAGTTTCGTGCCCAGCGGGCTCTTGTCCACAATGATGTTGGCGAACTCCAGGCCGGCATCCAGCAGCTTGTCGTCCGGCACCACCCGGTTGACGATCCCCCACTCCAGGGCCTGGTCGGCGGTCAGCAGCTTGCCCGTGAAAAGGAGCTCGCGGGCCCGGGGCGGCGTGATCCAGCGCGGCAGCCGGATATTGCCGCCGGCGCCGCCGATCTGGCCGAAGTTGGGGTGGCCGTCGCCGATCTTGGCCGACTTCGCGGCGTAGGCGAAGTCGCAGGCCTCCATCAGCTCGATGCCGCCGGCGATGCAGTAGCCGTTGACCAGGGCCACCACCGGCTGGGGCAGGGTGGCCATGGAGTCGAAGGTCTCCCGCATGTCGCCCAGGAAGCCCCGGTACTCGGTTTCGTGGCGGTAGAGGTACATGTAGGCCTTGAGGTCGCCGCCGGCGCTGAAGGCCCGGCCGGCGCCGGTGATGGCGATGACCCGGACGCTGGGGTCCGGGGACAGCGTCTGCAGCGCCGCCCGCAGCGCCTTCACCGTGGCCCAGTTCAGGGGATTCATGTCGTCCGGCCGGTTGAGTGTGATCAGCCCCATGAACTGGCTGGGGTCCTTCAGCGGCAGCTTCTTGATGAGCGCGTAATTAGGGGTGTCGTCTGTCATTGATGATGCTCCCGGATGAGTATAGGATGGCCAAGGGGCAAGAACCCGTTCACACTCCAATTATAGGCGGGCGTCGGGCCCTATTTCAACTCGAATCAGCCCCTGGAGCTGCCGTCGCGGCCTGTTGCTCAGGGCCGCTGAACCGGATGCGACCGGGTTTGACCGATCTCGTCATGAGGATGCTATCATACGGGCTGGTTTCTTCCAGGCCGACGTGCCCTGCAAAGGCCGCAGGCCAGCGGATTCGCCCTTGGGGGGTGGAGCATGCCTCTGCCATACCCCTGGCACAGATCGCCGAGGTGCTACGGCAGGAGCCAGCCCAGGCCATAGCGGCCGGCGCTGCCGGGTCATCATCCGCAGCCGTTGACAGTGGCCGGGGCGCCTGATAGGGTGAAGGCATCTACGTGAACGGCCCTGGCAGCCGGCCCATTGCCCGGCACCGCCGCATTCGAGTCCGGACGGGTTCAAGGAGTCTGCCTTGCTGAGCACCTTCTGGGGCACTCTGAAAGAAGTGGTGAAGTCCCTGATGCCCATCAGGACCCTCTGGGACACCCTGAAAGAGGCCATGAAGGCGCTGATGCCCATCATTGTGGCCATCGTGGTGCTGCAGTTCACCGTCTTGCACGTTCCGGCGGACTTCTTCCTGCGCTTCCTGGCCGGGTCGGTCATGGTCCTGGCCGGCATTACCCTCTTTCTCTACGGGGTCCGGGAGGGCATACTGCCCATGGGGCACGACGTCGGGGCGGCACTGCCGGAGAGCGCTTCCACCCTGCTGGCCCTGGTGGTGGCCGCCGTCTTCGGCTTCGCCGTGACCTATGCGGAGCCGAGCGTGATGGTGCTCAGGAACATGTCCCTGGACGCCGGGGGCAGCAGCTTTTCCCCCCTGATATTCGTGGTGGCCACGGGCATGGGCCTTCTCTTCGTGGCGGCGCTGCTGCGCATCCTTCTGGGGTTCCCCACCAGGTATCTCCTGGCCGTGGTCTACGGGATCGTCCTCATCCTGGCCATGTTCACGCCGCCCGAGTTCCTGGCCATCGCCTTTGACTCGGGAGCAGCGGCGGCCGGGCCGTTGACCGTGCCCATGTTCCTGGCCCTGGGGCTGGGCTTCGTCTCGGTGCTGGCCGGCCGGTCACCCCTGTCAGACGGTTTCGGGCTGATCGGGATCGCCTGCTCCGGCCCCATCATGGGCGTTCTGCTGTGGGGGATAATCTTCGGATGAACGCTTCCTCCCTGTTCACCGGCATGGACACCGTCCTCTTTGAGGTGACGGTGCCCCTGGTCCTGCTGGTGGCCTTCTTCCTGGTGTTCCAGCTCCTCTTCCTGAGGCAGCCGATCAGGCGGTTGCTCTTCCTGCTGCGGGGCGCGCTGTTCGCCTTTGCGGGGCTGGTGTTCTTTCTGCACGGGATCAATCTGGCCTTCCTGCCCATGGGGACGGAGATCGGCGGCCTGTTCGCCAACTTCCGCCACACCTGGGTGCTGATCCCCGTGGGCTTTGCCCTGGGCTTCCTCATCACCTTCGCCGAACCGCAGGTGCGCGTATTGAGCCAGCAGGTAGAGGAGGCTTCCGACGGCTTCATCCAGGCCCGGGTCATCCTCTATACCCTGTGCTCTGGCGTGGCCGCTTTCTCCGCGCTGGCCATGGCCCGAACGGTCTATGGCATACCCCTGCTGCAGGTCATCGTGCCCGGCTATGTCACCGCCCTGGTCCTTCTGGCCATTGCCGACCGGAGCTTCGTCAGCCTGGCCTTCGACTCGGGAAGCATTGCTTCAGGTCCGTTGACCGTGGCGTTTATAATGTCCTTGACCGTCGGAGCGGCTGCGGTCATGGGGGACCGCAATCCCCTGGTGGACGGCTTCGGCCTCATCGGGACAATAACGCTGGCGCCGATCATATCGATCCAGCTGCTCAGCTTGGTATACCGCATACGGAAGCCAGGAGGTGCCAACGATGGTGACTGAAGACAATCCCGGGAGCAGGACTCTCATCGTGACGATCGTCAACAAGGGCTGGGGTGACATCGTGGTCGAAGCCTCTATCAAGGCCGGCGCCGAGGGCGGGACTATCCTGTTCGGGCGGGGCGTGGGAATACACGAAAAGAAGAAGATCCTGGGAATCCCCGTCGAGCCCCAGAAGGAGATTGTCTTCACGGTGACGCCGTCGAAGAAGGCGGAAGGGATCCTGAACGAGATAGTCAGGGTAGCGCGGCTGTGCGAGCCCGGGCGGGGCATCGTCTTCACCATTCCGGTGGACCGGTTCGCCGGAATGGTCCATGCGGCCTGCGAGGACCCGGCCGAGCCGGCGCCGCAGACAGTGGAACCGCGCCCCTAGCCCGGGCGCGATGGCCCGGCCACCCCTTCCCCCGCCACATCCACATCGCCACCCGGGCTGATCAGTGCCGGGCGATCCCATCCCCCGGCTCCGTCGTGGCCTGCGCCACCCCTACGGCGTAATGGTCAGTATCCGCCGCACCTGCTCCGGGTATCTGGCGACGAAGCGCAGCTCGTCGTCCGTAAGGTTGAGCTGGTTGTGGGCCGTGGCGTAGCGCACCAGCTCCAGTATCTGCGAGGCCTCTTTCCGGCTGCCGAAGGTGATGCCCAGCCTCTCGTAGACGTGCTCGAAGCCGGCCAGGCCTCCGAACTCCCCGGTGGTGATCACCCGGCCGCGGGGCGGCGGGGCCTCCAGGTCCAGGCCCAGCAGCTCGCAGTCGTAGAGCTCGTAGTTGCGCCGGTCCTTCAGCGCGCCGTCGGCATGGATGCCGGCCTCGTGGGCGAAGGCGTTCTCCCCCACGCCGGGCTGGTTGATGGGGATGGGCACACCGAAGGCGTACGAGACGTACTGGGCCAGCTTCGCCGAGACCCGCAGGTCCAGGGGATCGCCGATGCGGTACTCGTCCATCTCCCGCGCGAACATGATGGCCAGAATGCAGCTCAGGAGGTCCGCCTGGCCGGCCCGCTCGCCCAGGCCGTTCACCGAGGTGTTGATGTAGGCGTCCACCCCGCCGTCAGTGGCGCCCCGGGCCCCGGCCACGGAGTTGGCCACCGCCATCCCCAGGTCGTTGTGGCAGTGAAGCTCCAACGGGATTTCCACCTGCTCCGCGATGACCCTGGCCCGGCGGTAGATGGTGAACGGAGTCTCACAGCCCAGGGTATCACAGTAGCGGAGGCGGTCGGCGCCCGCGTCCTTCGCCGCCTGGGCAAACAGGACCAGGTAGGCCAGGTCCGTCCGGGAGGCATCCTCCGCGTTCACCCCGACGCTGCTGGCGCCGTGGTCCCGGGCAAAGGTCACGGCGGCGGTCATCTCCCTGATCACCTCGTCGCGGTCCAGCCGGCCGCCGAGCTTGTGGGCGATCATCTGGTCGGAGGTGGAGATGGAGACGTTGAGGTCCTTCACCCCGGTGGACAGGGCCCCGGACACGTCGGGCGCCAAGGCCCGGCACCAGCCCTCCAGGACCAGGGCGCCGAAGGCGCCGGCCTCCTTCAGCTCCAGGTTGCCCCGGACGTAGTTCTGCTCGTTCCTGGCGAAGGGAAAGGCGAACTCCGACTGCCGGACCCCCATCTGCCCCAGGTAGAAGTTGACCATGGTCTTCTGCAGCTTGGACAGGTTGATCCGGGAGGCCTGCACGGTGTCCCGGTTGGTGACGTCGATGAAATGGATCTCGGGCATCCGAAGCTCCGGCGGCCGCCGCCGGGCGGCCTGACCCATCATACCCACCGGGCCTGAACCCTGGCAAGCGGCCGGCGGTCCGGTCGCGTCATGCTGCCCGTATCGAGCCCATGGGGCTTGCCAATAACAGGCCGGGCGAATATTATTGGGGAAGCTGGCCAGCAGTTGCGGGTTGATGCGGGGTGGCTTCACCGGACAGGCCTATATGTCTATCGCTACCGTCACTATTCCCCGGTCAGGTGCTCTCTGGCGGGCAGAGTTCTGCAATCTACCATGGCGGCCCCGATCATTTCGGCCAGGACCGCCAGCCCGATTCGGCTAGCCAATCGGAGGTGTGAAATGCAGTCTGACAATCCCGGGATGGCGGGTGACGGGCTGTTCCGCGCGCTCATCGAGAACTCCTCAGAGGCCATCGCCATCCTGGACGATAGCCTGGCCGTGATCTACGAGAGCACGTCCCTACCGCGGGTCTCGGGCTACCCCATCAACCAGTGGATAGGCAAGGACGTCAGCCAGATGGCCATTCACCCCCAGGACCTGGCGATGCTGCTGGACCAGCTCGCAGCTTTCAAGAGCCGGCCGGGTGCGGTGGTCAGAGACATCGCCGTGCGCTACCGGGACCCGGGCGGCTCCTGGCGCTGGATCGAGGCCACGGGGCACAACCTGCTGCACGATCCGAACGTCCGGGGGATAGTGATCAACTACCGCGACATCACCGACCGCAAACGATATGAAGCGGCGTTGAGGGAGTCCGAGGAGAAGTTCTCCAGGGTGTTCTACGGCAGTCCAAACGCCCTCGCCATCTCGAGACTGGAGGATGGGCGGTTCATAGACGTCAATGATGCCTTCCTGAAGATGACGGGCTACGACCGCGACGAGATCATCGGCCGGGATGCTGCCGCCATTGGAATGGTGGTGGATGAAGGGTACCGCCAGCGCCTGCTTCAGGTCATTGCCGGGCCCGCCGGCTACGAACGGATGGATCTTCCCCTGCGCACCAGGGATGGCGGCATTAAGGACGTCCTGACCAGCGCCGAGCGGGTCTCGGTCAACGGCGTCGATTGCCTGGTGAGCACGTTTGTGGACATCACCAAGCGAAAGCAGCGGGAGAGGAGGATCGCCAGCCTGACCCGGCTCTATGCCATGCTCTCCAGGACGAACGAGGCCATCGTCAGGACCGCTGACGCGCCCTCCCTCTATCCGGAGATCTGCCGGATCGTGGCGGAGGAGGGGGACTTCCCGCTGGCCTGGATCGGGCAGGTCGCGGGAACGCAGGTGATCCCGGTGGCCTGGTCCGGCCCGGCGGCCGGCTATCTCCAGGAGACCAGCGTGGAGCTGTGGGGCGGCCTGGGCATGGGCCCGACAGGCACCTGCCTTCGAGAGGACCGGGCCGTGGTGAACAACGACTTTGAGGCCAATCCCCTGGTATCGCCTTGGCGGGACAGTGTCACCAAGTACGGCTTCCGCTCCTCAGGCGCTTTCCCCCTGCGCCGCGGCGGCAGGGCCTTCGGCGCCTTGACTCTGTATTCCCTCGAGGCCAATGCCTTCGATGAGGACCAGGTCCGTCTCCTGGAGTCCCTGTCCTCCGACGTGTCCTATGCCATAGATGCCACGGACCGGGAAAACCGCCGGCTTGAGGCCGAGGAGCAGCTGAGGCGGCGGACGGCTGATCTCCAGCTCGCCAACCAGCAGCTGGAATCCTTCGCCTACACGGTGTCACATGACCTGCGGGCGCCGCTGCGCAGGATGACCGGTTTCAGCGAGGCCCTGGTTGAGGAATGCGCCGACAGGCTGGACGAAACGGGGAAGGACTATGTCTCGCGGATCAGGAAGGCCGGCCAATCCATGGGAGAGCTCATAGACGGCATACTGGAGCTGTCGCGGGTGGTGCGGGCCGAATTCCACTGGCAGATGGTGGACCTCAGCGGGCTCTGCCAGGAGATCGCCCAGGCGCTTCAGGCTGCCGAGCCAAAGCGGACCGTGGAGTTCGCCATAGCGCCGGGGTTGGTCGCCCGGGGGGACTCCACGCTGCTGCGGGCGGCATTGACCAACCTCCTGGATAACGCCTGGAAGTTCTCATCCAGGCAGGCGGCGGCCAGGATCGAGATCGGCGAGACGGTGGCCGGCGGCGTGAAGAGCTACTACGTGAGAGACAATGGCATCGGTTTCGACGTGAAAAACGCGGCCCGCCTGTTCGAGCCTTTCCAGCGCTTCCACGCCAGGAAGGGGTTCGGCGGCACGGGCATCGGCCTGGCCACGACCAAGCGGATCATCAACCGGCACGGGGGCCGCCTCTGGGCCGAGTCACAACCAGGCCAGGGCACGACCTTCTACTTCACCATAGCGGACAGCCCAACCCGGCCGTAGCCTCCATCGGAACGGCCAGCTTCGGGCCGTGCCGTCCCCACCGAGCCGGCAATTATGGCCGTAGTGTTGACGCAATGACGGCTGATACTGTATATACCATAGGACGACGGTCGAGCGCGACTCGTTCACCTCAGCAGCAGTCAGGTTAACCGAAGGGGGTTGGAATGATCATGGGGATACGGCGCATGACGCTGGCGGGACTGCTGATCCTGCTGGCGACTGCGACAGGGTTGCGGTGCCGGGCTGAGGCGGTCAGTGCCTGGGCCGGAGATCCGGCTCAGGGCACTCTGATCCAGGCTTCCAGTGAGATCGGAGAGGCGCTGGCTATCATCCCTGACGGGTCGGGCGGGGCCATCATCACCTGGAAAGCGCCCGCCCTGATGGCCGGGACAAACCCCACCATACGCGCCCAGAAGATAGCCTCCGATGGAGCCATCCAGTGGGCTCCCAACGGCGTTTCCATACGGACCTCTGATGGCCTGGGAGAAACAGACATGACCTCCGATGGCTCGGGCGGGGCCATCATCGCCTGGCGCGAGTACGACTCCGGAAATGAGCACCACATACGGGCCCAGAGGGTGGATTCCAGCGGTTCCGTACGCTGGCCCGCCGGCGGCGCCGCCATCAGCACCGCCTCCGGCGTCCTCCAGAGCAACCCCCAGATCGTCGCCGACGGCGCCGGCGGGGCCATCATCACCTGGGAGCTGTCTTCCTTCGGCAGCGACAACAGCGCCATATACGCCCAGAGGGTAGATGCTGACGGCGCCGTCCGTTGGGCAGCCGGCGGTCTGGCCATCGGCGGGTCGGCCGGTGTCCATCATGACCCCCGGATCGTCTCCGACGGTTCTGGCGGGGCCATAGTCACCTGGGAGGACTACAGCGGCGGCCCGAACACCGGGGACATCTACGCTCAAAGGATAGACTCCAACGGCACCATGATGTGGACCAGCGACAACACGGCCATCTGTGCCGATCCGGCCGATCAGTTCAACCCGCAGATTGTCGGTGACGGGGCCGGTGGGGCCACCATTGTCTGGACGGACAGGCGAAGCGGCAACACCGATGTCTATGGCCAGAGGGTAGATCATGATGGTGCGGCGGCATGGACCGCCAACGGGGCCGCCGTCTGCTCCGGCCCCGATGATCAGGGCACCCCGGGGACGGTCGCCGACGCTTCCGGCGGGGCTATTGTCACCTGGTCCCAGTGCTGCAGCGGCGGCAGCGGTGTCCGGGCCCAGAGGATTGACCCCAGCGGCGCAGCGCTGTGGGCGGCGGCTGGTGTGGCTGTCTGCCCCGGGGGCGGCGTTACTGGCACGATCTACCAGGTTGTCTCCGACACAGCGGGCGGGGCCATCTTCGTCTGGCCGGACGCTGGCAGCGGTAGCGATTTCGACCTGTACGCCCAGAAAGTGGACTCCGGCGGCGCGCTCCGATGGGCCGCCGCCGGGGTGGCGGTCTGCACCGTTCCCGGCTGGCAGCTTGATTCTTACATCATCAGCGACGGCTCTGGAGGGGCCATCGTGGTCTGGCCGGACTTCCGGACCCTGTTCGACATCTATGGCGAGCGGATCGCCGCGAACGGCACCCTGGTCGACACCGTCGGCCCAGAGGTCAACCTGTTCTCACCGGCCACCTCTCCAGCCAGCACTCTGCCCATTCCGGTAACGGCGACCTTCAGCGAGGCGGTGACAGGCTTCGCCCTCGACGACATCTCGGTGGGCAACGGCAACGCGATGAACCTGGTGGCGCTGAGCAGCAGCACCTACAGCTTCGACGTCGCCCCGGCAGCGCGGGGACCGGTGACGGTGGATGTTCCCGCCGGCGCCGCTTTCGATGCGGGCGGCCATAGCAACGTCGCGGCCACCCAGTACGCCACTACCTATGACCCGCTCTCCCCGACCATCAAATCGTTCACGGCTGCGCCGGGCAGCAACGTCCATACGGTGGTCATCAGCGGCACCAACTTCATCGGGGTCTCCGGACTCACGTTCGGACGGTTCGAGGTGCTGGCCTTCACCGTAGACTCCCCCGGCCAGATCACGGCCACGGTGGACCACGGTGTCAGCGGCACCGTCTACGTGACCACTGCCCGGGGTACGGCCATCAGCAATGATGAGTATGTCCCGCCGGGCGGCGAAAGTGAAGCTTCCCGCCCGGGCAGCCCGGCCCGCGACCAGCCTCCCGCCGGCGGGCGCGCCTGGGTGCTCCCGGTGGTGGTCATCGGGGCATTGCTGGCGGCTGCGGCCGCGGTGTCCCTGGCAGCCTGGCTGCGGCACCGTCCGGCGGGGTAGAGGTGCACGCCTGAGGAGGTGCAACATGACGGTCAAGAGGATACAACGCGTGGTCATAGTGGTGCGCAACCTGGAGGAGGCGGCCAGACGATACGCGGAGCTACTGGGCACCGCCTTCATGGACCTTCCCCCGCAGGATGCTCTCGGCGTACGGGCCATGGCCAGCGAGGATTGGCTGGTGGAACTGATCTCGCCGATTGGCCCGCAGGGCCTGGCCGCCCGCTATCTGGAGAAGCACGGCGAGGGGGTAATGGGGATAGCCTTCGAGGTTCCCGACATCGGCGAAGCCGGGTCGCGCATCAAGGGCAAGGGCTTCAGGGTGCTGAATGAGCTCGACTTCGCCGACGGCGTCAACTGGAAGACGTTCAGGGAGATAATCGTCGACCCCCGGGAGACCAACGGCGCTCCGGTCATGCTGGTCCAGATTGAGCCGATGTAAGAGAGGGCCTGCGCCATTTTGTCCCCGGCCTGCGCCCAATGCTATAATTGACGCTTCAATACCGGCGCCCGCACCGGAGAAGCGTGCCTGCATGAAGCTCAGCCGCGAAGAGGTCAGACATCTGGCGGTCCTGGTCCGCCTGGGGCTCTCCGACGATGAGGTGGAGAGGCTGCGCGAGCAGCTGTCCAACATCCTGGAGAACTTCGAGATCCTGCAGCAGGTGGACACCACCGGGGTAGAGCCCACGGCCCACTGCATGGCGCTGGAGAACGTGCTGCGGGACGATGTGCCCGGCCCCTCGCTGCCCCCCGAACAGGTCCTGGCCAACGCTCCCGACCGCGAAGAGGATTACCTCAAGGTGCGGGCGGTGCTTGAGCAGTAGCGCCATGGGCCTGTTTCGACTGACCGCCCATGAGGCCGCCGATCGCCTGCGGAGGCGGGAGACTTCCTCCGTGGAGCTGACCCGGGCGGCCTTGGACCGCATCTCGGCCGTGGAGCCGAAGCTGCGCGCCTTCGTCACCGTCTGCCCGGAGCAGGCGCTGCGGGACGCGCAGGCGGCAGACCAGCGGCTCAAGAGCGGCGATGCCACCCCCCTCACCGGAATCCCCGCCCTGATCAAGGACAACATGTGCACCGCGGGCGTGCGCACCACCTGCAGCTCGAAGATGCTGGAGAGCTTCGTGCCGCCCTACGATGCCACCGTGGTGCAGATGCTCCAGGCGGCCGGCATGGTGATGCTGGGCAAGGCCAACATGGACGAGTTCGCCATGGGGTCCTCCAACGAGCACTCGGCCTTCTTCCCTACCCACAACCCGTGGGACCCGGGCCGCGTGCCCGGCGGCTCGAGCGGCGGGCCGGCGGTGGGCGTGGCCGCGGACGAGTGCTGCTACTCGCTGGGCTCGGACACCGGCGGCAGCATCCGGCAGCCGGCCGGGTTCTGCAGCGTGGTAGGGATGAAGCCCACCTACGGCCGGGTCTCGCGCTACGGCCTGGTGGCCTTCGCCAGCTCGCTGGACCAGATCGGGCCCCTCACCAAGGACGTTACGGACTGCGCCCTGGTGATGAACGCCATCTCGGGACAGGACCCCCTGGACTCCACGTCGCTGCCGGCCCCCGTGCCGGACTACGCGCAGGCCCTGGTCCCGGACCTGCGAGGCTTGCGGCTGGGGGTTCCCAAGGAGTACTTCGTCCCCGGCATGCAGGCCGGGGTGCGGGAGGCCATTGAGGCGGCCCTGCTGAAGCTGGCAGAGCTGGGCGCGGCCATCGACCGGGAAGTGTCCCTGCCGCACACGCCCTACGCCCTGGCCGCGTACTACATCATCGCCCCCTCGGAGGCCTCGGCCAACCTGGCCCGGTACGACGGCGTGAAGTACGGCTTCTCGGCCAGGGAGGCCGGGAGCATGTGGGAAGGCCTGGAGAAGACCAAGCAGCACGGGTTCGGCCCGGAGGTGAAGCGGCGCATCATGCTGGGCACGCACGCCCTGTCCTCCGGCTACTATGATGCTTACTACCTGAAGGCCCAGAAGGTGCGCACGCTGATCCGGCGGGAGTTCGACCAGGCCTTCGAGAAGTACGATGCGCTGGTCACGCCCACCTCCCCGGCGGTCCCCTTCAAGATGGGGGAGAGGATGGATGACCCGCTCCAGATGTACTTGAGCGATATCTGCACCCTGCCCATGAACATCGCCGGCATCCCGGGGATCTCGGTCCCGGCCGGCTTCGTCGATGGGCTGCCGGTGGGCCTGCAGATCGCGGGCCGGCCGCTGGGCGAGGAGACCCTGATCCGGGTGGCCTATGCCTTCGAGCAGGCCACCGAATGGCACAGGAGGAAGCCGCCCCTTTAGCGGAGGACGCCCTGCAGTACAGGGGACGCTTTAGCGGAGGACGCCCGCGCGAAATACGGTCCAGGAGGTGAGCCAGCATATGATGCAGAACCGGGATGCCCTCAAGATCATCGACGCCCTCAGCAGCAGGCTGCTGGAGTCGGAGATGGGCGAGTACGCCGAGGAAGAGGCCCTGCTGGCCGACGTCGGCGAGATCGTGAAGGATTTCATTCAGACGGAGCTGGGGGAGTTGGCCGCGGTGTGGGTCCGGGGCCAGGACAAGGGCAAGATCGTCTCGGTCTGGGCCTGCGGCACGGACTTCTGGCCGGACATCGCGGTGGAGGTGAGAGGGCTGCCCAGCGTGGCCATCACCGTCAGGCTGGCCGGGAAGGACGACAGCCTGGCGGACGTGCTGGCCCATGCCGTGGGGAGCGCCATGGTGCATTCGGTCCAGTACTCGTACGCCATCCCCTTCATCCTGGACCAGACGGGGAGCGACCGGCGGCAGCACTGGTTCGACAGCGAGATCCAAGAGCGGCTCTGGGACGGCCACCGGGTCAGCCTGGTGGTCAGCCGTTCCGGCCGCCTTTGAGCACAGGGAGGTGACATGACAAATCAGGGCAAGTACGACGTCGTAGTGGTGGGCGCCGGGATGGGCGGCCTGTGCGCCGCCGCGCTGCTGGTGACCTACGGCTACAAAACGCTGGTGGTGGAGAAGCTGCCTTTCGTGGGCGGAAGGTGCGCTTCGGTCAAATACAAGGGCTTCACCCTGCCCACCGGCGCGCTTTACGTGGAAACGCACGGAGGGGTGGACCAACTCTTCACCGAGGTGGGCGCTGCCTTCACGGTGCGGGACTTCCCCATTCAGCTCGGCTTCCGCATGGGCAGAAAGGACTACCCCATGCCGCCCAAGGGCGGTCTGAAGTCCGTCATCTCCAACTTCGCCAGCGAGGCGGAGACGGCCCGGGTGATGACCGCCATCCGGCGGGCATTTTCCTGGCAGGAGCCTTCCCCGGCCATCTCCATCCGGGACTGGTTCCGCGAGTACACCAGCAACGAGAAGGTGCTGGCGGTGTTCCGGGGGATGTGCAACTACCAGTGCGTCAACTTCTCCGACATGCCGGCGGCCGAGTTCATCCGGCAGCTGAAGCTGGCCGGCACGGCCGGCGCCGACCCCCAGGGCTTCCTGCACCTGATGGAGGAGCTGGTCAGGGTCATCAAGGCCAAAGGCGGCGACGTCTGGACCGGCAGCCGGGTGAAGCAGATCCTGGTGCAGGACGAGGTGGCCAGGGGGATCCTGGTGGAGAACCCCGGCGGGGGCTCGGGCCAGGCTGAGATCCCGGCCAGGGCGGTCATAAGCGACGCCGGGCCCCACGGCACCGTGGAGCTGGCCGGCAAAGCCAGCTTCGAGAAGGGCTACCTCAAAGAGGTGAAGGAGAAGGTGCGGCCGCTGGCCTACATGTGCCTGGAGATCGCCAGCAACCGCCCCCTGGTGGACTTCATGGGGGTGATGGTGGCGCCGGAGGGGACGCACCAGATGACCATGATGACCACGTCCCTGGTCTACCCCGAGTACGCGCCCCCGGGCAAGCACCTGACGCAGGCCTGGGCCACCCCGGAGTCCTCCTTCCTGCCCATGGACACCAAGAAGGAGCTGGACCTGCTGGTGCAGGACGTCCGGGAGGCCATCCCGGGATTTGACCGCGACGCCGAGATCCTGCACGCCAGCTACTGGCAGAAGGACTGGCCGATGTACCGGGCGTTGCCGGGGGTGATAGGCCAGAAGACCTCGGTGGAGAACCTGTACAACGTCGGAGACGGCGTGTCGCCGCTGGTGGCGCTGGGGCTGCCGGGCTGCGCCGCCTCGGCGCGTATCGTGGTGGACGACATCAAGGCCCGGATCAAGCCGGCGGCCTGATCCGGAAAGGAGGTAAGCGATGCTGGCCGTGAATGAAGACCGCTGCGTCGGCTGCGGGCTCTGCGTCAGCTTCTGCCCCCTGGAGGCGCTCCGCGCCTGGGGGCTGTGCCACGTGGACCCGGACCGCTGCAACGAGTGCCTGGTGTGCCTGGACTATTGCCCGGCGGACGCGCTGGCCATGGATTAGGGCGGTGCGCCCGTGAAGCCTGCCCGTGTGCGGTGCTACTCCGGCGGCGGCTATGCGGACCGCCCCGTCCGGTTCACCCTGGGAGGGACCGGCCAGGAGGTCAGGGAGATCGAGGGGGAGTGGCTTGAGCCGGGCGAGAAGCACTTCCTGGTCCGCACAGAGGACGACCGGCGATTTGAGCTTTGTTATAATTATCAGAATTGCCAATGGTCAGCCAGGAACCTGGGGGAAAAGGAGCGGGGATGATGAGAAAGGTCTACGAGATACTGGAGAATGACGCCCGGTTGACTCCGGCGCAGGTGGCCACCATGGCCGGCGTGAGCGAGGCCGAGGTCAAGAAGGTCATCGCGCAGGCCGAGAAGGACAGGGTCATCGTCAAGTACAAGACGGTGATCAACTGGGAGAAGGCCGGTGACGGCCGGGTGTGGGCCATGATCGAGGTCAAGGTGCAGCCCCGCAAGGACGTGGGCTTCGATGCCCTGGCGGAGCGCATCTACCGTTTCCCCCAGGTGCGCACGGTCTACCTGGTCTCCGGGACCTACGACCTGTCCCTGGTGGTGGTGGGCAACACCGTGCAGGAGGTGGGCCTGTTCGTCTCGCAGAAGCTGGCCCCCCTGGACGGCGTGCAGGGAACAACCACTCATTTCCTGCTGCGGCGCTACAAGGAGGACGGCGAGATCCTCAGTCCCGGCGGAGACGACAAGCGCCAGCAGCTCAGCTTATGAAGAAGTGCACCACCGGACGACTCGACAAGGTCCCGCCTTCAGGCATACGGAAGTTCTTCGACCTCCTGGCCGGCATGGAGGGCGTCATCTCCATGGGCGTGGGCGAGCCCGACTTCTCCACCCCATGGACCATCACTGAGGCCGCCATCCGCTCCCTGGAGGATGGCGTCACCATGTACACCTCCAACGCCGGCATGCCCGAGCTGCGCCGGGAGCTCTCGGCCTACCTGGCGCGGACGTACGGGGTGTCCTACGACCCCGACACCGAGCTGCTGATCACCAACGGCGTCAGCGAGGGGCTGGACCTGGCGGCGCGGGCCATCCTGGACCCGGGCGACGAGGTCATCATGCCGGACCCGGGGTACGTGGCCTACCCGGCGGCCGTGCTGCTGGCGGACGGCGTGCCAGTGCAGGTGCCCACCAGCTGCGACGATGCCTTCCGGCTCTCTGCCAAAGACGTGGATGCGGCGGTGACCCCGCGCACCAAGGCCATCCTCATCGGATACCCGGCCAACCCCACCGGGGCGGTGATGGAGATGGACCGCCTGGGCCAGATCGCGGAGGTGGCCCGCAGAAGGAAGCTCCTGGTGATCTCGGACGAGATCTACAGCCTGCTGGTCTACGGCATGCAGCCGGCCTGCTTCGCCGCGCTCCCCCGCATGAAGGACCACACCATCCTGCTGGGCGGGTTCTCCAAGGCCTTCGCCATGACCGGCTGGCGCATCGGCTACGCTGCGGCCAGGCCGGAGATCATCGCCGGCATGACCAAGATCCACCAGTACACGGCGCTGTCGTCGCCCACCATGGGCCAGGTGGCGGCCCTGGAGGCCCTGCGCTCCGGGGAGCCCGAGGCCCAGAAGATGATCGAGGAGTACGACCGGCGCCGCCGGGTCATCGTCAAGGGGCTCAACGACATGGGCCTCTCCTGCTTCGAGCCCAGGGGCGCCTTCTACGCCTTCCCCCAGATCACCAGCACCGGAATGACCTCGGAGGAGTTCGCCGAGAGGCTGCTGATGGAGGAGAAGGTGGCCGTGGTCCACGGCTCCGCGTTCGGCCCCGGCGGTGAGGGGCACGTCCGCTGCTGCTACGCCACCTCCCTGCCCAACATCGAAGAGGCGCTGACCCGCATGGCCCGCTTCGTGCAGCGGCACCGGCAGGTGTAGGGGCGCGTACCCCTTCCCGCATTGTGGCTGATACCCGGCTGAGAATCCTGCGCCCGCGCTCGGCTTTCGCCATTCACAGGGGATAGTGCGGGGCACGCCAAAGCCCCCATAAGCATGATCCACAATGCCCAGGCAGGCGCGATTGCCTATGGCGCCAGCCCTCCCGCAGAGCCTAAACTGGTGACGCCAGATCCCGGGGTTATGGCGCAAACTGGGATGGTGGGTGTGACGGGAGCACGGGTGCTCAGGCAGCTTCAGGCTGACGTCTGAACACAGGGATCAGGTTCGACTCCTGGCCATTCCTCCTATCTGCGTTCCCTTCTGCGTTCCTTGGAATCGGGTACCGGCGTTGATCCCATTTGGCTCATCACTTCTACCCACTCGGTACTTTCGCAGCCGCCGCATGGCCCTCCACAATGAGACCGGGTGGCCGGTCCGGCCGGCCGGCTGGCATGGTCACGCCGCGCCAGCACCGCCGGGTATGGCCGTCACGGGAAGACGGCGCCGCACCAGGCGCCACTGGAGGGGTAGTGTTGTCCAGGTTGACCAGGCCGTTCAGGCGATGCCTCGGCGTGTTCCAGATCGGCAGAGTCCTGTGGAGGGGCATAATCATCGCCGCGCCGATGCTCATCATCGCCTGGATGCTGTACCAGGTGATGAACGCCGTAAACTCCATTGGAGGCCAGTTCCTGGGCCTCTTCATCCCGGACAGGTACCTGGCATGGGGGACGGGGATCGCGTTCGTCCTGATCCTGATCCTGATACTGGGTGTCATCGAGGTCCATCACGGTGACAAGCAGAAGGGCGTCTGGCTGTCGATAAAGCGGCACACTGTGGGCCGCATACCGTTCTTCGGTTCGCTCATGGTGCGGACTGACCGCAAGATCATCTCGCTGGAGGACCTGAAGAAGCTGGCCCCCTGCAAGTTCTGGCTTTCGGATACCACCCCGCACTACGGCTTCATCGTCAATGAGCAGAAGGTGAGAGGGGCGGAGACGGAGCTCGACGTCTATCGCCCCAACGTCCCCACCATAGTGCCCGGCGACCTCTTCCCTCTGAAGAGGAGGCTGGTGATCAAGCTGGGGAACAGCTCCGCGGAGATCCTGGACAAGCTGGCCAGCGGGGGATTCATCGGCTCCAACGAGGAGATCCCCGTCCCCTGGGACGACGAGACGGAAGAGGAGTTCCGGGAGCGGATAAACCTGACGCCGCTGGAGCTGGCGCTGCGGAAGCTCATGGATAATCGCCAGCAGGGCGTCCCCCCGGCCTCCGAGCGCCCGACGGAGTGAGTCCGCCGGCATCGCCGGCGTGCGGCCTGATTGCCTTCTGGCCGGGATTGTCGGACTGTGCGGGAGCGGAAAACAAAAATTCCGGGCAACCTATTTCAACCTTCTTCCTTCCTACTGCAGCTTCGGAGTTTACAGTTGTTTCGATTGCCCGGACGCTCCTATAATAGCACGGCTCCGCCGGCCGGTGATTGGGGAAAATACCTGGTTGGGGGTTGTGGAGACTACCCATCTGATCCCTTCGGCTCTGCAATCCTGGCCACCTGGGGCTTGACCCGCTCCGCGCTCCCCGCCAGGATGTGACAGGTGAACAGGGCCCTCAAGGTCGTCCTGCTGCTGGTCCTCATCGCAGTGGTGGTCTATGCCGGCCGCCGGATAGCCAGCGGCATTACGGCTGACTATCGCCGCTCTGACAGCCCCGAAATGCAGCGGAGCGCCGAGATGGTCACCGTGGAAGCGGCCATAGAGTGCCTGATGTACGAGGAGGCGATCACCGACCTCTCCAAGTACGCCGACAACACCACCGCGGTGGCCCCGGTACGGACCTACGAGTCGGGCGAGGCCACCAACGACATGAGCGCCTTCCCCAGCATCGTGTGGCACGTCTACGACGGATCCCATGGCTGCATGAGGGTGCCGGCCACCAGGTGGTACTACACCTGCGAGCACGACGGCACGGTGCGCCAGTTCGCCGATGCCGCCAAGACAGTCGAATACACGTGAGGCGCACCCGGCCGCCCGGGGCTCAGGCCTCATTCAGAGAAACCGCTGCCCGACCAGCTCCTCCGACTTGGCCCACAGGGCCGCTGCGGCGGCGGGGTCCACGGCCCAGCTGCGGTACCCGGTGTCCCCCGCAGGGTCTTCGTTCAGCCCCGCTATCCCGCAGTCTTCCAGGTACAGCCCGCCCTGACCGTCGAGCTGGCTGGAGACGGCCGCCCACACGCCGGTGGCGGCCCCCTGCTCCACCGTCTTCGGTCTGATGGCCTTTGTCGAGCCGGCCAGGGCCTTGAGGTCATCCCTGGTCAGATGCCGGGCCAGGTCCGTCCCGTAGACCAGGCCCGGGTGCACCGAAAAGGAGCGCACCCCGTGTCGAGAGAGCCTCCGGTCCAGCTCCACGCTGAACAGGGCCGCGGCGGTCTTGGCCTGGCCGTAGGCCAGCCACCTGTCGTATGGCCGCCGCTCGAAGTTGAGATCCTCCAGGTGGACCGGGGAGTACTTGTGCCCCCCTGAGGTGTAGTTGATCACCCTGGAAGGCGCCCCCTTCAGGAGCGCCGGCGCCAGCAGGCAGGTGAACAGGAAATGGCCCACGTGGCAGACGCCGAGCTGGAGCTCGATGCCCTCCTCCGTCCTGAGCTGCGGAGCGGCCATGACCCCTGCGTTGTTGATGAGGATATTCAGCGATTGATGCCGGTTCAGGAGCTCGGCGGCCGCCCGCCGGACGCTGGCCTGGCTGGCCAGGTCCAGCATGAGGGTTTCCACGGAGGGATTGCCGGTGGCGGCGGCTATCTCAGCGGCGGCGGCCGCGGTCTTCTTCGCATCCCGGGCAGCCAGCACCACGCCTGCCCCGTGTTTGGCGAAGGCCCGCGCGGTCTCCCTGCCGATGCCCCCGGAGGCGCCGGTGACCACCACCGTCTTGCCCGTCAGATCAAGGTTGGCGAGGACCTCCTCGGCCGTCGTTCCGGCTCCAAAGCCCTGGTTGACGTGGCTATCCATGGCACACCTCCCCTCGAGTCTCAGCACCATGTTAGCACTTGGGCCGGGGCTATGGGAGCTCCGCGCTTCACCAGAAAATGGGCGGAAGAACCAGCAGTACCGCCAGCCAGGCACAGCATACCATCAGATAAACGGCGATGTAGGCCCACAAACGCCAGGCGCTGGCGGACTTCCCGGCCCTGGCAGGCACCTGGGCCTGCTCGGTTTCGCCGCCATCGACAGGAGGAGATGGAGGCCGGTACAGCAGATTGGCGGACCCGCACTCTGAGCAGGACGCGGCCCATTCAGTGCTCAGCCCGCAGTTGGAACAGTAAGTCCAGATCATTTGACACCTCTGGCCGAGCGCGGCATTATCGGCAACGCAACCCCTCGTTTGTCGCGGCGTCACCGGCGCAACGCCCGCTTGGCTTAAGGATAGCGCAGGCCGGGGAAGGGCCACATCCTGTAATCTACCCATTTCGTGGACCGATGCTACGCGCCTGGCAGGGGCGACCGTACGTATTTTCGCGGCGCCGCCCCCGGGGAGTTCAGGGGGGCTTGACAAACAGTCGAATGATACCTATAATCTCTAGGCATAGAGGTGCTAGGTGTTATGAATGACGACAGAAATACGGCGATTTCCAAGGACCTGGTGGCGGCTTCGGCCACACCCCTGATTCTCTCCATCCTGGGCCAGGGAGAGACTTACGGTTACCTGCTCATCAAGCGCATCCGCGAGCTGTCCGGCGGCGAGATGGACTGGGCCGAGGGGATGCTCTACCCGGTGCTGCACCGCCTGGAGGAGAGGGGGCTGATCGAGTCGGAGTGGCGTGTCTCCGAAGGCGGCAGGAGGCGCAAGTACTACCGGCTGAAGGAGGCCGGGGTGCGGGAGCTCGATCTCCAGAAGACCCAGTGGGTGCGGGTCTACGAGACGCTGCAGAGGTCATGGGAGGGAGAGCTATGTTTGACGTAGCCCGGGCAACGGTTGACTGGCTCGATGATCTGAGGCGCAGCCGCTCCCTGCGGGAGCCTGACCTGGAGTCGCTGAAGGCCCGGCTGAAGGGCGAGATGGGAAGCCTCAAGGACCAGGGCCTGTCACCCAGGGAGGCCTTCTACGTAGGCCGGAGCCGCGTGACGCCGGAATACCCGCTGCCCGAGGAGCACGCCGAGGCGGGCGCCCAGGGGGTGCGGCGGGACCGGTTGCGGTGGATAGGGGCGGGCATACTGGCCTATCTCTTCTTCAGCTGCCTCGTCTGGCTCCTCTCGCTGGCAGGCACCAAACTGGCTGCGTCCGCCGGTATCGACTGGAACTGGTTGTTTCTGGCCAGCGCCTCTCTGCAGGTACTGCTGGCCGGCGGGGCTTTCCTCGGGGTTGTCTTCCTGCTGCCCAACATGGGCCGGCTGGGGATTGCGGCTGCCTTTCAACGCCTCCGCCGCAGCCGGATGGGGAGCGCTGTCCTGTACCTCTTTCTGGTGGCGTCGGCCATCGGGCTGGCCCTGGGATCATCCCTGGCGTCGGGGGAAGAGCTGCTGTATCGTTTCGGCCGCGGGATTCACGGGCAGGCCCTGCGGAATGCCTACAGTGAGACCATGGCGGCACACGAGCTGATCTTCGTGCTGGCACTGGTCATCGCCCTGGTATCCATCCTGTTCTGGCTGGGCGGCCGCAAGGACCCAAAGCCGCCCGCGGGGGTAGAACGATGACAACCTTGTCTTACGCCGGAAAGACCGCCGCCCAGTGGCTGGGGGACCTGAGACGAAGTGGGTCCTTCGAGGAATCGGACCTGGAGGAGCTGGGGAACCATCTGGAAGACGAGATGGGGCAGCTTGCGGAGGGCGGGCTGTCCGAAAAGGAGGCGCTCTGGGTGGCCATGAGCCGCGTGGGCAACAGGAATGACCTGCCCGCCGAGTATGCCAAGACGAACACCCGCGCCGTGTGGAGACACCGGTTCTGGTGGATGGCGGCGGGCATCCTGGGCTACCTGGGGTTCAACTACCTTCTACTGTACACCTCCTATTGGGGCACGGTGCTGGCAGCGTCCGCCGGCATCCAAGGGGTGCCGCAGCTCGCCATCAGCCTGCTGTTGATGGCGGCCGTCACCGGCGCGGCCATACTGCTGGTCTGGCGTCTCCTTCACCGGACGGGGGAATCCCGCACAGGCAGCCGCTTCCAGAGAGCCCGCCGGAGCCGGAAGAGAACGGCCCTCTTGTACCTGCTCTGTGTTGGAGCAGCCGTGCTTCTGGCTGGCCTGGGCCTGTTCGGGTGGATCTGGTTGGCCAGGCCGGGCCCCGAGGTCACTCTCGACTACCTCTATGAGGCCCGCGTCGTCTTCGCCGTGCTGCTGGCCGTGGCCCTGGTATCCGCCGCCTTCCTGGTGACGCGGCCGGCCAAGGTGCCGGCAGCCACAGCGGACCGGAGGGCACTGCCAGATGCACCAGGCAGAATGAAGACATTCCTCTGGGCCACCGCGGGTGCAGCCTGCGTCATGGCGCCGCTGGCCGTCGCTGCCGCCCTCTTTGTGCCCAGCCTGCTCCATACCGGCCCCGAGATACCGGAGGGCCACGCGCTCATGACGCCGGCCCACTGGTGGCAGGCGGACATGACCGGGGAGCAGATGGAGACTCTGTCCCACCTTTGGGGAAAGCCCATCAACGCCGCTGAGCTCATGGAAGCGGTGTGGCCGGGGGTGCTGCAGCAGATGCCCGAGGAAGCGAAGTCGGTCTATGAGCACCAGGGGGTAAACTGGTCCCCTGAGGGGCTCGAGGGGTTGGCGGTAGGCCCGAGCAGCATGTGCGCCGGCACCGGTGTGCGCCACGACGACGGGCAGTGGGTGTACCACTACTACGTGGGGAGCCGTGAATGGGAGGGCGACACGCTGGTCATGAACTCCGACCTCGGATTCACGGAGGAGGGGATGTACCGGGTGTCCCTGTACACTGACCAGTTGCAGCCCTGAAGCAGCCGGCATCCCCCAGCGGGCAGCCAGTCGATATCCCGCAGCCAGGGCTGTTCGGCATTCCCAGCCGGGAGCCATTCGACATCCCGCAGCCGTTCTGGTATGCTCCCAATGAGACAAGGCGGAGCATGGCTGCGGCCGTGCCCGCGCGGAGGCGCAGATGAACAAGGTCAGGTTGCGGGAGGACCACACCCCCTACCAGACGCTGATCGGATGGGACTACTCCATGGCGGCTGAGGGGTCCGCGGAATGCACGCTGGCCGTCAGGGAGGACCTCTATAACTCCAGACAGGCCCTCAGGGCTGTTCACGGCGGAGCCATATTCTCGCTGGCCGATGGGGCCATGGGCGGGGCGCTCTACTCGACGCTGGCTGAAAATGAATGGGGCGCCACCATCGACATGAAGATCGCCTACCTGCGGCCCGTCCTGGATGGCACCCTCTCATGCCAGGCGCGGCTTCTCCGCAGGGAGGGCCGGGTCGCCACCCTGGAGGCCACGATCTTCAGCGGCGGTGAGCCGGCCGCCAGGGCCACGGCCACCTGGCACATCCGGAAGAATCCACACCCGCGGCAGGGCCCGACAGGCTCGAATGCTCAAGAGGAGGTGCGAAGTGACGTCGCCGAATGACCACAGGCTGAACAAATCCGCCGACCCCAAGCTGGAGAAGCTCTCCAGGAGCGAGCTTCAGGACCTGGTCAAGCTGTCTTCCCGGATGATGATCATGCTGGACGGCCTGTGGTACCTGTCCCTGAAGGACGCCGCCGGCAATGACACGGCGCTGCAGGCCAACGTCCGCGCCTGGGACAGGGTAATGCAGTTCTACGTGCGCCGGCTGGCGAAGCTCCTCGGGGTAGAGGGCAGAGATGTGGCCGACTACATGAAGGTCATGGATCCCAGGCCCGAAGGGCTGGTGCTGGAGGAGAGCGTCCAGATACTGGACCGCAACGATGCCATCAGGACCGTCGCTTACTGCCCCACCATAGCCGCGCTGGAGAAAGAGGGCCAGGGCAGGGACGCCATCCACTGCACGGCCTCCTGCGGCATAATGAGGGAGAAGCTCTCCGAGCTATTCAACCCGGCCATCGAGCTGACCTGCGTTAAGGTCCCTCCACGGAAGAGCCAGGGCGACATCTTCTGCCAGTGGCGCTACACCATCCGCTAAGTGTTTCCCGCCGCGCCCGCGCCATTTGGGCGTACTCCGTTCCGCATCTTCCCCGGGGTGAATCCCCCGTTTGCTGGATTGTGGCCCGCGCCGGACGGCTCCTAGAATGACCTTGTGACGCCTTGAACGGTTCGCTGGCGACAGGAGGTCGGGGATGGCGAAGATCAGCAAAGTGGGTTTCATCGGCCTGGGTGACATCGGTTTGCCGATGGCCAAGAGGATCGTCACCGGTGGATTTCAGACCACGGTTTGCGGACACCGGCGGCGCCAGCCGGTGGAGGAAATGGTGAAGCTGGGGGCCACGGAGGTGAAGACGCCCAGAGAGGTAGCTGCCAGCTCTGAGGTGACCATCATCCAGGTGCAGAACGACAGGCAGGCCGGGGAGGTTGTCTTCGGCCCCGAGGGTCTCCTGGAAGGAGTCAAGAAAGGGGACGGCATCCTGCTGATGGGCACTTTCTCCCCAGAGTTCTGCCGAAAGGTGGCTGATGCCGCCAAGCCAAAGGGTGTGGGAGTCCTTGACGCTCCGGTGGTCGGCGCCCGCATGGGCGCTGAGGCCGGGACCCTGGGCATAAGCGCCGGCGGCGATAGCGAGACGCTGGAGAAGTACCGGCCGGTACTAGAGAGGCTGGGCAAGATTACCTACTGCGGCGTGCTGGGCACGGGCCAGATTGTGAAGCTGGTCAACAACATGGCGGCCGTCATCAACGCCCGCGTGGCCTACGAAGCCGTCGCCTGGGGCATGAGGAACGGGGCCAGCGAAGAGATGCTCATAGAGCATATGAAGAACGGCTCCGCCAACAGTTTCATGGTCCAGAACTGGCAGTGGATCAAGTCCATGTTCACCGATCCGCCGCCGCCCACCTACTACGTGGGCTCCAAGGACCTCAGCTACGCGCTTCAGATCGCCCACGAGCTGGGCCAGCCATGCCCCATGGCCGCGCTGGCCTGTGAGCTGAACTACCTCAGCCCGCCGAAACTGCCGGATATGAAGAAGGAGTCCTGATGATTGAGGTCGATATCAAGCTGCTGGGCATCTCGGGCACCCCGATCAGGGGCGGCAACTGCGATACCATGGTCCAGGCAGCCCTGGACTCCGTGAAGGGCATCCCGGGAGTAAACACAGAGTTCGTGACCCTGGCCGGGCTGAAGATCGCACCGTGCGAGCACTGCCAGTGGTGCATCGAGAACCGGGCCCCCTGCAAGGTCAAGGACGATGCCCACGCCATATTCGAGAAGATGATAGCGGCCGACGGCATGATCCTGGGCACCCCCGTCTGGAATATCGGCGCCGCCCCCATATGGCCCACCCTGCTCTCACGCTGGCGCTACTACCAGTTCTTCACTACCAAATTCCGAAACAAGGTCTCCGGGACGCTGAGCGTGGGCTTCCTGGGCCTGGGGATGGAGCGGGCGCTGGAAGACCTGGAGATCGCGGGCCGCGGAGCGGGATTCGTGGTGGCTCGCGGGTATGCCGTTGCCAGCAGGGCGGCCTTCGGGGAACGGCCGGCGTACCTGGAGCACGGGGTGCTGGATGACAAGGCCGGCATGGGCCGCGTCTACGGCGTGGCGGCCAAGGTCGTCGAGATAACCAGGATGATCAAGTACGCCACTGTGAACGGCATCACACTCCCCGACGACTACGTCCGCACCTTCCGGGGCGCCCGCGTGCAGGACGCCAGCAAGAAGATACTGGTGGACGGCGTCTGGCGTGACCGCCAGGAATAACAGGTGGGGCTGAAAGATGGCTGCGCTGAACTACGAAAAGAAGGGCCGGGTGGCCTGGATCACCCTGAACCGCCCGGAGGTCCACAACGCCATGAACGCCGAAGCCTGGGATGGCCTGGTGAGGGCCTGGAAGGATTTCAGGGACGACTCCGCCGTATGGGCGGCCGTCATCACCGGCGCGGGCTCGAAGGCCTTCTGCTCCGGGAATGACCTGAAAGAGCTGGCGGAGTGGTTGAACCAGCCGGTCGAGATGCGCCAGGGACGGCAGCCGGTGCCGGAGGAGAGCCCCATGCGGGGCATGCCCGTCTGGAAGCCGATCATTGCCGCCATCAACGGCATATGCACCGGAACCGGCCTGGAGCTGGCCATGGCCTGCGACATCCGGATTGCGGCCGACAACGCCCGCCTGGGTCTGGCTGAAGTCAGGCAGGGCGTCATTCCGGGCAACAGCGGCACCCAGAAGATCATCCGCCTGGTCCCTTTCGGCCGGGCCCTGGAGATGCTGTTCACCGGTGACTTCATCGATGCCCCCACAGCCCTGCAGTGCGGTCTGGTCAACCGGGTGGTGCCGGCAGATGATCTCATGAAGGAAGCGGAGTCGCTGGCGGCCAGGATCTGCCAGAACGGGCCGGTGGCCGTGGGGGCAGTCAAGCAGCTGGCCTATCGCGGCACGGAGCTTCCCCTGGTTGAAGGGCTGCGCCTGGAGACGGAGATCAGCCGCTACGTCGCGCTCTCCGAGGACGCCCGGGAGGGGGCGAAGGCCTTTGTGGAGAAGCGCAAGCCGGTGTGGAAGGGGAGGTAGCACTGGCGCCCGTCACCTCTACCCGGACGGTGGTGCCGTAGCCGGCCCGTGAATCGATCTCGAAACTGCCCTCGATGAGCTGAGCCCTCTCCTGCATGCCCACCAGCCCCAGCTTCCCCTTGCCAGCCAGGTCCCCCAGTAACTCCGGCAGGGCGAACCCCCGGCCGTTGTCCCGCACCACCACCCACACCGCCGTGCGGGCGAAAGTCATGGTGACGCTGGCCCTGGCGGCGCCGGAGTGCTTGCGGATATTGGTCAGGGCTTCCTGGACGATGCGGAACAGGCTCAGCTCCGTGTCGGAAGGCAGCCTCCGCAGCTTCCCGTTGACCTTGACCTCAGTTTCGATCCTGGCCGTGCCGGTGATGTCCCTGGCCAGGGCCTGCACCGCCGGCACCAGCCCCAGGTGATCGAGCACGCTCGGCCGCAGTGAGTGGCTCATCCAGGTCAGCTCCTGAGCCACATCCCTCAGCCTCTCCCTGATGCCTTCCAGCTGCTGGACGCGATAGGCATAAGGACGGCGCTCGGCGGCTATGGCCTCCTCCACGTTCAGCGAGAGTGCCAGCACCCGCTGCAGGGGCCCGTCGTGCAGGTCACGGGACAGCCGCAGCCTCTCGTCCTCCTGGGCGCGAGTGGATTCGTTCATATACTGCCGCAGGTTGTCCTGCAGGCGCTTCCATTCGGTGATGTCGCGGATGGTCCCCTCGTAGCTGGTGATGTCCGCGGAAGTATCGCGGCGCAGGCCGAAATTCAGCAGCCCCTCTATGCGGGAGCCGTCCGCACGCCCGACAGCCAACTGCAGGTCGCGCAGGTAGCCGTCCCTCTCGATCATCTTCCTGAACCACCGCCAGGAGGCAGCGCCCAGGATGCCTCTCATGTTCAGATCAGGGAGGTTGTCCCGGGAGTAGCCCAGAAGTGACAGCGCCTGGGAGTTCAGGTCAAGGAGGCTCCCGTCGTGCAGCACGATCAAGATAGCGTCCCTGGAGTTCTCGAAGAGGGTGCGGTACCGCTGCTCGCTGTCTGCCAGCCGGCCCTCAGCCTGCTTGCGCTCGGTCACGTCCCTGGTGGCCCCGAAGATCCCGATCGGCATGCCCCCGGCGTCCCGGAGGAAGGATGTACGGGCCTCGGTCCACACGGTGGCGCCGTCCTTGCAGCGCAGCTCGACTTCGACCGTCCAGGAGCGCCGGCGGTCCTGGACAGGGTCGGCATCCAGATCTACCTGCTGCTTTAGAATAGTCAGGCCCGTGTCGTACGAAGAGGGCGTCAGGAGGCGCGCCAGCGGTATCCGCGTCAGCTCCTCGCTGCTGTAGCCCACTATGCGGGCCATGGAGGGGCTCATGTAGGTGATCTCGCCTCGCAGGTCCGCCGTCCAGATGCCGTCCGAGGCGTTCTCGGAGACCAGCCGGTAGAGCCGGTCGCGGTCCTTCAGGACCTCCAGGGCCCGTGTCCGCTCCCGGGTATCCAGCCCGTAGCCCAGCACTCCCATGACCCGTCCCGCCCGGTCCTTCAGCACGGTGGTGGCGGACCAGCCGAGCAGCCGGCCCACCCCCTGCCAGGTTATGACACCCGTTTCCTGGTACTCCTTGGGCCCGGACTTGCCGCTGATCAGCTTCCGAAAGTGCCTCCTGCCCGCGGCCCTGTGCTTGGACGGCAGGAAGACCTCCGCCCAGTCCAGGCCGGCCAGGGCCTCCGGCGCGCACTCCATCAGGTGGCAGCACTTGTTGTTGGCGTAGATGATCCTGCCGTCGGCGCCGATGAGCAGGACCGCCGGCTCCAGGGCCTCGAGGCATTGATCCAATGAGGTCTCCTGCTCCGGCCAGAGCGACGCCAGGGACATACCGCGGGGAACCGAGCCCTTGAAGACCACCAGAACGGCGGAGGAGTCGCGCTCGCGGCCGACGTCCTGGATGGAAAGCCGCACCGGGGAGCTCGAGCCATCCCGGCGGGTTAGATTGGCGATGCCTATGCCGGCGGAGAGCCATCCGTTGAGCACCGTCTCGTACCCCGGTATGAGGTCGCCCGCGGCCATGGCGCACAGGTCCGGGACGGGGTGACCGGTGAGCCGGGCCATGGCCTCATTGGCCGAGACCAGGCGACCGGCGCGATTCACGATTATGGCGGGTTCTTTGAACAGCTCAACCAGGGCCTGGGGGTCAGCCGTCTTCATCTGATCTCTCCAGGCCGGCGGCGGCTTTGCCGGCGATCCGGCCCAATCAGTATTCCGGCCCCGGCGGCGGCTGCAGATCACCCAGTGCGATCAGTCCCTTCTGCAGGGCGCTGATGGCGGCCTCCGTCCTAGAGCCGGCTCCCAGCTTGGCCAGTATGTTCCGAAGGTGAGTCTGGACGGTGCGTTCGCCTATGCCCAGCTTGTCGGCGATCTGCTTATTGCCCATGCCCAGAGCCACCAGCCTGATCACCTCCAGCTCCCGGGGCTGCAGCCGGCACTGCGCGCTGGGGCCGGAAGGAGCCGTGCGGCCCCTCAGGGCCTGGGCCGATACGGCCGACCCCAGGACCGTCTGCCCGGAGTGGACAGAGCGCACCGCAGCCGCGATCTCCTTGCCCCCCACGGTCTTGAGCAGGTAACCGGAGGCACCGGCTTCCATGGCCGGAACCACGTACGACTGGTAGCTGTACGCGCTGAGGACGATGACCCTGGTGCGGGGAGCCGCCCTTACTATCTCCCCGATGGCGTCCAGCCCGTTCATGTTGGGCATGGAGACGTCGATGATCACCACGTCGGGCAGAAGGGCTTTAGCCATCTCTATGGCCTCCAGGCCGTCTCCGGCTTCGCCCGTCACCTCCAGGTCGCTCTCTTCCCCGAGAAGGCGGGCCAGCCCCTCACGAAAGGCCTTGTGGTCGTCCACCAGCAGAACGGATATCCTGGTCCTGGGCTGAGCCTTCACCGACATCGCAGTACCCCCACCTCGCCGTTCGGCGTTCCTCACCCCATCATAGCACCCTCCCGGGCCCTTTCAAAGCTGCGGCAACGGCGTGGCCGACAAAGCGTAGGCGGCGGCGCAAAAGGCGTAGGCCCGCGACCTTCAGCACGGGATGGTCCGCTGCAACTGCTGATGCCTTCGGTGCAAAGGCGCCGCCTCGGGAACCGCCATAGTGCGCAGGATATCGGCAGCCTCGAGGGATTTCGACATGCTTTCCCCGGACCTAGACTTCGGATAAGGCAATGAAGCGGCCCCTCAGCGGGGCGGCCGGAAAGGGGGTAAACATGGACAGACAGCCCGGTCTCGCCGAGCTTTTCGATCTCTCCGGGAAGTGCGCCGTGATCACGGGAGGCGGGGCCGGGATAGGGCAGGCCACGGCCCAGCGGCTGGCCGAGGCCGGGGCCAGCGTGGTCATCACCGACGTCGATATGGACCTGGCGGCCCAGACCGTGGACCTGATAGCCCGGGCGGGCGGGCGGGCCAGCGCTCTCCGTGCAGACGCCCGCAGCGTAACCGATGCCGGCGCGGTATTCAAGGAAGTCGCCAGTACGGTGGCTCCGGTGGACATCCTGGTCAACAACGCCGGCATATTCCCCATGATCCCGCTGTTTGACGTCGACGAGATGGCCTGGGACCGGGTGCTGGATCTCAACCTCAAGAGCGTCTTCTTCTACTCACAGGCGGCCGCCCAGGAGATGATCCGGACCGGAAAAGGGGGACGTATCGTCAACCTGGCCTCCATCGACGCCCTGCATCCCAACAGGCAGCTGGCTCCCTACGGCGCTTCCAAGGGGGGCGTGGTGGCCCTCACCAGAAGCCTGGCGCTGGAGCTGGCCGCTCACAACATCCTGGTGAATGCCGTGGCCCCCGGGAACATCATGACCTACGGCGTGAAGGCGCTTCGGGCGGCCCGCCTGGGAAGCGCGGCCAACACCAACCAGAATGTCATCAAAGGCTTTAACGAGCGCATGCCCCTGGGGCGGCCGGGAGAGCCGGACGAGGTGGCCAGGGCCATCCTCTTCCTGGTCAGCCCGGCGGCCGGCTACATCACCGGTTCAGTCCTGACAGTGGATGGAGGGTTCCTGCTGTCTTAACCAGGTATCCGTGCCAATTTCGCAGAAGGGGGAAAGATGTCGGTTCCATTCTATTTCAAGTTGAATCAGCCGTGGCGGGGGCTCTTGGCCGTGCTCTTCACGGCGGCCATCGGGGCCCTCTTCTACTACGTGGGCACACAGAAGCTATGGTGGGAGGAGGCCGTCAAGCCCATCTCCTTTGCGATGCTGCCCAACTACCTGCTGGTGCTCTTCTGCTGGATGTTCATCTACAGCAACTACTTCCATTTCTGGCCCTGGGGGAAGCTGTCCCAGCCTCTTCAGGGCATAGCCTCCACCCTGACCATCATCGTTCTCTCAGGCATCAACTTCTACATCCTGAACAACATGGCTCACTGGGGGGCACACCTCTTCTACATCAGCAGCGCCTGGCTGTTCTGGATCTTCATGCTGGGGGCCTGGACCGATAATCAGCTGGTCACCCAGTACCAGGACAAGCAGCCTCTATGTGGGATATCAGGCTATGCCATCACCCTGGGCATGGCCCTGCTCACCTGGTGGTTCACGCCGGCCACCTTCCTGGGCAACGCCAGCGGGTTCCCCTTCACCTGGTTCCTGGCCGCAGTGTTGATCGCCTTCTGCCTGCAGCTGTTTCCCGTGCAGATCGGGCTTCCCTGGCGGGCCTTCGGCATAACCGGCTGGTTCGTGCTCCTCTCCTTTATCCTCATCTGGGTCTACAAGGCAGCGGGTATGGACCCCTTCGCCGCCGCCTTCCCGGTCCCCTCGGGGACGGATGCGGCCACCGGCTACCCCATTTTTGAGGCGGCCAGGGCCAACACCTTCGGCATAGTGCTGCTTCTCTCCATACTGACCCCGGTGGCACTGTTCCAGATGTGGCCCTTCCACAAGCTTTCGCCTCTGACGAAGGGGTCAATGTGGATCGTGCTGGGCAGCGCCATCGGCATCGTGGCCTACTGGATCATCACCCGGATCAGCCTGGACCCGGTGGTCATCGCCAAGGTGGTGACGTGGGGATTCTGCCTGTTCGTGGGGATGTTCGTCTACTACACCAACTTCTGGGGCGCCATGGCGCCGGTCCCGGGCAGCGAGCAGGCTGTCCCCCAGGCGGCCGACAGCCCGCAGACGGCCCCGGCCAGGACCTGACACCGGAGCGTCTTCCGGCAGCGGCCGACCAGCCGGAAGGGCAAGAAAGAAGGGCAAGGTTGGAAATGAAGAGCAATCCCGGATTGGCCAGGCTCCTCGGTCCCGGCAAGGTAGCGGGCATGGAGGTGAGGAACCGGCTGGTAATGGCGGCCATGGGCACCAACTTCGCTTCTCCTGAAGGCCTGGTGACCGAGCGCCACCTCGGGTTCTACGAGGCCCGGGCCCGGGGCGGCGCCGGCACCATCGTGGTCGGCTGTGCCGCCATACACCTGACCGGCAAGGTCAGCACCAACCAGATCTGCATCTACGATGACCAGTACCTTCCCGGCCTCACCGGGCTGGCGGACACCATCAAGCGCCACGGCGCCCGGGCCGTGCTGCAGCTGCAGCACGGGGGCCGCTACTGCTATCCGGACCGCATTGGCGGCAACGAGCCGGTGGCGCCGTCCCCCATCCCCATGCCCGGACGCGTGCCCCCGAAGGAGCTTTCCGTGACGGAAATCGTCCGCCTGGTGGAGGACTTCGCCGGGGGGGCGGAGAGGGCCAAGAAGGCCGGTTTCGAGGCCATCGAGGTGCACGGTGGACACGGCTACCTGCTGGACCAGTTCCTCTCGCCGGCCTCCAACAAGCGCCAGGACGCCTACGGCGGCGACCTGAACGGCCGGGCCAGAATGCTGCTGGAGGTGGTACGGGCCGCCAGGGAGCGGGTGGGAAAGGACTATCCCATCTGGTGCCGCATTGACGCCCGCGAGTTCGGCATTGAGGGCGGGATCACGGCGGAAGATGCGCGGCAACTGGCCGGGCTCCTGGAGCAGAACGGCGTGGACGTCATACACGTCAGTGGCTACGGCGGCGCCCACAACTTCAACTTCACCGAGGGGATGCTGGTGTACGAGCCCGGCAAGCTGGCGCCTTATGCCGCGGGCATCAAGAAGGCCGTGGGCATACCGGTGGTGGCGGTGGGCCGCATCAGCCCGGAGATGGGTGAGGGGATCCTGCAGCGAGGCGAGGCCGACCTCATCGCCATGGCCCGGCCCCTCCTGGCTGATCCGGACCTCCCCAACAAGCTGAAGGCCGGCCAGCAGGACGACATACGGCCTTGCATCTGCTGCTATACCTGCATCCACAAGATATTCCTCAGCCAGGGCACGGCCTGCGCCGTCAATGCCGCCGCCGGGAAAGAGAGAGAGATCACACTCGAGCCCGCCGCGAAGCCGGTATCGGTCACTATCGCCGGGGGCGGCCCGGCCGGCATGGAGGCCGCGGTGACGGCGGCCAAGAGGGGTCACAGAGTTGCCCTCTACGAGAAGGGCCGGCGACTGGGCGGATCGCTCTTTTTCGCCTCGGTGCTCAACCCCGACAACCAGCTGCTGCTGGACTACCTGCGGAGGCAGACCGGCAAATGGCCCGTGACCATCAGGTTGAACGCAACGTTTACCGGGCCGGCCACCGCCGCCGATGTGGGAGCCTTCATCCTGGCCTCCGGCCCCACCCTCGTCCCGCCGGCGATCCCGGGCTCTGGCGGCCGGAACGTGATAACGGGGGCCCAGATGCGAAAGATACTCACCGGGCAGGGCAGCGCCGGAAGGAGCCTGGGCTGGAGCCGGGACCTGCTGCTGTCGCTGGCCCGCCCCATCCTGGCCGGCATCAGCAACCCGGCCACGATAAGGCGCCTGTCACGGCTCTGGATGCCCCTGGGCCGGACGGTGGCCGTGGTGGGCAGCGACTTCGTGGCCTGTGAGGTGGCGGGGTTCCTGGCCGAAAGTGGCCGCCGGACCTTCCTGGTGTCGGCCAAGGCCGATGTGGCTACCGAGATGGCTATCCCGGCCAGGTGGAAGCTCCTCGAGGCCCTGCGCCGCGCCGGGGTCGAGGTGAACGCCGGTGTGACGCCAAGAGAGATCACCTCGGACGGAGTGGTGGTGCTGACGAAGGACGGGCAGGCCCGGACCTTCAAGGCGGACACGGTGCTCATCACCGAGGAGATAGGCCCCAACAAGGACCTGCTCAAAGAGGTGGAAGGCAGGTTCCCCCATGTGTACAGCGCCGGTGACTGCAACGGCCTGGGCCTCATCGAGAAGGCCATAGCGGAGGGCGCGGCCATCGCCTCGAAGCTCTGAAGGGGCCAGGGCGGCAGACAAGGAGAAACATGGGCAAGCTGGACGGGAAGGTAGCTCTCATCACCGGGTCGGCATCCGGTATCGGGCGGGCCGCGGCCCTGCTCTTCGCCGGTGAAGGCGCCGCCGTGGCCGTGGCCGACCTGGCGGCGGCCGGCGGCCAGGAGACGGCGGACATGATCAGGAAGGCGGGCGGGAAAGCGGCGTTCATACCAGCGGATGTCACCAGGGCCGCCGAGGTCGAGGCCATGGCCAGAAGCGCGGTGGAGGCCTTCGGGCGGGTGGACATCCTCTACAACAATGCCGGGCTGGAGGGCGCCATCGGGGAGGTGGTGGACCTGCCGGAGAAGGACTGGGAGACCGTCATCAACGTCAATCTGCGGAGCGTGTTCCTGTGCTCCAAGTTCACCATCCCCTACATGATCAGGCAGGGCGGCGGCTCCGTCATCAGCACGTCGTCGGTCATGGCCCTCAGCGGAAAGGCGAAGATGGCCGCCTACTGCGTCTCCAAGGCAGGGGTGATCACCATTACCAAATGCATGGCCACAGAGTACGCCACCAGGAACGTACGAGCAAATTGTATCTGCCCGGGGCTCATCGACACGCCTCTGTCCGCCCGCTCCATCAACTCTATCCAGCTGGAATACATTCCGGAGGGAAAGCCCGGCCGTCCGGAGGATATCGCCCGTGCGGCACTGTACCTGGCCAGCGACGATTCGGCATATGTCACCGGGACGGCCCTGGTGGTTGATGGTGGGTGGACCGCCGCGCTCATCGTGCCGCGGAAATAGGCGCGGGCAGGGACAGGACGACAGGAAAAGGAGGTTAGGAGCCATGGCTGAAGGAGCTTTCAAGGGAGTCAAGGTGGTCGAGTTCGGGCATTTTCTGCTGGTGCCCACGGCCACCGCCATCCTCGCCGACTGGGGCGCGGAGGTCATCAAGGTGGAGAACTACAAGTCCGGCGGCGATGCCGTGCGCTTCCCCTCCGCCATAGAGGGGCAGCCGCCCCCCACGTTCATCAAGCCCAGCCTGTGGTTTCACTACTTCAACCGGGGGAAGAGGAGCATCGGGATCAACGTCATGACGCAGCACGGGCGGGAGGTCCTGTACAAGCTGGTGGAGTGGGCCGACGTCTTCGCCACCAACTTCGATCCCCGGGCCATCGAGAAGGCCAGGGCGGACTATGAATCGCTGAAGAAGGTCAACCCCCGTCTCATCTACTGCCAGTGCAGCGGGTACGGCACTCTGGGCCCCGACCGCTTCAAGCCCGGCTTCGACTATGCGGCCTGGTGGGCCCGCAGCGGCATGATGGACCGCATCTCCTCGGATGAGGACGCGCGGCCGCAGCGCCCGGGCCTGGGGGACAACCTGACCTCCACCGCCGTCGCCGGGGCCATAGCCGCGGCGCTCTACTGCCGCGAGAAGACCGGCCTGGCCCAGAAGGTCGAGCTCAACCTGTACCACACCGCGGTGTGGGGCATGATGTTCGACATCGGGACCGCCCTCAACCAGGATGTGAACCTGCGGCGGACCGACCGCAAAGAGGTCACCAACGCCCTGTGGAACTGCTACCGGGCCCGGGACGGCCGGTGGATCATGCTGGTCATGCCGCAGACCGACCTGTACTGGCCCGCCTTCTGCAGGGCCATCGGCCGGCCGGAGTGGGAGAAGGACGAGCGCTTCGATACCTTTGCCAAGAGGATAGAGCAGAACAAGTACCTGATAAGCGCGCTGGACGAGATCCTGGCCGGCAAGGACGCGGCCCAGTGGGAGGCCATAGCCCAGGAGTACGACCTGGTGATGGGGCGGATCCAGACCCCCATGGAGGTGGCCCACGATCCCCAGGCCATCGAGAACGGCTTCTTCACCGACGTCGAGTATGAGCCGGGGAAGACCTTCAAGGCCATCACCAGCCCCGTGAAGTTCAGCGAATCGGAATCAAGGATACGTTCCGTGGCCCCGCAGCTGGGGCAACACACCGAGGAGATCCTGCTGGAGCTGGGCTACAGCTGGGAGGGCATCTCAGAGCTCAAGCAGGACGCCACGATTATCTAGAAGGAGGCGAGATGGGCATATGTTACCAGGGCAAGAGCCTAAAGCAGGCCGCGGACGAGCGGGAGCGGTCTTTCAAGGAAACCGGCCACGCTTACGGCCTGAAGAAGATGGAGAGGTTGGACCAGGACCCGGCCAAGTTCATGCGTTTCCAGATGAGGCTGGTGGCCTCCTGCATCGGCGCCAGGGAGATGGCCAAGCTAATCTCCGCCAACCCGATGTCGCTGGTGCAGGGCGAGCTGCTCTTCATGCTGGCCACGCCGGAGGGCGACATCGTGTCCGCTTCGTACGGCCTGGCCGGGCACGTGCAGGCTTTCCCGTTCATGATCCGCTCCATAGCGGACCTGGGCTTCGAAGAGGACCCGGGGATCAACCCGGGTGACGTGTTCTTCAACAACGACGCGCTCTACGGCGCCCCGCACAACGCCGACTGCTACAACTTCGTGCCCATTTTCTACAAGGAGGAGCTCGTCGGCTGGACGGTGGGCCTCAATCACATCGTGGACGTGGGCGGCCTGCAGCCCGGCGGCCTGGGGACGATCTCGCCCAGCGTCTTCACGGATGGATTCACGGTTCCCCCCACCAAGATCGGCGCCAACTTCAAGACGCACAAGTGGTGGGACCTGCACTGGAAGAGGCGGACGCGCACGGAGGTCTTCAACGTCCTGGATGACAAGATGAGGACGGCCGGGTGCAAGACCCTCCACGATCGGGTGCTGGAGGTGGTGGAGGAGTTTGGCGTTGACTACTACCGGCAGGCCGTGAGAGAGATCCTGGAGCGTGAGAGACGGGTGCTGGTGGAGAGGATCAAGACCATGGCCGTTCCGGGGAAGTACCGCTATCTGTTCATGAACGTGGTGAACTACAAGGACGTGGTGGGCAGACTCTTCCCCGCATCGGACAGGAACTGGACAATGCATTGCCCAGCCGAGATGTCCGTCCTGCCTGACGGGACCATACACAGCGATCTGGAGGGACTGACCAGCGAGGGCGAGTTCCACTGCAACGGCTACGAGCCGGCTCTGAGGATGCTCACCTCACTGGGCTGCTGGCCCATGTTTGCCTACACCCAGACCCTGAACACGGCATTGCTCTACATGACCAGCTGGAACCTCCCCCCGGGGTCGATGTTCAATCCTCAGAATCCGTTCGCCGGGACGGTGATGTCCCTCATGCAGGTGGGCAAGTACATCTGGATGTTCCAGAACTGCCTCAGCCTGTCCTTCTTCGCCCGGGGCTATCTGGAGGAGTGTTTCTCTCAGGATGCGGCCGGCGTCGGCTACGGGCTGGCCGGGGTGATGAAGGACGGATTCCGCTGGGCGGGCGGCGACATGACCCTCATAACCTGCTGGGCCTCCGGTGCCACCCCCTTCAAGGATGGCGACCCGGCATCGGTCTGCTCGCCCAACCCGGCGGCGGACCAGGGAGAGGCCGAGCTGGCGGAGTTCCTGCAGCCGACCAACCTCAACATAGGACGGGCGCTGGTCCCTGACTACTGCGGCCATGGCAAGTTCAGAGGCGGCCTGGGGACTGGCACGACTCAGATCATCATCGAGCCAGGGCAGTCCCTGATTGCGGCCGTGATGGGATCGACCAGCGGTCAAGGACGTTGCGCGCTGGGGATGTCGGGCTCCTATGCGGGCAGCAGTGACGTAGTCCTATTCGCCCACGACACCAACATCAGGGAGATAATCAAGGAGGGGAAGCCGTACCCCAGGCACTTCGTCGAGATCTCCCAGTGGCTGAAAGACGGCCGTCTGAAGGCCGGGAGCGTAGAAATCTACCGCGGCTCAACGCCGAACGTCACCCTCAAGGACGGCGACCTGATGGCCTGCGCCTCCGGAGCCCGCATGGGATGGGGCGACGTGGTAGAGAGACAGTACGCCCTCGTGGAAAAAGACGTTCGCTACGGCTGGATCACTCCGCAGACCGCCAGAAGTACCTACGGTGTTGTCGCGGATGCCAAAGGCAAGGTAAACGCGGCCGAAAGCGACGCTCTGAGAGCCAGCATCCGGAAGGTGCGGAAGGAGAAATCGCTGGATGCCAGGGAGTGGTGGAAACAAGAGCGGCAGAAAGTCCTGGCCAGGGAGTTCAGCGAGCCTACCAGAAGCATGTATGAGGACTGCCTCAAGTGGCCCAAATTCCGCCAGGAGTTCCTGGGGATGTGGCAGCTTCCTGAGGACTACACCGTTTAGCGGAAGGGGTATGAAATGAACGAGAAGATGGATGAACGTTTCCCGTTGGAGCACATGAGGCTCCTGGTCGAAGGCCAACTCAGTTGGGAAGATGCCAAGAAGGCCATGCGCCTGCGGCCCAAGGACAAGGACCGCTTCTGGAAGTACCTGGAGGTGCTGCAGCAGCGTGTGCCCTGGAAGGACCAGATACTGCTGCGGATCTCGGACCACCTGTACGTGGTAGCCAAACCCGGAAACCAGAGGGTGGTCAAGTGCGACTGCGGGCACGAGTTTGGAGACTACCGGATCAACTGGAAGCTGAGCTGCCGCATCCGGGTGCGGAGGACCGTCGAAGAGATGGTCGAGGTGCTCGGGATTGAGGAAGCCACGCTGGACCCGGACCTGGTAGAGCTCCGGGAGTACTACTGCCCGGGCTGCCTCTCGCAGCTGGCCACCGAGACCGTCCCCGTGGGCTATCCACCGGTGGTGGAGATGCTGCCCGACCTGGACGCCTTCTACCGGGAATGGCTGGGGAAGCCGCTTCCCGACGAGGACGCCGGGTGGTTTGAGGACAGGACGCTGGAGAAGCCGGCAAGCTGGGTGAAGGAGGCGTAGCATGGCCAAGAAAGTGGAGCGAGGTTACCAGGTAGCGCAGGATGCCGGAGGCTCGATGACCGACTGCTTCCTGGTGGACCAGGACGGCAAGTTCACCACAGGCAAGTTCCTGAGCAACCACATCAACGAGGAGGTCAGCTACCTCGGCTCGCTTGGCGATGCAGCCAGGAGATGGGGCCTGACCTCGGCCGATATCCACAAGGATGCGGTGTCAGCCACCTATACCGGCACGGCCATGGTCAACATCCTGGTGACGCGCGAAGGCAGCAAAGTGGGGCTGCTCATCACCAGGGGTTTCGGGGACATGCCCATCCAGGAGAGAGGGCTGACCTGGCTGGGGCAGTCCTACGAGGACATCCTGCACCAGCAGCTGCACGAGCACACGCCGTGGATGGTAGAGCCGGAGAACGTAGTGGAGATCACCGAGAGAATCACGGTGGGCAGCTACTATGCGGTTCATCAGCTGCCCCCCGGAACGGTGGTCATCCCCCTGGTGGAGGCAGAGGTAGTCAAGGGAGTCAACGATCTCCTGGACAAAGGGGTGGAGGTCATCGGTATCCTGACCCTGGCTTCGTACGTCAATCCGGCCCATGAGAAGAGGATGTCGGAGATCGCCCGCGAGATGGTCCAGAAACGGGGCCTGGACGTGCCAGTGGTGGCCTCGCATGAGCTGTGCTCCGTGCCCAACGAGACGGAGCGGCTGAAGACCCTGCTGGTGCAGTGCTACACGGCGGAGATTGCCCGCCGCAAGTACTTCGCGGTGGAGGAAGCCGCCAAGAAGGAGGGGTACAAGCACGAGCTGCTGACCCTCCTGGCCTACGGAGGAGCGGCCACCATCCGCTACCCCAAGCTGGCTGAGGCGGCCATCTCCGGCCCCACCGGCGGCCTGCTGGGGGCCAAGTTCATGGGCGACTTCCTGCGCCAGCCCAACATCGTCGGCTGGGACCTGGGCTGCACTACCTGCGACGTGGGGCTCATCGCCGGCGGGCTGCTCCCGGTCAACAAGGAGCCGGAGTTCTCCGGCCACCGGCTGAGAATGCCCATGATCGCCATCGACTCCATCGGCGCCGGCTGCAGCCACGTGGTGCACGTGGAGCCGGTGACCAGGCGCATAACCATCGGGCCCGACAGCGTCAGGGATGCCCTGGGCACCATGTACCAGTCCAACGAGATCACCATCGGCGACATCGACATGGCGCTGCGCTTCCTGGACCCCGACTACTACCTGGGCGGCACCATCAAGATCAACCGCGACCGGGCCGTGGAGGAGCTGACCAAACGGGTGGCCAAGCCCTTGAACCAGGACGTATACAACGTGTCCAGCAAGATCCTGGACCTGCTGCACGCCAAGGTGGCGGACCACATCGGCGGGATACTCCTCTCGCGGGGCCTGAACCCGGCCGAGTTCACCCTGCTGGTCTACGGGGCAGCGGGGCCGACGCACCTCTGGGGGCTGGCGCGGGCCATGGAGTTCCGCGACGTGGTCATCACACCCTGGGCGGCGGTCTTCTCCGCCTTCGGCGTCTGCGCCGCGGACTACTTCCACCGCTACGACAAGGCGGTGTCGGTCTTCCTGGTGCCCGGGATGGACGATGGCACGAAGCTGTACATGGGCAGCCTGATCAGCCAGGCCTGGGAGGAAATGGAGAAGAGGGGCCAGGCGGAGCTGGAGGCCGAGGGCATACCCGGGGACGCCGTGTATTTCCGCCACGGGTTCACCGGCCGGTACATCGGCCAGATGTCCGGTTGGGAGGTCCCCGTGGACCTGTCCCGGGTGCAGAGCGTGGCGGACCTGGACAAGGTGGTCGCCGCCTTTGAGAAGAACTACACCAACATCTACCCGGCCGGCGCCCGCTTCCCCGAAGCCGGATACCAGATCACCGAGGTCTACGTGGAGGCAGTGGCCCGGAAGGCCAAGCCGATGATTCCATCGTTCGAGCTGATGGGGAAGGAGCCTCCCAAGAAGGCCTACAAGGGCCAGCGGGAGGCCTACATGGACGGCGGCTGGATCAAGTTCAACCTGTGGGAGCAGGACCTGCTGGAGGCCGGCAACCGGATCGACGGCCCGGCCATCATCGAGCACAGCATGACCACCACCGTCATCCCGCCCCAGAACTACGTGGAGCTCAACCACCACAAGTTCATGCGATACATGAAGAAATAGCTTCAAAGCGACAGCACACCAGGGCCGCCAGAGTGGCATGCCACTCTGGCGGCCAGACATCTGGCCGGTGCTGACTGCCACCGGCCCGGAGTCCGGGCTGTTGCTCCAGGTTCGGCGGCCACTGCTGGCCAGAGGAGGAAACCCTATGACTCTCCCCAGTTTCTCCGTCGAAAACAAAGTGACCCTGGTTACCGGCGCGGGCAGAGGTATAGGCCAGGCGCTGGCCCTGGGCTTCGGCGAGGCCGGAAGCCCGGTGGCGGTGGTGGCCCGCACCGTCTCCGAGCTGGAGGAGACGGCGGAATGTGTCAGGCGGATCGGAGGCAAGGCGCTGGTGGTGGGAGCCGACCTCACGCAGAAGGACCAGGTCAGAGGGATGGTTGAGACCGTTGTGAGGGAATACGGCCGTATCGACGTGCTGCTGAACGTGGCCGGAGGTGCCGGCGACTTGTACGTCCTGCCTGCACTGGAGATGGCAGAGAGCCACTACGATGAGCTTCAGGACAGGAACCTCAAGAGCGTATTCCTCTGCAACCAGGCGGTCGCCTCAGCAATGGTCCGGCAGCGGACAGGAAGTATCATAAACATCAGCTCATTGTCCGGGACCAAGCCTGTGGCGTACGAGGCCGCGGTAGGTGCTTTCAAGGCAGGGGTGAATCAGTTGACCAGAGCCCTGGCCGTGTCCTGGGCCCCATACAACATTCGCGTGAACGCCATTGCCCCGGGGTTAACGCTGACGGCTCGAGTCAAAAAGAAACTCATCCCGGAGTTCATCGAGCAGTATTCCAGGGGCATACCCCTGGGGCGCGCCGCCACACCCCAGGACCATCTTGGCCTGGCTCTATTCCTGGCGTCCGACGCTTCCGCCTACATCACCGGCGCGGTCATTCCGTCTGATGGCGGACCTCAATAGACCAAAGGGAAAGGAATTGGAGGCAGAGGCCGAGACGCACCGTTGAAGGGAGGTTGGCCATGGCGGAACTCAAAGACTACAGCGGGGATTTCAACCCGGACCTCAAGTACCAGGACTTCACCAGGGAGACCATGGCGGCCCTGCTCACCGAGGCCGGCCGGGCGCTGGTGGCCATGGACGGGTTCTGGCACACCCGGGTGGCGGAGAAACTCGGCAGCGAGGAGGCTGACGCCTGGGGTGCCTGGGTGTGGGGTGAGATGTACCCCCGGCACGTCATCCCGCGGATACGGAAGGTGCTCAATATCACGGGGAACGACGTCTACAGCTGGGCCAAGTACTCGCAGGTTGACCCGGCCACGCCGATAGGAGTCTATGACGCCACCTGGACCATCCTGGACCGAAACCACGTCATCTGGACCGTCAACAGATGTCCGGCGCTGCTGCACATGCTCAAAGAGGGAAAGGGAAGGGAGAGATTCGTCTGCGGGCCCCAGGGCACGGAATACTACGGCATCACCGCCTATGCCAGGGCCTTCAACCCGGCCATCAAAGTGACCCGCATCAAGGGCGCCCCTCTGCAGGGCCCGGATGACCGGCCCCATTGCCAGTGGGATGTCAGGCTGGAAGAGGAGTAGGGTGCCGCCGTCGTCGGCCCCCCGCGGCCGGGCGCATCGTGTTGGGCGTACCATGCCTCTTTGCCGGTGCCCCGCCGCCCGGCGCTTCACGGCCCGGCCTGGTCCGCCTCCTCGATGGCGAGCAGCAGCTCCTCCCATTCCTGGGTGAGGCTCCGGATCTCCTCCTTCAGGGCCTGGTGCCGCTCCACCGAGGCCGCCGTCTTCGAGCCGTCGCGGTATAGCTCCGGGTCGGCGAAGACCACCTCCAGCTCCTCCAGCTCCGCCTCCCGCTTCGAGAGCTTCCCCTCCACCGCTTCGATGCGCCGGGCCAGCTCCGCCCGGCGGCGCTTGAGCTGGCGCTGGAGCTGTTCATCGGAGCCCGCCGGCTGCCGGCCGTGCCGGGCCGTGGCTGTTCTGCCGGGCGCCCGGCCGGTGACGGTCACACCAGCCGCCTGGCCACTGACGGCCGCCCCGGCCGCCCGCTGCTCCTCCTCCTTGTGAAAGAGGTAGCTCTCATAGTCGCCGGGGTACAGGTGCAGCTTCCCGTCCCGGATTTCCACGATCTTGTTGGCCACTTCCTGGATCAGCGTGCGGTCGTGGGTGATCAGGCAAATGGTCCCCTGGTGCTCATTCAGGGCATCGATCAGTACCTCCCGCGAGGCGATGTCAAGGTGGTTGGTGGGCTCGTCCAGAAGGAGCAGGTTGTGCGGCTGGATCAGCATCTTGGCCAGGGCCACGCGGGCCTTCTCGCCCCCGGAAAGCACGGAGACTGGCTTCCGGACGTCGTCACCACTGAAGAGGAAGCCGCCCAGGATCCGCCGCAGGTCCTGGTCCGAGACAGAGTCCGCAGACCGCCGCAGCTCCTCCAGGACCGTGTTCCCGGGATCCAGCAGCTCCAGCACATACTGCGCGTAGTAGGCCTGGACCACGTTGTGGCCCAGGCGGCGCTCGCCCTTCTCGAAGGGCAGCACCCCGGCCAGGATCTTCAGCAGTGTGGTCTTGCCGGCGCCGTTGGGTCCCACCAGGGCCGCCCTGTCCCCGCGGTGGAGCGTGAGGTTGAGGTCGCGGTAGACCACCAGGTCATCGTAGGCCTTGGCCACGTGGGAAAGCGATATGACCTCCTTGCCGCTCTGGACCGGCGGCGGGAAGTGGAAGTGAATCCGCCTCGTGGTTCGGGGCACGGCCACCCTCTCGATCTTCTCCAAGCGCTTGATCCGGCTCTGCACCTGCCGGGCCTTGGTGGCCTTGGCCCGAAACCGGTCCACGAAGCGCATCTCGCGCGCGATCTCCCGCTCCTGCCTTTCGGCCGTGCTCTGCGCCACCTCCAGCTGCTGCTGTCGGGCCAGCACGTAATCGTCATAGGAGCCGCGGTGCTGCACCACCCCCTCCGGCTCGATGGCTATGACCCGGTTGACGGCGCGGTTGAGGAAGGCCCGGTCGTGAGAGGTGACGACCACCGCCCCCCGGTACGAGGCCAGGTACTTCTCGAACCAGATGCAGGCCTCCAGGTCCAGGTGGTTGGTGGGCTCGTCCAGGAGCAGCAGGTCCGGCCGTACTACCAGCAACTTGGCCAGGGAGGCGCGCATGAGCCAGCCGCCGCGGAACTCGCCCAGGGCCCGGGAGAAGTCCTCCGGGCGGAAGCCCAGCCCGGACAGAACGGCCTTCGCCTGGTGCTCCAGGTCATAGCCGCCGGCCGCCTCGTAGGCGTGCTGCAGGCCACCCAGCTCCTCCACCAGCCGCCGCTGCTTGTCGCCCGCAGAACCGGGATGAGGCGCAGCCTCGCCCAGCGCCTCCTGGATTCGGCCCATGCGCTGCAGCAGGCTGTTCAGCTTCGGGGAGGCGAGGAGCATGTCATCGAGGAGCCGCCGGTCGGAGAAGGGGCTGATGTCCTGGCGCAGGTAGCCGATGGTCAGGTTCTTGCGCCGGACTATCTGGCCGGAGTCGGGGTCCGCCGCGCCCGCCAGTATATCGAGCAGCGTCGTCTTCCCGGACCCGTTCGGCCCGATGAGGGCCACGCGGTCCCGGGGCTTGATATTCAAGGTCACCCCGGAGAACAGCACCCGGTCGGCGTACGATTTGGCGAGCTCCGATACTCTGAGCATGGCGGCTCTGTGGTCTACCAGGCCATTATACGAGGAACGGGGCCCGGGATGCCGAATGCGGATCAGAGCTGCCCCGCAAGCGCGCGGGTTGAGATCCCAGGCTCAAAGGATTGTGGAAGCGCAGTGGCTCTAGAAGCGAAGCGGCTCCTCAGAAACGAAGTGGCTCCTGTCCCTGGATCAGCTTCAGGAACTGGCCGTGGAGGGCCTCGTTGGCGGCGGCGACGACCCGGGTCTCTATGGTCGCCGCCCGGCCCTCCCAGTCGGTGATCCGGCCGCCGGACTCCTGCACCAGGACGATGGCCGCGGCCACGTCCCAGGGGTACAGGAGAGGGTGGATGTAGGCGTCCAGCCGCCCGCAGGCGACATATGTCAGGCCCAGGGCGGCCGAGCCGATGAGCCTCAGGCCGCCTATCTCCGGCCAGGGCACCTTCACGAAATCCAGCATGGCCCGGCCCTTGTCCGCGTCGTAGCCCAGGTCCACTCCCAGGAAGGCCTCCGGTATGGTCTTGCGGCGGGCCACGGAGATAGGCAGCCCATTGAGGAAGGCCCCGTGATCCTTCCGGGCGGTGAACAGCTCCTTCCGCACCGGGTCGTAGATCACGCCCATCACCGCCTCCGTCCCCAGGGCCAGGCCGATGGAGACGCAGACGAAGGGTATCCCGTGAACATAGTTGTTGGTGCCGTCCAGCGGGTCTATGACCCAGGTGAACTGCGAGTCCCGGGACACCGCCGGCGACTCTTCGGAGACGATGTTGAAGTCCGGGTACTCGGCCTGCAGGACCTCGATGACGGCCTTCTCGGCGGCCAGGTCCACATCGGTCACCAGGTTGGCCCGGCCCTCTTTCTGCCCCAGCTTGAACTGGCCGTACATGTGCTTCAGGACGAGGCTCCCCGCCTCCTGCGCCGCCCGGGAGGCCACCTCGGCCGCCTCCCGGCCGCTCCTCGACAGGGGCAGGCTGAGCATCAGGCGCCCTTCCGCACCAGGTTCATTCGCTCCCGGACCTCTATCATGGTCTGGCGGGCCAGGGCCCGCGCCCGGCGGGCGCCCTCGGAGAGGACATCGTCCACATAGTCCGGCTTGCTCTCCAGCTCCTGGCGCCTCTCCCGGAGAGGGGCCAGCACCGAGTTGATCTCCTCCGCCAGCATATTCTTGCACTGCACGCAGCCCATCCGGGCGCTGCGGCACTCATCGGGGATCTCCCTGGCCTTGTCCGGGAAGAACGCCTGGTGAAGGTGGAACACATTGCAGGTATCCGGGTGCCCGGGGTCGGTCTTGCGCAGGCGGGTGGGGTCGGTGTAGGCGGTCATGATGCGCCGCCGGGTCTCCTCCGCCGTGGCCGCCAGCTCGATGTGGTTGTTGAGCTGCTTGCTCATCTTCTGGGCGCCGTCCAGCCCCACGATCATGGGGGCCGTGGTCAGCTTCGGCTTGGGCTCCGGGAAGGTATCGCCGTAGAGGCTGTTGAAGCGCCGCACGATCTCCCGGGCCAGCTCCAGGTGGGGCAGCTGGTCCTCGCCCACCGGCACGAACTCCGCCTTGTACAGGATGATGTCCGCCGTCATCAGCACCGGGTAGCCCAGCAGGCCGTAATTGACGTTGTCCGGCTGCATCTTCACCTTCTCCTTGAAGGTGGGCACCCGCATGAGCCAGGAGAGAGGCGTGGTCATGCCCAGCAGGGTGTGGAGCTCGGTCACCTCCGGCACCTCGGACTGCACGAAGAGGATGCTCCTCGAGGGGTTCAGCCCGGCCGCCAGCCAGTCCAGGATCATCTCACGGATGTTCTGCTGCAGCACGCTCACGCCCTCGCTGCCCTGCAGGGTGGTCAGGGCGTGGATGTCCACGATGCAGTAGATACAGTCGTACTCGGACTGGAGGGTGACGTAGTTCTGGATGGCCCCGAGGTAGTTGCCGATATGCTGTCTGCCGGTGGGGCGGGCGCCGGAGAATACGCGCTTCTTCATCGGTTGGGCTGGTCCCTTTGAGTGTCTCATTATAGCACGGTGAGCCTCGTGTGGTCATTTTGTGACAAAAGGGCCGGTTCGGGAGACGCCAGGGCAATGCGCCGGGGCTAGAATGGCATCGAGTGGAGGGAGCCATGAACGTGCTGCTGGGCATTGACCGGATCGCCGGGGCCACCCCGTGGCTGGTGGAGACCAGCCCCTGGCAGGAGGAGCCCCTGGCCATCGAGGAGACCATCCGGGGCTTCTTCGACGACTTCAACCGCATGAACTGGGACCGCTGCCTGGACCACGTGGCCAAGGGGGGCGAGGATGACCGGGGCCGGCTGATCGGCCTGCTGCGCCTGGCCCGGTACTACAGCGGCGCCATAGACATCGAGTCCATCAGCGACGTCCGCGTCAGTGATTCCTGCGCCAGCGCCCTGGTCAACGCCATAGCGCGGGGCGAGGCCACCCGGGAGGAGCTGAAGCTGGTCAGGACCGGCACCGGCTGGAAGCTGCTGTGGGAGGCGGTGATGCCCCAGGACGCGGGGAACGGCTCGGGCGACAGCCACAGCGCGATGCGGCCCCGGAGGCAGGGCGCGGGCTAAGCGCCCCGCTGACAACGGGTGCGGCGCCCCGCTGATAACGGGTCCGGCGCCCCGCTGACAACGGTCCGAGCGGCCCACCAGCAGCGGGATCGACAGCCCGCTCTTAGCAGGATCGAGCGCCTGCTCGCAGCCCTTTGCCGGTACGCTATGCTAGATACGCGGGGGATGGCGCCTGCCATCCCCCGCTTTCATTCTGCGCTAGGTCAGGTACAGCTCGGTCGACGGATCCGAATCGTGCAGGACCGGCTGGTCGAAGTTGTTCCACCAGGGCTCGGGGTTGTTCAGGCCAGTGGGATCGGTGTACCACACCTTGTAATCGTCCTTGGCCAGGCCGAAGATCTGCGCCAGGTCGAAGGTCTGGTGGCCGGCCCCCTGGATCCCCTTTATCAGGAAGAAGTAGGTCCAGGCGCCGTGGCTGTACTGCGTGTAGTCCCAGGACTCGGAGTCCTGGTGGCCCATGCAGCTGGATACCATCATCACGTGGCCCGACCGCGGGGCGGTGAAGACCTCTCCCATGGCGTCGGCAAAGCACGAGTCGATGTAGATGAAGGTCTGAGCGGCCACGCAGTCGTGGAAGTCCGCCGCCAGCTCCGTGTCCTGGTAGAGGCCATCCATGCCCCCTTCCGGGTTGCCGTAGTCATGCATCACCAGGCCGGCTTCATTCAGGTCGTCCCCGTACATGCCATGGCCTGAGGCGATGAAGGCCACGTGGTCGTTGGAGTCGGCCTTGGCCACCATCTCGCGCACCGCGCGGCTGACGTTGTACTCACTGGCGGTGCCCGAGTACAGGCTGTAGTCGCTGGCCTTGAGGTGGCCGTACACCTTGCACTCGTATCCCTGCGACGAGAGGTAGAGGTACCAGGAGTTGGCATCCTCATCGCAGAAAAAGAGGTCGTCATCGGAGTAGAGGTAGTCGGATATGCCGTAGATCAGGGCATACTTCTTGGCCGGGTTACTGAAGGTGATGATGAAGCTCTGGGTATCGGCCTGCCCGCCCGCGTCCCGCACCTTCACCGTCACCGGGACCGTGGTCCCCGCGGCGTCGTCCGCGGTCCACGAGATCGCGCCCGTGCTGGCATCGATGGTCATGCCGCTGGGGCACTGGTCCAGGCTGTAGGTCAGCGGGGCCGTGCCGCCGGAGGCCTGCACGGCGTAGGTGTAGGCCTGGCCATCCGTGGCCGTGGTGACGGCGGTGGAGGTGATGCCCGGGGCCCCGCTGGCAGCGCCGGCGACGGTGATGCTGAAGCTCTGCTCGTCCGAGCCGCCCTCGCCGTCCTTGACCTTGACCGTGACCGCGAAGGTGCCGGCCTGCGCCGGGGTCCAGCTGATCACGCCCGTGCTGGCGTCGATGGTCATGCCGCTGGGCGCCGCGTCCAGGGAAAAGGTGAGCTCGTCCAATTCATTCGGGTCGTCGGCCTCGACGTCGTAGCTGTAGGCCGTGTTCTGGGTACAAGTGCTCAGGGCGGTGGAGGTGATATCGGGGGCGGTGTTGCTCTGTTCACTGCAGGCCCCGCCGATGGCGGCGGCCACGAGCAGCAACACGGCTCCCAGGACCGAGATGGCTGTTCTGAACCAGGGGTTGCGTAGTGGACTGCCTTTGGACCCCAACATCTGCACCCTCCTTCTGATTTGCCCCCCTGTTATCGCCAGAGGTGGCGGACTGCACTCGCCCGGGAGGAAGCTCCGGGGCCGGCCCCAGGGCGCAACGACGCCAGCTGACCATGGCCGGAACCTGGTGCGCCCTTCTGCCTGATTGTGCCCGCTGCCCCCCCCATCCGATAGTTGCAGTAGACACATGGTAGCAACGCCGGCTGGCGCTTGTCAATTATGTCAGGTGAGCGCTCAGTAGTACTTCTGGATGCCGCCGTACCCGAACTGGCGGTTCTTCTCCGTCATCCGGACGAAATTGCGCAGGCGCTTCTGGAACTCCCCCGGCCTCTTCCGGGCCCCCTCTATGTAGGCGATGCGGATCCTCTGGTACGACGGCGAGAAGCCCTGGAAGTTCTTCCAGGCCTCGGGGCTGGCCCTCACCGCCTCCAGGATGTCGGGCGGGAATGCGAAGCCTTCGTCCCCCGGGGCTGAAGGCAGGGGCGGGTCCCCCGGGGCAGTCGCGGGGCGGGCCGCAGCCGGCTTCGGCGCCAGGAGGTCCCCCAGGGTGGCCAGGACGTCCCTGGCCACCTTCCCCTCCCGGGCCAGGGCCCTCAGCCGCTCCAGGTTGGCCTGCGAGTAGCGGCTCCCCGGCCGGCGGGGCGAGAACCTCTGGGCGTAGCTGTCCTCATCGAGCCTCTTGGCCGTGCTGTCTATCCAGCCGAAACAAAGGGCCTCTTCCACCGCCGCGTTGTACTCGATGCGGGGCTTCCCGGTATGCTCCTTGTGGAAGACCAGCCAGACCTCCTTCTCGGAGCGGTAGTGCTTCCGCAGCCAGGCGCGCCACTGGGCTCTCTTGGTGGCGTAGAGCAGCCGGTCCCTGTTGATCTCCATGGCCGCCTTTTCCCCGGGCTTGTCCCCCGGACCTCTTGACCAGTCCCCGGCCGCAACCTCAGGCGCGGCGGTCCGCCGGGCCCGTGGCCGGGCCGGTCGCCTCAGCCCATGGTATCACCCGGGCCCTCTACCAGAGAAGGGCGGCGGCGAAGGCCGCCAGGTCGGACGCCACCCGTTCGGGCTCCTCCCAGTAGAAGACGTGCCCGGCGCCGGGGTACACCACCAGCCGCGAGCCCGGGATCGCCGCCGCCAGCGCCTCCTGATCGCTCCGGGGGAGGACGGCATCCTGATCGCCCCAGATGATCAGGGTGGGCGCCTCTATGGTGTGCAGCTCCCCGAGAGAGTCATCTGTCATCAGGCCCTCGAGCGTCGCCCTCCACACGGAGGCCGGGACCTTCAGGCTCTCCTGCACCATGTCTTCGAAGAACGCCGGCGGCACCGGGCGAACCAGGGTGCTGGCGGCAAACTGGCGCACGAAGCCCGGGTCAACCGGGTCGGTCAGCTTCGAAACCGTCGAGTCCCACAGCTGGCGCGCACCCGGCTTGTCCCCCAGACTGGCAGGCGAGCCCAGGAGCACCAGCCCCAGGGTGCGCCCGGGGTAGTCAATGGCGAAGCGCCGGGCGATGAAGCCTCCGCTGGAGCCGCCGGCGATGACGGCGGCTTCGATCCCCACGGCGTCCATGAACGCGGCCACGTCACCGGCGAAGTCACGGACCCGGTAGCCGGCCGCGGGGCGGCTGGCATCACCGTGGCCCCGCTGCGTCGGGGCGAACGCGTGGATGGAGTCAGGCAGGTGGGCCAGAACAGGCTCGAAGGCCCGCCAGGAGTCGGCAATGGCGTGCAGCAGCACCAGGGGAACGCCCGCCGGGTCTCCCTGCTCCACGTAGGGAAGCCGCACCCGGTTGGGAAGCTCAACAAACCTGACAGCAGGCGCCATGTTCGGGTCCTCCTCCGCGCCAACAGCCTCCACGCCCCGGCCTGTCCGGCCGCACCGGTGAGCGCCGGCTGCTCATAGAATAGCACAGATTTCTTGACAGTCTCTGCACGCAGGTGCTATCAAGGGCAGAGGGCCTTGGGATTGGCAGCCGCACTGCCTTGACAGGAGGGTGACGGATGGAGCAGAAGATAACCGACAAAGAGCGCGAGCAGGCGGAGTTCTGCCTCAAGGAATGCCCGGTCTGCACCAAAGCCAGGGAGAAGCAGAAGGGCTTCCGGTTCTGGTTCGTGAAGAGCATCGAGGGCGGCATCTGCCCCTACTGCAAGGCCTATGCGAAGGTCTACGGCCGCAAGGCCCACGAGCCGGCGCCGGAACAGTGACTCAGCGGGCCGCGGAGGCGGCGCTTCAGCCGGCCCCCCTCACGGTGATGACCACCTTGCCCCGGGCGTGGCCCCCGGCATAGTACCGGAAGGCCTCTGAGGCCTGGCGCAGAGGAAAGGTGCGGTCTATCACGGGCCTCAGCCGCCCGGCCTCGATGAGCTCCTTGATGAAGACCAGGTCCCCCCAGTCGTAGTCGATGTCGATCACGGACACCCTCTTGCCGTCCTTCTCCAGGGCCCGCGGCCCGGTGACGAACTCCCGGAAGAGCCGCGGCATGGACGGGCCTCCGGTGCTGACGTAGATGCCGCCGGGCACCAGAGCACGCCCGATCTCGGACGCCGGGCGGGTGTACCTGGCGGCGAAGACCAGGTCGTAGCGCTCCCCGCCCCGGGTAAAGTCCTCCCTGGTGTAGTCGATGACCCGGTCCGCCCCCAGCGAGCGCACCAGGTCCACGTTCCGCGGGCCGCAGACCCCGGTCACCTCCGCCCCCAGGCACTTGGCGATCTGCACCGCGAAGGTGCCGATGCCCCCGGACGCGCCGTAGACCAGGGCCCTCTGCCCCGGCCGCAGCTGCCCCTTGTCGCGCAGGCCCCGCAGGGCCACCAAGGCGGACTCCGGCACGGCGGCCGCCTCCTCGAACGTCAGGTTGGCCGGCATGGGGGCCAGCACGCTCTCCGGGGCGCAGACGTACTCGGCCAGGGCGCCCTTGCCTGAGCTGAACACGTCCCCGTACACGGCATCGCCGGGCTTGAACTTGCTGACACCAGGGCCGGCAGCGGCCACCCTCCCGGCCACGTCCGTCCCAGGTATCCCGGACGCGGGGATGAGCTGACCGCCCAGGAGCAGGCGGAAGGGCAGCCACCGCTTCATGAACAGGAACAGGTTGCTGAAGGTCACGGACGATGCATGGACCTCGATGAGGACCTGGCCCTCCCCGGGAACGGGCTGCGGGACGTCCCGGTACCGGGCCGGCCTGGGCAGGCCCAGCCTGGTGCACACGATAGCCTTCATGGGCGGTCTCCTTCGCCTCATCATATGGGGCCTGCAGGAGAATATCAATCGGGCCGCGGCGAACGGCCCGGCGCCGCCCGGGGGCGCCGGGGACCTGACCTCGTCCAGATACATGTGAGACCGTGAACGAGCGCAGGGTCTTGACCGTGCCCGGCGTCCGGCCTAGAATCCCGGCCGTGAACACCGAGGCCAGGAGGCGCGTGCTCCGCTACCTGAGGGCGGCGGCGATGGTCATAGCCCTTCTGGCCTGCCTGGCGGCCGGCATGGCCTGCGGAGCCGGAGACCAGCCGCCGGCTGACAACCAGACCAGCGCCACCGACAATCAGACCGACGGCCAGACTGCCCCCACCGACAACCAGACGGGTCCCACTGACAAGCAGACGGGCCCCACTGACAACCAGACCGGCCCCACCGACAATCAGACCGGCCCCACCGATAATCAGACCCAGCCCACCATGGAGGACGAGGTCCTCTCGCTGGTCAACCAGGCCCGGGCCGCCGAGGGCCTGGAGCCCCTTGTCCGCGTGGACGCCATGGATAGCCTCGCCCTGGGGCACAGCCAGGACATGGCCCGGACCGGCGTCTTGAGCCACGACGGTTTCGCCGAGAGGGCCGCCAGCATACAGCAGCAGCTGGGCGCCTCCAGGGTCGGCGAGAACGTGGCCGTGGGGTACCCCACCGCGCAGGCCTTCGTGAGCGGCTGGCTGGGCTCGCCGGGGCACCGGGCCAACATCATGAACACGGCCTACCGTCGCACCGGCATAGGGTACAGCGGCGGGTACGCCACCCAGATCTTCTGCGACTAGCCCCCGGGCAGGCGGCTGCCGCGGCCTTGACAGGGTGATAGAATGCGGGTGGCGATGCCCCGCGGCAGGTTGCCGGGCGGTGATTCGCGCCTGCCTCGCGGCGACGCGGAAAGGAGGGGCCATGTACATCTTCTTCGGCACGGTGCTGTTCCTCTTCGTCCTGGCGCTGGATGCCTGGGCCATAGTGGACTGCATGCACCAGCCCCTGGAGCCAGGAACCAAGGCCCTGTGGATACTGGGCATCGTCTTCCTGCCGGTGCTGGGGCTCCTGCTCTACTACTTCCTGGGCCGGTCACTGGCCGCCCGCGGTAACCTCCGAGACTGATACCGGGGGGCCCGGGCCCGGCCCGGTGCGGCATGGACCGAATAGCAGCGCCGAGGGGTCCGGGTATCCGGTTGCGCTGACTGCAGGGCCGCGGCGGCCGGCGCCAGCCGCGGACCCTACTCAGGCGTGGAGCCCTGCGGCCCCACCCGCGGCGGCTTCAGCAGGGGGACGATGGCGGCGGACAGGAGAAGGGCGCCCGCCCCCACCGCATAGGCCGCGGTGTAGCTGCCCGTGGCCGTGTGGACCCAGCCGGCGCCATACAGCCCCACGGCGCCACCCACACCGTAGGTCATCGAGACTACCCCTACGATGCTGCCGATGCGGCGCAGGCCGAAGAGGTCCCCGGCCACCGTGGGCATGAGCGGGGCCCACCCTCCGATGACGGCGCCCCAGGCAGCGGCAAACGCGAAGAACATCCACGTGGAGCCGGCGTAGATCAACCACACCATCAGGGCCGACTGGACCAACAGGGAGACCACCATTACCCGCTTCCGCCCCAGCCTGTCCGCAAGCATCCCCCCGCCGATGAAGCCCACCAGGTTCCCGGCGCCTATGGCGCTGAGGCAGGCGGCCGCCGTTCCCTCCGAGATCCCGGCATCTTCCACGCGGGCCACGAGGTGCCCCGTGTTCATCATCAGGGTGCCGTACGACAGGGCATACATCAGGAACAGCAGCCAGAAGGCGCGCGTGCGCAGCGCCTGTGACAGGGAGAGCCCGCCCTCCTGGAAGGATGCCGTCGCCGACTCGATCTCCGTCTCCGGCTCGCGCTCACGGCTCCCCGCAGCCCGCTCGTTCGGGGGCAGGCCCGCCGGGGGCTGCTTCCGCAGCCACAGGGCGGCCGCCAGCACCGCCAGGGCGAGCAGGCCGATGACCAGGAACGAGGTCCGCCAGCCATGGGCGTCCACCAGGTACCCTGCCAGCGGCGCCATGGTAATAGTCCCCATGGCGGTGCCGGTCTGCAGGATTCCCAGCGCCGTGCCCCGGCGCCGCTCGAACCAGCGGGTCACGGAGGCCGTGGCCGGCGTGCTGGCGAAGGCCACCCCGATGCCCAACATGACGCTGTAGTAGACGTATAGCTGCCAGGGGGCGCCCAGCCGGCTGGCCAGCACCATCCCCAGGGCGGCGAAGGCCCCACCCACCAGCACCACTCCCCTGGGCCCGCGGGTGTCGGACAGCCAGCCGGCCACGGGGAAGAAGAGGCAGGTAACCACCAGGTTGACGCTGGGCACCAGGGACACGGCGGCCCGGGTCCAGCCGAAGTCCTCCTCCAGCGGCTTGAGGAACACGCCAAAGGAGGTCTGCACGCCGGTGGTCAGCAGCGCTATGACAACGGAGGCCGCCAGCACCACCCAGCCATAGTAGAGCTTCCCGCGTTCGGGGCCAGTGGTCATCTCACCTCTGCCAGTCTGCCGCCGGGCAGCAGGACCGGTCCGCCGGACTGGGCCCGATTATACCACCCGGGGGCGGCCACGGTCCCCGGCGGTCATGAGCGGCGGCGCGCCGCCGGCCCGGTCTCCATTATCAGCAGCCCCGTCATGAAGAGCAGAAGGGGGAAGAAGCAGGTCACCAGCAGGGCCTTCTCCAGGCCAACGACGTTGGCCAGCTGCCCTGCCAGGATGGGACCCAGGCCGGATCCGGCGGTGAACACGGTCATCACGAAGGCGCTGGCCAGCACCACGTCCTGGGGCTTGACACCCGGCAGCTCGTAGGGGATGGTCATCATGACCGGGGTGTAGAGCTCCGCCAGGCCCCATATGAACCAGAGCAGGGCCAGCACCGGGAACGAGCGCGAGTAGAGCACGTCGATGGTCACCACGGGGAGAATCAGCCCCGACAGCCACAGCACCGGCTTGCGGCGCCCCAGCCTCATGGCCGCCAGACCTCCCAGCACCGAGCCGGCTGCAAAGCCAAAGTACGAGATGCCCTCGCAGAAGCTGGCCTTCTGCAGCGTAATGAATCCTTCCTCCACCACATAGGTTGGCCAGAGGGTCTCCATGGCCCCCCAGCAGATCAGGTCGCCGGTGACCCCGATGCCCAGCAGCCACAGGGTCTTGTTGGTCAGGACCGCCTTCAGGGCGCCCGGTGCCGGGGGCTGCTCCCGGATGCCTGACCCCGGGTTCTCCCGGCCCAGTACCACCCAGGCCACGGTCAGCACGACCGCGATGCCGGCGAAAAGGTGAAAGGTGTTGCGCCAGCCGTCCAGCGCCTCCATCAGGTCTCCCATGAAGAACACCACCACCCCGCCGGCCAGTCCCATGGCCACGGTCAGAACGCCGTTGACCAGCGGGATCTTCTCCCTGGGGAACCACTGCTGGATGAGGGTAGGCCGGGCCGCTATGCGGGCCAGGCCCACGGCCAGGTACACCACGCGGAAGACCAGCAGCAGCCAGTAGTTGGGGGCCAGGCCCTGGGCCAGCAGCAGCGGCGCCGCGAGGAGGGATGCCCAGCTGACCAGGGCCTTGGGGCTGTAGCGGGAGAGGCGGAAGGCCACAGGGATGGACAGCAGCCCGGTGACCTCCCAGTTGACGGCCCCCAGCCAGCTGGACTGGGCCAGGCTCATGTCCAGGTCCTTGGCGATCAGCGGCAGCATGATGCCCAGGGAGAAGGTGACGCCCATGATGGCGGAGTCGATGGCCAGGAAGGCCCCGATCACCACCCAGCCGTAGTTGAAGGTCCTGGTTCTGGATGCTGCCATGCTGCGATGTCCCCGCGCGGGCGGAAGGCCCGCTCACAGGGTATTGCGGATATGGTAGTGGGCAGGGAGTGCGGGCGTCAATCGGCGGGGCCCGTCAATCGCCGGGCGTCAGTGTATGTCCCTGCGCTCGAGGGCCTGCCAGGCGACGAGGAGGGCAAGGGCAGTGACGGAGAGGATTACGGCCATTGAGGCCAGTGGGTGAACATACCCACAGGTCTGGACGGATTCGAGGCAAAGGCCGCTGGGCTGCGTCACTATATAGCGGAAACCGAACCAGCCAGAAAACTGGGGTATGATTTCGCCGCCGCTCGCATGCGCCCAGAAAGGGACAAAGGCATTCTGCAAATGGTAGGAGAGGTCGACGTAATAAAGATGGTAGCGCAAGTAAATCCCGCCATCAGCCGGCATGGCAGATCGAACCAAGGGGCCCACAAGATAGCAGAACATCACCATAAGTGACATGAAGGTCATAATCAACACAAGGTTCTTGCTGAGGGAAGAGAACGCCGCCGCCACAGCGCCAAAGAGGCAGACGGTCAGAAACGAGTACAGTAGAAGCCAAAGGACAGCCTTGAGAAACGGCGCAAGGGCGGTATCAAGATGAAGGACTAGACTCGACCCCAACGCTAGCAAGATGAGAAGGATAGCCTCCAGTAGAACCGTCCGCAATAGCAGGGCAGCCGATTTCCCCAGCAGTATGTCTCTCCGCCTGATTGGCTTGCTCGCAAGAATGAGCAAAGTGCCACTGATCTCCTCCTCCGCAATGAAGCGGGCTGCTGTCGATGACACCAACATGGCTATGAGGAATCCTGCAAGGATGAAGTATGCCAGCAGAAGGAGTTGGCTGGTCGCGAAGTAGGTCCGCATTTCGAGAGATACCTGCTCTTCCTCGCAAGCTATGAAGACGCTACCGACCATGAATACAGTGGCCACCATGATCACCAGCAGTGCGCTCCTCCAACGGGTCAGATCAGTGAATGTTTTCTCGAATACGCACCAAGAACCCATCCTAGCTATCCCTTCCCAACTTCTTGCGGTAAACATCCTGCAGAGTCGCCTGCTCCTTACCGAAGTAGTCAATGTCTGCACCGGCCTCCGCTACGGCTTCCATCACGCGGGCTTGCAGCTCAACGAAGTTCGAGCTAGTGAGGTGTATCGTTCCATCGTCGTCGCTATCCACTCCTCCCGATTCCTGGCCCTGCAAAGCCTTGAGGACTTCGTCACGCCTAGACACCCTGAGGGCATATCGATGGGTGGCGACCGTCTGTTTGAGGCCCTGCACGCTATCTTCCACAACAATTCTGCCATTGTCGATCAAGGTCACGGTATCCAGAAGCTGCTCAAGTTCCGGCAGAATGTGACTGCTGATGAATATCGTCATCTTCAGTTCACGCCGCAGTTCTCTGAGCTTTTCAATCAGCGCCATCCGCCCATCGGGGTCGAGGTTGGCAGTCGGCTCATCGAGAATGAGTAGTTGCGGTTGGTGCGTCATTGCCTGAGCCAAGCTGAGCCGCTGCTTCATGCCAGCGCTGAACCTGCCTATGTTTGATCTGCAGCAGTCGCCCAAACCCAACCAACTCATGAGCTCGCTGGCTCGCTTCTGGGCCGCATGCTGCTTCATGCCACCCAACCGCCCCATGTAGACGAGGTACTCCCAGCCCGTCATGTCTCCGTAGAACGCAGGCTTCTCGGGAGAGAAGCCCAGAGACCTCCTCGCATCAAGCGTGCCGATTCCGTATCCATTCACATAGCCATAGCCTCCGGTATTCTTGATAGATCCAACAAGCATCTTCATCGTCGTCGTCTTCCCCGCACCATTCGGGCCGACGAAACCGTGTATGAGACCGCGGCGCACCTTGAGATTGAGCCTGTCAACAGCCACACGCTTGCCGAAGGCCTTGGTCAGGCCAGCCGTCTCGATCATCAGATCACTGTTCACGTATCTGCCTTCCGCGTATTCAGTCTGCGTACGACCCTGGCCCATCCGACAGCGAAATACGCCGCCAACAGCCCTATCACTGAAAGACAGGCCAGGATCAACGCCCAGGGCGCCCCCTCTGCCCTGAAATGCACTACGGCATAACTCACAGTGCCGAACTCATCCACCGAACGGATCACGACCTCGTGTTCACCTGCAGTCACCTGCAAAATAGCCTCATCATCGCTAGTTCTGGCGCTTTCGTATCCGTCGACGAATATCGAGGTGGACGAGGAAATAGGCCCACCTTCCCAAGCGATCCTCACCCGAGACCCGACCACATCGCCCTCCATGGGCGATGTCACCCGCAATGCACTATCGAGTCTGGCGAGACAGACAGTCCCCTTCACCGCAAAGCCTATGGTGAAGCGCTCGCTAGCTTCGAAGAAATCGAGGGTGCTCAGGCTACCGGTGTATCCGAGAACTCGTCCTTCGTGCAGATCCACAAGGGCGAGGCAATGCCCGCCCATTGGCAGATAGCTAGCCAGCACAGCCAACTCCGGCCATCCGTCACCATTGAGGTCACCCGCCAGACGCAGGGCGTCTCCCGGACCAGAAACAGGTTCCAAATAGCTGGAATGACTCACCTCCGAGACAGCTTGGCTGTCCCTCTGGGCCTGGGGCAATACGAGATCCTTTAGCAGAGCGCCGTTGGAGATGCTGTAGACAGCTACGTGCGTTTCATGCAAGAAACGATCCTCCGTGAACCCGTCCGAGTCAGTGGCAATGCCAAAGCCGCTACTGAGCGCCACGATGGAAGAGACAGCGAGGTCGACAATACCGTCGCCCGAGACGTCACCGACAGGCGTCGCCGGCATCTTCGCTACGCCCGCGTGCCACCGATCTTCTTCAAAAAAGTGGCTCCAGAGTACGCTGCCATCTCTTCCGGAGTACACCTCGAGCATGGTCTCCTCGTATACTGGCCCGAAGTAGGAGCCGTCAGGCGCCTCCCTGAAGCCAAGCTGGCGGTGAAGCAGGGAATCCTGAAAGCCATCCCCGTCCAGATCAGCACATGCAAGGTCTACAGTGACGGGCATATCCCATTGATGCCAGATCCGGCCATTTCCTGGCGAGAAGACCAACAGGACGCCGTTGGTGACGGCAGCTCCAGTGTCATACGAGAAGCAGGCAATCTCCTGTATCCCGTCCCCGTCAATATCATCCGCCAGTTCTTTCAGTTGCATGGACTTGCCCGGATCGGCATTCACTGATCGGAAGACCTCGAAGTTGAGCGGGCTGACTCCGTCGCTCACGACTACGGAAATGCACCTGGAGGAAGAGAGCACCAATTCGCTGGTGCCATCTTGATTCAAGTCGTTCAGCACTTCAAACGTTGCGATGTCGGGAATGTCCCAGTCTGTGTTCGAGCTTTGCCAAAGCCGAGAGCCCTGTCCGTCTATGATAGTCAGGTCTTGGCCTGAGCAAACCAAGAAAGCGGGGGAGCCGGCCACACGACAAGGTTGTATGGAGTTGACCGTCAAGCCGACGTCAACAGAACAGACTAGGCCATCAGCGCCATTAAACTCGGTTACCTCCTTGCCCGCCCATCCAAGGATGTCTTGCGTGCCATCTCCAGTGAGGTCATCGATCACAAGTGCTCCTCGCAATGTGTCTTCCGAATCAGTTGCTGCAACGTCGTATCTCCAGACCTCCTCCTTGGTGACTCCGTCCAACACGGTGAGTTGCCCTATTCCAGCACCTGGAGCGGCCCAACCGAGTACGAGGAAATCAGGAGTAGCATCAGGCGTGAACATGCCGGTTTGGACTCTGGCGCTGCTCAGCCTAGAATAGGTCCATAACAACTTACCGTCGGGGGAGAGAGCGGCCAGACTGCCGTTTTCTGTGATCAAGACGTAGTTTCCGTCAGACATCGACCCCAGTTGCGACACAGTCCCATCGAGGCGCGGCAAGGCCAAATGCCCTCTCATCTGACCGTCGCTAAGGTTGATAGTCCTGATTCCGAATTCCGGATGGAGTTCTAGCATGACTGGTTCGTCATCAATAACCGTGACCACAGAGCCAGCAGTGTACAACTGGCCCGTCCAGACCGCGTTTCCGTCAGCTCCGTTGAGTAGCGCGACGCTCCTCAAAGGCATGGTGACTGATTCAATGCCATCGGCGCTGGTCGAGGCCTCGGCGGCTTCCTTAACGTACCCTTTGCTCACGAGCAAATCCGGGAATTCATCAGCAGTGACATCCTGCACCGGCCAGATTTCCAGGCTATTGGACAACTCCCGAAACGTGACCTGATTCTCCCATTTGATAGCGCCGCTTCCCATGTCGATTAGGCATGTCCTGCCATCTCCGACGGCGACTGCAGCCTCCCTCCCACCGCTGTCCATGATTTCGACCCCCACAATCGCGCCGTGCTGCAATTCACCATTTTCTACCCACTCAGCACCGATATCTCTCTTCCATTTGCATTCGCCACTGTTACCGCACAGCAAATGGAGGTTCCCCTCGTAGGTTCCAACCAGCAGTTCGTCTGAACCATCGCCGTCTTGGTCTGGAACAGTAGCAGTCGTTCTGACCCTTTCTTGCGACCGGAATCGCCAGATTTCTGCTCCGCTCCAGGCAGAAACACAGAAGATCTGCCAATCCGTCTCGACGACAACGGATTGTGAGTCTCCTGACTCTAGAAGCCCAATGTTCCAGATGCGTACGTCCTCGCCCCCCCACCCGACACCGTTCTCAAACACCCTGCGCTGCCCGCAGTCGAACGTCCAGATGCTCGCGCCAGTAGCACCGTCGCAGCACTCGATCAGAGGACCTGCAGAGATTATGAGGTCCCTGGTCTCATCACCGGTGATATCATTGACCGCCGCCTCAGGCTCTCCGATTGACATCGTCGACCAAAGAGAAGCACCGTTACAGATCGCTCGTAGCTCCAGTGGCGTGCTGAGGACAACGGTGTCAGATCCACCCGGCATCAGGTTGGCGATCAGAGTATCACAGTCAGAGTATGTCGAACGGTAGGTTGAACTGTTCACGCGTGTCGCTGACGTTACTGTTCTGCTGGTCATATCAACCTCTGCCAACACAATGTCACCAGAGGTGGCTGTAGCGCCGGCACCCCTCAAGATAACCAAGGAGGTTTCACCTTTATCTATGACGCGTAGGACCTGGCCATCACCACCCAGAGCCTTCTTGACTTCTGCGCTGTTGCAGGCGATCTCGGCTGCTTGTGCTGCGGGCGACTTGCCTTCAAGGAATGGGCCGGCGGCGAAACCAACCAAGACCATGATCAACGCTGATGCACAGAATGCCGCCAGCCTCCACGTGAACCGCCGGGGAGTCGCGCTGAGCACCGGCACCATACGCCTGTACATCGCTGAGATCCGCGAGCTGCTGCACAAGTGCCCCGACTTCTTCCGAAACGAACCTCGGGCCAACAGCGCAGCCCTCAGATGTTGGCGATGCTCCGCAAGATCTGCCTTCGGGAGATCAACGCTCCTCAGCTTCTCAATGATCTGTTCTTCATTCATCGCTGCCACCTATCCAACCCCAAAACCAGCGCAGAAGTTGCACTTACGTCATCCTGCCTCGCAACTTCTCAAGTCCACGGTGTAGCAGAGACTTCACTGTGCCTTCGGGCTTGCCGAGGATCTCGCCAATCTCGCTTATCTGCTTCTCCTCAAAGAACCGCAGCGTGATCACCTCCTGGTATTTCAATGGGAGTTGTGACAGTTGTTCGTGCAGAGACAAGAACTCCTCATGCTTCAGTAGGTCTGCCTCCAGATCGGTGCCTTCGCCCCCATGGGACCTGAAGGCCTCGGCTCTGAGGGTTACGGTTTCGTCAAGGTGATACTCCTTATGCCCGTTACCGCGGTAGTGGTTTGCTATCTCGTTGGAGGCTATGCGGTAGAGCCAAGCAGAGAATGGAAGGCCACGCCACTGGAACCGGCCGATGTTCTCGAGCGCTTTGAAGAACACCACTGACGTCACCTCCTGGGCGATGTCAATGCTGGCAGTCCTTCTGAGGACGTAGTTTATGATCCTCGGATAGAACTCGTCATAGAGTTCACCAAATGCATTGATGTCACTCTGCGACCTCTGGACCAGGATCCTCTGCTTCTCCAAATCCATGTTCTGCAGACTGTAACGGGGCAATACCAGAATAGGTTGCACTATCACCGTTCATTATGTCAAAACAAGTTTCGTTTCGGAGCTGTTGACTCGATGCTCGACCGAATCTGCGGCCGAAAGCAGAGGGCTGGATTCCAGCACGTGGCTGCATGCCAAGTTGATCCAACATCAGCACTGAGATCACACGGCCTCCATACGCTGTCACCACCTTGTGACCTCCCCCTCACGCCTCGAGCCCTTCTACGGCTTGCCATTTCCCGGCCGATTGTTGTAGTATGTGACCTACATAGCAAAGGCTGCGAACGAGACTAGTAAGCCTCCAGCGAAGCTCAGAGAGCCGGGGAAGGTGTGAGCCGGTGCCGGCGCAGAGGACTGAATGGACTCGGGAGCCGCGGACCGAAAAGGATAGCCTGACCGCTTCCCCGTAGGTTTCGCCGGAGAGAGCACCGTTATCAGAGCTCAGGGTATCGCCCGGGAATGCCTGGGCCGTACCTGAAAAGAGATGATTGCCGGGTCTTTGGCCTGGCCATCAAGCCGGGTGGCACCGCGTGGGTTTGGTCCCTCGCCCTGGAGGCGAGGGATTTTTGTTTTGTACGGGAGTCTGAGAGATGGGGATCACATATAGTCCGACTCTGGAGGAGGTCAGGGCCCGCCGCAGTGAGGGCAACCTGGTGCCCATCTACCGCGAGATAGTGGCGGACCTGGAGACGCCGGTCTCCTCTTTCCTCAAGATCAGCCGCGGAGGCCGGGGGTTCCTGCTGGAGAGCGTGGAGGGCGGCCAGTGGCTGGCCCGGTACAGCTTCATCGGCACCGATCCCTACCTGGTGGTGAGCGCCAGCGGCCGGGCCGGCGCCGATCCCTTCGCTCCCATCGTCCAGGAGATGGCCCGGCACCAGGTCATCCCCGTGGAGGGCCTGCCCCGCTTTGCCGGCGGCGCCGTGGGCTACCTCTCGTACGAGACCGCCGCCCGCTTCGAGGACCTGCCCAGCCCCCGCAAGGACTCCCTGGGGCTGCCGGAGTCGCAGTTCATGTTCGTGGACACGCTGCTGGTCTTTGACCACGTCACCCACCGCATCAAGGTCTGCAGCCACGTCCGCCTCAACGGCAACATCGAGAAGTCCTACGAGGAGGCCACCCACCGCATAGACGCCCTGGTGGAGAGGCTGCGCCAGCCGCTACCGGCGGCGGGAACGCCGGCGGAAGAGCCGGGAGCTGCGGGGGAAGAGACCGCTTCACCGCCGGCGCCGACCCTGACGTTGACCTCTAACTTCACCCGCGAGGAGTTCGAGGCCGCCGTCAGCCACATCAGGGAGTACATCGCCGCCGGCGAGGCCATCCAGGTGGTGCTGTCGCAGCGCTTCGCCCGGCCCACCGGCGCGGCCCCGCTGGACGTCTACCGGGCCCTGCGCACCATCAGCCCCTCGCCGTACATGTTCTTCTTCGACATGGGGGGCTTCTGCATCGTGGGCGCCTCCCCCGAGATCCTGCTGCGGGTAGAGGACGGCGAGGTCATCACCCGCCCGCTGGCGGGCACCCGGCCCCGGGGCCGCAACCCGGAGGAGGACGCCCGGCTGGAGGAGGAGCTGCGCCATGACGAGAAGGAGCGGGCGGAGCACATCATGCTGGTGGACCTGGGCCGCAACGACATCGGCCGGGTGAGCGTGCCGGGGAGCGTGGAGGTGAGCCACCTGATGGAGGTGGAGAAGTACTCCCACGTGATGCACCTGGTGACCCATGTCCAGGGGCAGCTGCGAGGGGACATGACGCCCCTGGACGCGCTGCGGGCCTGCTTCCCGGCGGGGACCGTCTCCGGGGCCCCCAAGGTCCGGGCCATGCAGATCATCGCCGAGATGGAGCCGGAGAAGCGCGGCATCTACGCCGGCGCCGTGGGCTACCTCTCCTTCACCGGCAACCTGGACATGGCCATCGCCATCAGGACCATGGTGATGAAGGACGGCGTGGCCTACGCGCAGGCCGGCTGCGGCGTGGTCTACGACAGCGTGCCGGAGCGCGAGTTCGAGGAGACCCGGAGCAAGGCCCGGGGCATGCTCAAGGCCATCGAGCAGGCCGAGGGCCAGTAGGGAGGAAAGACATGCTGCTGCTGATCGACAACTACGACAGCTTCACCTACAACCTCTACCAGTACCTGGCCGAGCTGGGCCAGGAGGTGCACGTCGCCCGCAACGACCGCATAACCATCGAGGACATCGAGCGGCTGGGGCCGGAGCGCATCGTAGTCTCCCCCGGGCCCTCCACGCCGGACCATGCCGGCATATCCAACGACGTCATCCGCCACTTCGGCCCGCGGAGACCGGTGCTGGGGGTCTGCCTGGGGCACGAGTGCGTGGGCCAGGTCTACGGCGGCAGCCTGGGGCGGGCCAAGGCCGTCATGCACGGCAAGTCCTCGCTGGTGCACCACCGGGGCCAGGGGGTGCTGGCGGGGCTGCCCAACCCCTTCCCGGCCATTCGCTACCACTCCCTGGCGGTGGCGGCGGAGGGCCTGCCGGAGTGCCTGGAGGTGACCGCATGGACGGACGACGGCACCATCATGGGCCTGCGGCACCGGCAGCACCCCGTGGAGGGGGTGCAGTTCCACCCGGAATCGTTCATGACCCCGGCGGGCAAGGACCTGCTGCGCAATTTCCTGAAGAAAGAGGTGCCGGCATGATTAAGGACGCCATTGCTGTACTGGTAGGAGGGAGGTCGCTCTCCATGGACCAGGCCGCCTCCGCCATGGCCGAGATCATGGAGGGCCAGGTGACCCCGGCGCAGTTCGGGGCCTTCGTCACCGCCCTGCGCATGAAGGGCGAGACCAGCGAGGAGATCGCCGGCATGGCCCGGGTGATGCGGGACAGGGCCATCCCGGTGCACGCGGAGGGCCTGCTGGTGGACACCTGCGGCACCGGCGGCGACAACGCCTCCACCTTCAACATCTCCACCACGGCCGCCTTCGCCGCGGCCGGGGCCGGGCTCAGGGTGGCCAAGCACGGGAACCGGGCGGCCAGCAGCCAGTGCGGCAGCGCCGACGTGCTGGAGGCCCTGGGGGTGAAGATCGACCTCACCGCGCCCCAGGTGGAGAGGTGCCTGGCAGAGGCCGGCATCGGGTTCATGTTCGCGCCGTCGTTCCACCCGGCCATGAAGTGCGCCGGCGCCCCCCGCCGCGAGATCGGCGTGCGCACCGTCTTCAACATCCTGGGCCCCCTCACCAACCCGGCCCATGCCCAGGCCCAGGTCCTGGGAGTGGCGGAATCGTCCCTGGCCGAGAAGATGGCCGCGGTGCTGCGCCTCCTGGGCTGCCGGCACGCGCTGGTGGTCCACGGAGAGGACGGCCTGGACGAGATCACCATCAGCGGGCAGACGCACGTCCGCGAGCTCGACGGCGAGGACATCCGCAGGTACACCATCAGCCCGGAGGACTTCGGGTTCTCCCGGGCGGAGCTGGACGGGATCAGGGGCAGCTCGGCCGCCGACAATGCTTCCCTGGTGCGGGCGCTGCTGGCCGGGGCGAAGGGCCCGCGGCGGGACGTGGTGCTGATGAACGCCGCCGCGGCCATCGTGGCCGGGGGCCGGGCCCGCAGCCTGCCGGAGGGAGCCAAGCTGGCGGCCGAGGCCATAGACAGCGGCCGCGCCCTGGAGAAGCTGGACCGGCTGGTCAGGGTCAGCCAGGGGATGGCCTGAGGAAAGCAACATGATTCTGGACGAGATAGTGGCCCACAACCGGATGGAGCTGGAGAAGAGGCAGGCGGCGCTGCCCCTGCCGGAGATACGCCGGCTGGCCCTGGAGCAGCCCGCCCCGCTGGATTTCGCCGCGGCGCTGGTGGGCCCGGCTGCCCGGATGGGCTGCCGCCTCATCGCCGAGGTGAAGAGGGCGTCGCCCTCCAAGGGGGCCATACGGCCCGGCGCGGACCCGGCGCAGATCGCCCGGATATACGCGGCCAACGGGGCCGCGGCCATCTCCGTGCTGACCGAAACGAAGCACTTCCAGGGCAGCCTGGCGGACCTGAGGGCGGTGCGGGAGGCGCTGGATGAGGCCGCATGCACAAGGCCTGATGCGGGCGCAGCCGCTTCGCATGGGCGCGAAGCGGGCACAAAACCTGATGCGCGCGCATACTCTGCGACTGATGCGGGCGCTTCGCGCGGGGGCGAAGCGGGCAGCCGCATCCCCATCCTGCGCAAGGACTTCCTCTTCGACCCCTATCACATACTCGAGTCCCGGGCCTACGGCGCGGACGCCGTGCTGCTGATCGCGGCCATCCTCCCCCCGGCGCTGCTCAAGGAGCTGCTCTTCCTGGCCCACCAGCTGGGGTTGAAGGCCCTGGTGGAGGTGCACAATCAAGCGGAGCTGGGAGCGGTCCTGCGCACCGAAGCCCGTATCATCGGCATCAACAACCGCAACCTGGACACCCTGGAGGTGGACCTGAACACCACACGCAGGCTGCGGGCCTTCATCCCGCCGGACCGGATTGTAGTCAGCGAGAGCGGGATCCGCACCCGCACCGATATCGAGGAGATGCGGCGCCTGCGGGTGGACGCCGTGCTGGTGGGCGAGGCGCTGATGTCGGAGCCGGACATAGCCGCCAGGATGAAGGAGCTGCTGTGAAGAAACAGCCACTGGCGGGCGCCAGGATGCGGGAGCTGCTATGAAGAAACAGCCACTGGCGGGCGCCAGGATGCGGGAGCTGCTGTGAAGAAACAGCCACTGGCGGGCGCCAGGATGCGAGAGTTGCAGTGAACAGCCGGCCACTGGCGGGCGTCAGGACGCGGGAGCTGCTGTGATCAGGGTGAAGGTGTGCGGGCTGACCAGCGTGGCCGACGCCGTGGCGGCGGCCACTGCCGGGGCCGATTTCGTGGGCCTGGTGCTGGCCCCCAGCCGGCGCCGGGTGTCCCTGGAGCAGGCGCGGCGCATCTCGGAGGCGGTGCATGCCCTGTCCTCTGCGCCGGCGGTAGTGGGCGTCTTCGTCAACGAGCCCGCGGAGGCCGTCAACCGCATGGCGGGGCTCTGCGGCCTGGACTGGGTGCAGCTCTCCGGCGACGAGACCTGGGACTACTGCCGGGAGATCGATCGGCCCATCATCAAGGTCACCCACGTGGCCGCCCTGGTCCATCCAGCGGCGGCAGGGGCCCTGAATGCGGCGGAGACCCCCGGGACGGCGGCCGGCACCGCGGCGAATACGGCCGAGGATGGGGCACCTGCAACCGCCGCGGAAGCCGCGGCCGGCATCATCGCCGGCCTGGAGAGGGCCCGCGGCTGCCCCCTGAAGCACGAGCCCCGGCTGATGCTGGACACGCACGCCGGGGGTGTCTACGGAGGCACGGGGCAGCCGTTCGACTGGCGGGTGGCCCGGCAGGTGGCGGCGGCCTTTCCGTTGATGGTCGCCGGAGGGCTGACCCCCGAGAACGTGGCCGGCTTGGTCCGGGAGGTCCGGCCCTGGGGCGTGGACGTGTCCAGCGGGGTGGAGACCGGGGGGAGCAAGGACGCCCGGAAGATCGAGTCCTTCATCAGGGCGGTGAAGTCGGGGGAGGGGGTATGAAGCTTCATCCGGGCGGTGCGGTCGGGAGAGGCATAACGCTGGAGCAAAGGCCGGGCCCGGCGCCTGACGCGTCAGGCGCGGCGAGAGCCGCAGAAGGTTAACCGGCCAGGAGGTATGGAATGCTGGTGATCATGAAGAACGACGCCACCAGATCGCAGGTGGACGCGGTGATAGGGGAGATCGAGCGCCTGGGCTTTCGCGGCCTGCCGGTGCCGGGCGCCCAGCGCACGGCCGTGTGCATCGTGGGCAATCAGCACGAGGTGGACGACTCGCGCATCCTGTCCCTGGAAGGGGTGAAGGAGACCATCCGGGTGACCCGGCCCTACAAGCTGGTGAGCCGGGAGACGCACCCCCAGCCCACGGTCATCACCGTCGGGGAGGTCGCCATCGGCGGCGGCCGGCCGGTGATCATGGCCGGGCCCTGCGCCGTGGAGAGCGAGGAGCAGACGCTGGCCATCGCCCGCATCGTCAAGCAGCACGGGGCCCAGGTGTTCCGGGCCGGCGCCTTCAAGCCCCGGTCCTCGCCCTACACCTTCCAGGGGCTGGGTGAGGCCGGCCTGAAGATACTGGCGAAGGTGCGCCGGGAGACCGGCCTGCCGGTGATCACCGAGGCCACCGACCACCACAACATCGAGATGGTGGAGGAGTACGCGGACATCATCCAGATCGGGGCCCGCAACATGCAGAACTACTCCCTGCTGCGCCGGGCCGGGCTGTGCCGCAAGCCCGTCCTGCTGAAGCGGGGCATGGCCGCCACCATCGAGGAGCTGCTCATGTCGGCGGAGTACATCGCCTCGGAGGGGAACCCCGAGGTGATACTCTGCGAGCGGGGGATCCGGACCTTCTCCGACAACACCCGTAACACCCTGGACCTGTCCGCCATCCCCTGCATCAAAGAGGTCAGCCACCTGCCGGTGATCGTGGACCCCAGCCACGCCGCGGGGCGGCGGGAGTACGTCGTCCCGCTCTCCCGGGGGGCCATCTCCGTGGGCGCCGACGGGCTGCTGGTGGAGGTACACCACGACCCCGCCCATGCCCTCTCCGACGGGCGGCAATCCCTGTACCCGGAGCAGCTGGCCGAGCTGATGAAGGACGTGACCGCCATGACCGCTCTGGCCGGAGGTGTGAGATGAGACAGTCTGTTTTGCCAGACAGACGGGGATACTTCGGGGCCTGCGGGGGCCGCTTCGTGCCGGAGGTGCTGATACCGGCCCTGGAGGAGCTCACGGCGGCCTTCGGCCGGGCCCGCCGGGATGCCGCATTCCAGGAGGAGTTCGCCTCCCTCTCGCGGCACTACTCGGGCAGGCCCACGCCCCTCTACTTCGCCGAGCGGCTCACAGAGCAGTGCGGCGGCAGCCCCGGGCGTGGCGCCCGCATTCTGCTGAAGCGGGAGGACCTGGCCCACACCGGGGCCCACAAGATCAACAACGCCCTGGGGCAGGCGCTGCTGGCCCGCCGCATGGGAAAGAAGCGCATCATCGCCGAGACCGGCGCCGGGCAGCACGGCGTGGCTGTGGCCGCCGTCTGCGCCATGATGGGCCTGGAGTGCATCGTCTACATGGGCGAGGAGGACATCCGCCGCCAGTCCCTCAACGTGTACCGCATGAAGCTGATGGGCGCCAGGGTCAGCCCCGTGACCGTGGGGACCAGGACCCTCAAGGAGGCCGTCAGCGAGGCCATCCGGGACTGGGTGACCAACGTCGGGGACACCTACTACCTCCTGGGCTCGGCGGTGGGCCCACACCCCTACCCGCTCATGGTACGCGAGTTCCAGTCGGTCATCGGGAAGGAGGCCCGGCAGCAGTGCCTGGACGCGTTCGGCGGCCTGCCCCACTGCGTGGTGGCCTGCGTCGGCGGCGGCAGCAACTCCATCGGGATGTTCCATCCCTTCGTGGCCGACCCGGGGGTGGAGCTGGTGGGGGTGGAGGCCGCGGGCCGGGGCCTGGCCACCGGACTGCACGCCGCCTCCCTGGCCGAGGGCCGCATCGGGGTGCTGCACGGCAGCAAGTCCTACCTGCTCCAGGATGGCGACGGCCAGATCCGCGACACCCACAGCATCTCGGCCGGCCTGGACTACCCGGGCGTGGGGCCGGAGCACGGCTACCTGAAGGACAGCGGGCGGGCCAGCTACGTGGCCGTCACTGACGAGGAGGCGCTGGAGGGCTTCGAGCTCCTCTCCCGGGCGGAGGGCATCATACCGGCCCTGGAGTCGGCCCACGCCGTATTCCACGCCGCCAGGATGGCCCGGTCCCGGCCCCGGGACCAGATCATCGCCGTCTGCCTCTCCGGGCGGGGGGACAAGGACATGAACACCGTGGCCGCCGCCAGGGGGGTGGAGCTGTGAGGCCCCGCGAAGGTGCAGGCGGACGCCGGGCCTCGGGCGGCAGGGAAGCTGCCGGCCGGCCTGCAGACAAACGCCGGCCTTCAGGCGGCGGTGAAGCTTCCCGCGGCGTGGCGCGAGCCTTCAGCCGCCCCGGCCGCAAGGCCCTCATCGCCTACCTCACCGTGGGCTACCCCAGCGTCGAGGCCACCCTGGAGGCCGTCCCCCGGCTGGTGGCCGGCGGGTGCGACCTGATCGAGCTGGGCATACCGTTCTCCGACCCGCTGGCCGACGGCGTCACCATCCAGCAGGCCGCCTTCCACGCCCTGCGGAACGGGGTGACCCCGGCCGTCTGCCTGGACACCGCCGCCCGGCTGTCCCGGGAGGTGGACGTGCCGCTGGTCTTCATGGGCTACTACAACCCCATCCTGCGCTACGGCCACGCCGAGTTCTGCCGCGACTGCGCCCAGGCCGGCATCGGCGGACTCATCATCCCCGACCTGCCCCCCGACGAGGGCCGTGACCTGGAGGTCACGGCTGCGGGGACGGGTATCGACCTCATCTACCTGCTGTCCCCCACCAGCACCGACAAGCGCATCCGGCTGGCCGCGGGGCGGTCGCGGGGCTTTGTCTACCTGACCTCGGTGGCCGGGGTCACCGGCGCCCGGGACGACCTCCCGCCGGGGCTGGGCGATTTCACCGCCCGGGTGCGGGCGGCCACCACCCTGCCGGTGTGCGTGGGCTTCGGCATCTCCAACGCCAGGCAGGCGGGCCAGGTGGCCCGCATCGCCGACGGCGTTATCGTGGGCAGCCGCATTGTGAACCTGGTAGGGACCGGCGACATGGGGAGCCTGGAGGCCTTCGCCCGGGAGCTGCGGTCAGCCATGGACGCTATCGAGGGTTAGCGCCGGCTTCGGCGGGCAGCCCGCCGGGCCGCCGGGGGATCCTCCGGGCCGCCGCTCTGTCCGGAGCCACCCGCATTGCTCCCTGGCGGTCCCTGTCAATGTGCCCCCGCGATACCCTGCTCCAGTGTTCTATTGCGAAATCGGACGGCTCCCAGGTCGCCATCTGCACACTGCATGACCCGCTTCTGTTTGCATATTGACGCGGCGTGCTATCCTCAGAGTAGCAGTGCCGCCAGTCGAGGAGACTCAGCATGAGCGACTCTGACCCCCGCCAGCCGGACCTTGAGCTCGACAGCCTGGACAGGCGAATCCTGGGCGAGATGGTGACTGATGGGAGGCTGCCCGTCTCGGACCTGGCCGCCAGGCTCGGGATAAGCCGCACCTATGCCGGCATCAGGCTCCAGAGGCTGCTGGACGGGAAGCTGGCCAGGATCGCCGCTTTCACCGACCCCACCGCCCTGGGATACGACACGGTGGCGCTGACCGGCATCCAGGTGTCGCCGGGCGAGCTGTATGCGGTGGCGGGAAAGCTGCGTTCCCTCCCGGAGGTGAAGCTGCTGGTCATAGGCGTCGGCTGGCAGGACATCATCATACTGACCATGTTTCCCAATGCGGCCGACCTCTCCGACTTCTCAGTCAGGCAGCTGGGCGGCATTTCCGGCATCACCTCCATCGAGACGACGTTGTTCACCGAGTGGCGCGGCTCTTTCCCGTACCTGTCCTCCGCGCTGCGGCGGGAGAAGACCTCCTTCTCTTCGCCTTCAGCCGGCCTGGCGGGGCATGGCAACAGCCGGGAGCATGGCGCTGCCTCGGATGAGCCAGGCGATCGCCGCCCGGTCCTCAGCGTCGACCAGCTCGACCTGATGATCCTGAACCAGGTGGAGCTGGACGGGCGGCAGTCACTCTCGAAGCTGGCGAAGAAGCTCGGCATCAGCCGGGCCAGCGCCTCCGCCAGGCTGCAGAGACTCCTGGACCAGCGCATTACCAGGATTGTCGGCTTCGCTTACCCGGTGTCGCTGGGGTACCACATCCTGGCCATGATGGGCATGAGGGTCTCGCCGCAGGAGATCACGGCGGTGATAGAACAGTTCGACAGTATGCCCAACACGTACTGGCTGGCCAGGGTCATCGGCCGGCACGACGTGATTGTCTGGATGGCGTTTCAAGGTCCCCTGGACTTGTCCCGCTTCCTGGGGAAGGAGCTGGCCGCCATTCCCGGCATCCTGTCCCGGGACATCATGATTGGCCTGGAGGCGACGAAGATGTCGTTCGGATACCTGGCGTCCTCATATCTGCGGAGTATCGGGGAGCGATGACAGACAGAAGACGGCGGGAGATCGGAGGGGGACTATGAAGAAGCAGCTGGCCCTGTTCGAAGGCGTCCGCGTTCTGGACCTGGCGGATGAGAAGGGCCTCTTCTGGTTCGCCAATAACACCAGCAAGAGAGGCATAACCCTGGACATCGAGGTGGCTGACGGGCAGGACCTGGACAGGCTCATCGGCGAGTGGAGCAGGTCCTTCACCGCGGAGCAGGCGATGACCGTGCTGCAGGAGGCAGGCGTGCCGGCGGGTGTGGTGCAGACCGCCGAGGACCTGATGAGCGACCCGCAGCTGAAGCACCGCCAGCACTATCGGGTGCTGACTCACCCCATCATCGGCCCCCACTCGTATCACGCGCCGGCCTGCCGGCTCTCCGAGACACCGTGCGACATCAGGAGGGCGGGACCAACCCTGGGCCAGGACAACGACTACGTGTACAAGGAGGTCCTGGGCATGACGGATGACGATATCTCGGACATGATTGCGGAGGGGGTGATCACCACCGAGTACGACGCTCCTTTCAAGGCGGGATCATAGCCCTTCGGGCGGCCGGGGGGCACGGACGACGGCGACAGCAGTAACGAAGCTATCGAGGAGGAGTTAGCCAATGGCCATCAGCCTGCACACCGAGCTCTGCGACATGTTTGGCATCGAGTACCCCATCATGGCTTTCAATCACTGCCGCGACGTGGTGGCGGCGGTCTGCAATGCCGGCGGCAGCGGCGTCCTGGGGGCCCTGGCGCTGTCCCCGGAGCAGATCACCAGGGAGACGAAATGGCTCAGGGAGCACACGGGCAACCGGCCCTTCGGGGTGGACCTGGTGTTCCCCATCAAGAGCCCCTACTCGGCGACCAAGGAGCAGCTTATGGACATGGTCCCACCCGACTACCGGGCCTTCGTTGACAACATCAAGGAGGAGCTCGCATTGCCCGAGGATATCTACGGGGGCGCCGGCATGGACCTCATGGACCTGGGGGTCGGGGGCACCTACGAATCGCAGATGAAGCAGCTGGAAGCCGCCCTCAAGGCGAAACCGGCGGTCATAGCCGCCGCCCTGGGGCTGAATCCAGAGGTGGTGAAGGAGTGCCATGCGGCCGGCACCAAAGTGCTGACCCTGGTGGGAAACGTGAAGAACGCCCGGCGGGCGGCCGAGCTGGGGGCTGACCTCATTGTCGCCCAGGGGGCCGAGGCGGGAGGACACACCGGGCGAGTGGGCACGCTGGCGCTGGTCCCCCAGGTCGTGGATGCGGTCAAGCCCATCCCAGTCCTGGCGGCCGGCGGCATCGGGGATGGAAGAGGGCTGGTGGCGGCCCTGGCCCTGGGCGCCGTCGGCGTCTGGACGGGGTCTATCTGGCTGGCCTGCCACGAAAGCCCGGTGGCGGACTATGTGAAGGACAGGATACTCCAGGCCACGGACGAGGACGCCGTTCTGAGCAAGGTGTACACGGGGAAGAACTGCCGCCACCTCAACAACAAGTATATCGAGCGCTGGAACCAGCCGAATGCCCCGAAGACCCTGCCCATGCCCGTGCAGAACCTCTATTCGCCCATGCCCATCTTGGTCTCCACGGAGGACGAGAAGTGCCTTTCGCTGTTCGACCGGCCCGGCCTTCGCGACTGGGCCGCGGCGCCGGCGGGCAACGTGGTGGGCCTGGTGAAGGAGCGCAAGTCCGCCAGGCAGATTGTGTATGATATGATATCCCAGGCGGTGGAGATACTGGGTACAGAGTAGGGAGCGCCGCAGCGTCTCCACGCCTCACGCAGCGGCATAGCGCGTGCCTGCGGGTCAGGGCATCGCGAGAACAGGGGGCTGTCGCGTAGTCAAGAATACGGAAGGGGGGTTCAAGTGAAGACACTGTTGAAGACCACGGTGCTGTTCGGGCTGGCGGCCATTCTACTGGTGGCCTCTGCGGTATGCGGGTGCGGAGGCGGCGAGAAGGCGGAGAAGACGGTGACTTTCGGATGGATGGGGGACCAGACGGGAGCCGCCGCCACCACATTCAGACAGGTCCAGTGGGGGATGGATGACTACATCAGCCATATGGACCCCATACCCGGGGTGAAGGTCGAGTTCAAGACCTACGACTTCAGGGAGGAATACGCGCGGGTGCCCGCGGGGTACGAATGGCTGGTGGCCCAGGGCATGGACCTTCTGCTCCAGTACAATCCCACCGTCCAGGCAGTGACGGCGACAGATCAGGTCCAGGACAAGATCCCATCCTTCGCCTTCAATGTCGATGCGGCCATAGCGCAGAATGAGTGGGTGTTCGGGTACTCCGTCACCCTTCACGACGAGGCGACCCTTATCGTGGACTACCTGGTGCAGGACTGGTGGGAGACGCAGGGCATGACCAGGCCGGTCAAGATCGGGGCCATGGTCCTTTCCGACCTGGACTCGGGCCGCATTTACTGGGAAGCATTCCAGGACTACGCCGCCGCCCACCCTGGCAAGTGCGAGCTGACCAGAGCACAGGGCCCCACCTCGCAGACTGCGTGGGCCAGCGAAGCAAACGCTCTCAAGGACAAGGATGTGGTGGTGCTGGGCACGGTCGGCCCGGCCGTGTCCACGTTCTTGAGGGAGCTGTTCGCGAGGGGTTTCCAGGGGCAGGTAGTAGGCACCAGCATCTCGATCCTGGCCGCCTGGTCGTTGGTCACCGGCATCGTTCCAGCGGCGGACCTGGATGGCGTGCTTATCGCCCACGCCTGGCATGTCTGGAACGATGACAACGAGTTCGTGTCCGACATGAGTGCCAGGCTGGCGGAAAGCCGCCCGAACGATGCGGGAATGCTGAAGCAGGGGACAACCTGGATGTCGGGATACTGCATGGCGCACATCCTGGTCAACCTGGTACGCGTGGCAGCGGAGAATGTGGGTCCGGACAACATCGACGGGGCGGCCCTGCAGGAAGCGATGGCCCAGACCCAGCTGGAGATCTCCGGCATGCCGGCCATCGGCGGGTACGGGAACCAGTGCCTGAACCCGTCCATGAGGATGATCCGGTACAACGCGTCAGAAGACGAGTGGGATGCCGTGACCGACTGGATCAATACCCTGCAGCTGTCCTGACATACCGGCAGGAGACATGAGTTGACATCGGCCCTCGAAGGCGTCACGGTCCTGGATGTGACGGGAATCGGCCCGGCGCGGCTGGCGGCCACCATGCTCGGAGACATGGGCGCCTCCGTCATCAAGGTCGACCTGCCTCCGGGAGCAGGCAGCCGCGGTGTCGGGGATGGCATCGACTATCTCCCCACAGACCCGCGGGAGCTTCAGAGGCTGATGGCCAATGACTCGTCGGCCCGAAACAAGGACTTCGTATCGATCAACCTCAGGACTGAGGGAGGGCAACGCGTCTTCCATCGCCTGGTGGAGACCTCCGACGTCATCCTCGAGGGTTTCCGGCCGGGGGTGATGGAACGCATGAACGTCGGCTACAACGCGGTATCCAGGACCAACCCCAGGATCATCTACTGCGCTGTCACGGGCTACGGGCAGACCGGCCCCTGCAGCGGCCTGCCGGGCCATGACGCCAACTACGTCAGCATGGCCGGCATCCAGGGCCTTATCGGGACCAGCCTCGAAGAGGCTCCGGTCTTTGCCCTCAACATCGTGGCCGACCTGGCCATAGCTTTCCAGCAATCGGTGATCGGCATCCTGATGGCCCTCTGCGCGCGGGAGCGGACGGGGCGGGGCCAGATGGTGGACATCTCCATGTCCGCCGGGATGGTCCCCTTCATAGCCAGCATACCCCAGGTCATGGACTACCTCTACACCGGGGTGGCACCGCGGCGCGGAGAGATGGAGTTGAGCGGTACCCGGCCATACTACGCCGCCTATCGAACCAGGGACAACAAGTGGCTTACGCTTTGCCCGTTGGAGCCGAAGTTCTGGGCCAACCTGTGCCGGGCCCTGGACCGCCAGGACCTGATTCCTCAGCAGTACGACGCGGCCAGGAGGGACGCGCTGCTGGCCGAGATGAGAGAGATCTTCCTCACCCGGACCAGGGATGACTGGTTCGACCTGCTGGCCCGGGCCGATGTGCCCGTGGGCAAGGTGCTGGACCTGGACGAGATCTCCTCCGACCCGCAGCTGGTGCACCGCCAGGCAGTCATCGAGATGGAGCATCCCCAGTTTGGCAGAATCAGGCAGCTGGGGTTCGGCATCCAGCTCTCCGACACCCCGGGGACGATCCGGAGGCTGGGTGGTATTCCGGGCCAGGACACCGACAGGGTGCTCAGCTCCGCCGGCTATTCGCCGGCGGAGCTGGATGAGCTGCGCCGGCAGGGGGCCATCTACCAGGCGGGGAGGTAGCGCCGGAGGAGGGCAGACAGATGTCAGGCGGGCAGCCGGGATACCGCACCGTCAGGCTGGCCTGTGACGGCGGTGTGGCTACGATCACCCTCAACAGGCCCCAGAAGCGCAACCCGCTGAGCGCAGAGACAGCGGAAGAGCTGATGCACGCCGACATTCGACTGGCTTCTGAGGAGGCCAGGATCGGCGCGGCGTTCATCAGGCGGGGGTCGAGCGCCGCTGACATGGGCGTTTCGTACATTCTGCCCGGGCTGGTGGGGCACTTCTCCAGGCGGCTGCGGGCATAGGCCAGAAGCCCGGCGCACTCGGCGCACAGCCGGTCCCGGCCATGCTGGCCGCGGCAGTAGAGGTCTATCATGGCGGCCACGGTCCGGCCCTCCCTGGCTATCCTGGGCGTTTCCGCCGGCCGGACCTGGGGGTCCATCAGTTCGACCCGCGGGGCTTCCTCACCCAGTCCACCAGGTCCCCGTGCTCAAATCCCAGCCCGGCCAGGAGCTGCTCGAACCGCTCGTTGCGAGGTATCATCACCCTTGACGGTATGCAGCTGAGCTCGCAGACGTCTATGAAGGCCTTGAGAAGGGCCACGCCTATGCCCCGATTGGAGTAGTCGGGGTCCACGCCCAGCGCGGTCAGCCATCCGCTCACCGGCAGGGAGTACTCGGGGCCGCCCATGGACCCGATGAGGAAGCCCACCAGCTGTCCATCGGCCTCGGCCACGAAGGACAGCGGCGGGTAGTAGGTCCAGAAGTGGCTGCTGGCCCTCCGGCTGGCCGCCCCGGCCCACTCCCGGCCGGTGATCTTCTTGTCCAGATCGTCGATGGCAATGAAATCACGCTCCGTCATGCCGCGGATGATGAGTCCCTTTATTGGCTCCATGTGGCACCTCCCTTGCGTCGGTTCTCCTGATACCATTATGCCACGGCGCCCGCCGCCCAGCTCTTCAGGATGTACTCGCTGGCGTACGTGGTCCGTATCCGGGTGAGGTCCAGGAACGCGGTCACGCTCCTCAGCATCACCGCCATGTTCCAGGCCAGCTTCAGGGGGTTCCGGCCGGCGCCATAGAACAGGAAGGGGTCGGTGGCATGCTTGACGGAGGGCCAGGCCTCCTCCACTATGCCTTCATACGGCGGCGCGTCCGGGGTGACCGCCCGGACCACCACGTTGCGTATGTAGCGGCAGCGGGGCTGCATGGCCTCGGAGACCGGCGACTGCCTCCCGTGCCAGCGCCTGATCCACTCCTCGCGGCTGAGCCTCTGCGGCCTCTCCATGAGGGTGACGGCCACCAGGCCGGGCGAACGCTGGCCGTCGGGCCAGTCCCGGGGGCCGGAGTGGCGGTTGCCGCCGTACTCCGTGTATATGACCTCGTCCGCCAGGAAGCCGGCCAGCCTGAACCCCGCGGCCTTGACAGCGTCCTCGACGGGCCCCCGCTGCTCCACGCTGTCCAGCCATAGCGACACATCGGCGCACATGCGCTCGCCAGGGTGAAACGGCGCCGCCGACTTGAAGTCCGCATCCTGGTCGGCGATGTACATGGTGAGCTTCCGGGCCCCGGCCTGAAGAAGCCGGGGGGCCACGTCCTGGAGCAGGGCCTGCTGCGTCTGTTTCCGGGGTTGGTCAGCGGGGCTCCAGAGGATGTAGATCAGCTTGTCCATCTTCCCTCCACTGCCGAGGCGTTCCCGGGAGTGCGCGCGCGGGCTCAGAGGCTGCTGCCAAGGGACTCTATCACTTCCGGCGGCGGCCATCAAGCGCCCTCCCTGCCGGAGAGGAGGCAAAGCCGCGCTGAGTTCGCTCCGGGGCTAGTTGACCTTGGAGTCCGGCGTGTAGGTGCGGTCTTTCCAGGAGACGCCGCGCCTGGTTATGGCCCGCAGGCTGCCCCACACCCCGGAGAGCAGCAGGAAGAACACCCCCAGGGGATAGGACAGGAAGTAGCGCCGGGGGTAGTCGAAGCGGCGGTCGATCAAGATGCGCATCAGCAGGATGAGGGCCACCTGCAGCACGATGATGGTGATCCACGAGGAGTTCGGCAGCCAGGGGCTGATGTGCGAGGCCATCATGGCAAAGGGCGCCACGAATAGGGCTACGGCCCCCACCAGGATGAAGGCAAAGAGCCAGGACATGAAGGCCGTCAGCGAGTAGGTCCACTTGCTGAAGCCCTCCCAGAGGTCGCCCACCCCCTCGTACATGCGGCAGGTGACCAGGTCGTTGAGGTCCACGGTGGCCAGCCTCTTGCCGCGGCGGGCGAAGGTGAGGCCCAGCCAGACGTCCTCGATGATGCGGCCCTTCACCGCCTCGTGCCCGCCCACCTCGTGGTAGTCGGCCGCATCGACGAAGATGAACTGCCCGATGACCAGCCCGGCCTTGGGGCGGCGGGCGCCCTGCACCCACCACAGCGGCATGCAGGTCAGCACGATGGACCACATGGCCGGTATGACCACCCTCTGGGAGAAGGACGAGGTCTTCTGGAAGGGGAAGCCGGAGACCAGGGACAGCTGGTGAGTCTGGGCATAGGTCAGGGCGCTGATAAGGGTGTCCGGCGCATGCAGGGTGTCCGCGTCGGTGAACAGCAGCCACTCGCCCCGCGCCGCGGCCGCCAGCTGGTGGCAGGCGTGCGGCTTCCCGGCCCAGCCCCGCGGCAACGGCTCACCCCGCAGCAGCCTGACCCGGGGATCGCTGGCCGCTATCTCGGCCACCTTCTCGGCGGTCCGGTCCGTGGAGTTGTCGTCCAGGACCAGGATCTCGTAGGCCGGGTAGTTCTGCTTCTGCAGCGTCTCTATGCAGGGCACTATGTCCCGCTCCTCGTTGCGGGCGGGCACCAGCACGGAGATGACCGGGTACCTGTCGAGCGCCTTGTGCGCCTCGGAGCCCAGCCGGTGCAGCGCCCTCAGGTTCAGCAGGAGGTTGACCAGCAGCACCGAGAGGCCCAGGGTCACCGCGCCCAGGTAAATATGCCACATGACCCGTCTCCTAGCGGCTCAGGCCGCCCCACGCCTCCGAGCGAACGATATCGTCCGTGTCGGGCTGGTGTTTCGCCAGGAACATGGCGCACAGGACGGCGCAGGTCAGGGCGTAGCCCCAGGACTCGTAGCCCAGGCCGAAGGGGGCCGGGTTATAGGCCCAGGCCAGCAGCAAGCAGAGCGGGGCCAGCAGGTGAAAGATGGTGTTGCTGAGGAAGACCCGCCTGGTGACCAGGAGGCTCAGGCCGAAAACGGCGCCCGCCAGCAGCATGGACGCCGGGCAGAGGATCAGGAACCCGACGGCGAATATGGTCTGGGCCTGCCCGCCGGTCCAGCCCAGCCACACGCTCCATCTCTGGCCGACACTGGCCACCAACATCATCAGCAGGTAGCCCCAGAGCTCTCCCACCAGGAGGCCGGCTACGGCCAGGCAGGCCACCGTCTTCAGCATCTCCCCGGCCAGGGACAGGACCCCGGGCAGCCGGCCGCCGTGAATGATGAGCGCCGTCGAAGTGACGTTGCCCGTGCCGACCCGCCGCAGGTCCTTCCGGGTGAAAAGGTACATGAAGATGTTGGCAGTGGGAATACTGCCGATCAGGTACCCGATGGCTATGATGGCGACGATCTGGAACGCAGTATGCATGGTCACCCCCGATTCTAACGCCGATACATCGTCATCCGAGGTACATCATAGGCCCGGAACAGCATTACGTCAATACGCAGTTCATTGTAGTTCACCATCGTGGACACTACGCTGTGACCCCGGTCACATGCCCGCAGGACCCTGGGTCACCAGCCTCCGCGGCCTCCGCGGGGCAGCCCTCCAGTATTAGTCGCTCGAGCCCCCGCAATACACCGCCTCCATGGGGCAGCCGCGGGGCCGGTAGCCGGTCCCGGCACCCCGGGAAGAAGCCCGGGGGCACGTCCCCCCGGCCGGGTGCGGACACTATCCTCCCCTCTCTTGACACCGGCTCAAGGTGATGGACAATACGATACGGGACCAGGCTGGGTGGCCCGTGGACTCACACGGGGAATCCCAGAGGAGAACAGGAGGTGCGTCAATGGCTGTTCCCAGACTTACCCTGGAGAACAAGGTGGCAATAGTAACCGGGGGTGGCAGGGGCATAGGCAGGGCAATTGCGGTGCAGTTTGCTGAGGCAGGGGCCAGCGTGGTTGTGGTCAGCCGGACACAGACAGAGCTGGAAAATGTAGCTGAGGAGATAGGCCGCCTGGGGCGGGAGTCGTTGGCCTGCCAGGCGAACATCGCTGTGAAGGCCGAGGTGGATGCGATGGTGGCCAGGGTGGTGGAGCGGTTTGGCGGGGTCGATATCCTGGTCAACAACGCCGCCGTGAACGTCATGCGGCCTCTACTTGAACTCAGAGAAGACGGATGGGACAAGGTCATGGGTGTTGGCTTGAAGGGCTACTTCTTCTGCACGCAGGCAGCGGCGCGGTCGATGGTAGCCCGGCGGAGCGGCAATATCATCAACATCGTGTCAGACGCCGCGGTCAAGGCGGCCCCGGCACTGGGGGTGTATGGCATCGCCAAGGCTGGCGTGCTGATGATGACGAAGCTGTTTGCCGTCGACCTGGCACCCCACAACATCCGGGTCAATGCCATTGGCCCCGGGATGGTGAAGACCGGGTTCAGTCAGCCGATGTGGGGAAATCCGGACCTGCGGAAACTGATCGAGGCCAGCATACCGCTGAGACGCATTGCAGAACCCGAGGAGATAGCCGCCGTCGCGCTCTTCCTGGCGTCGGACGCGGCCAGCTACGTCACCGGGGAGACGGTGTTCGCCGATGGAGGCACGCTGGCATAGTCAACAGGCTCCGAAGTGCAATACACGACCCACCAAGTCGGGATTGGCACGTATGTCATCCCCGAGGCGGTGGTCCGCCGGGTTCACCGGTGTTACTGCGGGGCTGGCAGGGAGGGTGGACATGTCTGCCACCCTCCCTGATTCTGACTCGCTGAAAGAAACGACTATTACTTCTTCTTGGCTCGCTCTGCTACGAACTCCATGATCAACTTCTTGGACTCATCGAAGTCGACCAGTTGCTGGGCTTCAACTTCCTGAAATGCCCACAGCGGATTCTCCAGTGCGATGCGGGAGGACTCCTCAGGAGACGCCCAATCCCAGATCATCACCGTGCTCTTCTGGTCTGGAGTGTTATAGACCTCCTTCAACTTGCCTGACTTCCGGTATTTGTCGATCATGGCAAAAGCTTCCGCAACAAGTTCCACTCTCTGCTCTTGAGGAAGCGCATAAAACATGTCCTTTGTCTTGCTGATCACCAGGAACTTCATTTCGGGTTTTCCCTCCTCCTCAGACGTCATTGTGCTGATGAACCCCGGCAGACCACTACATAGGTGTATCTTCCATAAGCATCCCCCCTTTGGCTTACCTGAGGACTATCGCGGGCACAAGTGCAAAATCCAGTCCTTCCCTCTACTGCCTCCACCAGCGTCGGTGTGCAGGCCTGGCCTTGCAGCCGGGAAATCGCCTGTCGAGGCTACGATTGAGAAGGACAAATGCCAGGTTCACAGCCACCAGGTTGCACTGGACTGCCCGCTGTCAACCGCTGGACGAGGCCTGTATCCGCGCCTCCGACATCTTGAGCATAGGCAAGAACACCGTGCGCACGTCCTCAACGAGCTCTACGACTGATGGGGCGCACTGATGAACACACTGCCCGCACCCTATGCATCTCCCGGCATCAATGGAGGGCTTCTTGTCCACTACCGATATGGCGGCTGTCGGACAGTACTTCTGGCATTTCCTGCACCCTGTACACCTGGTGCCGTCGCCGATCCTGGCCATGTAGAAACCGCTGTACCTCAGTGGCATGGCCCCCATGTTGTAGGGCCTGAAGAAGCCGCAGCAGTCCCAGCAGCAGTTGCAGATAGCTGTCTGGGGCAGGCTGGTGTCGTCCTTGTCATGAAAGACACTGTGGATGGCACCCCTGTCCCTGACTCTCTGGATGACCTCCAGAGCTTCCTCCCTGCTGATCTGCCGCGCATGCCCGTATTTGATATAGGGCCTGGCAGCGTCACCCAGGATCATGCATCCTCCATCATCAGGCATGGCCAAGCGGCATGGATCATCCAGGGTCGACAGTATCCGCCGGCACATGCACGGCAGCTGGCCGATCACACTCCTGGCGCCGTATTCCAGTATCAGATCATTGACGGATTTTGTCGGATATATCCTGGAATCAGGGACCTCGACAGACTCTTCGATGCTGATGATCGACTTCCCTTTCTGGTCCTTGTGCGAGCGAACCAGGCCCACGCTCTGGTTGTCGACACGCCCCATCCTGATCATCGTATTGAACAGGGTTCTCAAGGGGAAGCGGTTAAGGTTCCGCGCGGCACCCATGAAATCCATCCACCTTCGGGCGAACTCCCTTTCCTCCGGCTTGCCGATCAGGTAAGGGACCTGGGCCTCAAACCATCCGACCAGAAAAGGGTTGAGGACATACCGCTCTTCGCCGGCTCCTTCAAACCGGCTTCCGACAAATCCCTTCTGCTTCAGTGTCTCAAACAGCGCCTCAAATCTGCCGGCGCCCATGTTGCTGGCTGCCGCCGCCTGTTCCTGCGTGTACGCGTCCGTGCCCAGTTGCAGCAGCAGATCAAGCTCATCACCGGACAAGACACAGTCCATTACTCTTAGGATTGGGGCAAGGGGCGGAAAGGGTCTCTTGTTCTGCTTGTTCATCAGCAGGACAAGCTTCCTGAGCTTGGTCTTGTCGTTGCGGAGCGGGACCTGGTCCTTTCCCCCCATCATCCCCCCTTCCTCGCGAGACCATACTCGGACTGTCGCCGAAGGCATCTGATGTTGCGGCAAGAGCGGAACGAGACAGGTATGGCTTAGACGATCATAGCACCCGGGCACCAGGGCCTGTCAATATCGCTCACGACCGAAACTGCAGACGTAGTCGGGCGCCGGGCCGGGTCCCCTGCGTCCCACCGGAATCATGGTGGGATTTCTGGCGACCCCTGGGGGGTGTGGACCCCGAAGTGCAATAGGCGACCTATCGGGTCGGCACTGGCACGTATGTCATCCCTGGGACAGTTCTTCGCCGGCCTTCACCGGCGCTGGTGCCGGCCTGGCCTTCCGGCCGGAGCCGATGCCGGCGCCGGTGGCAATCGTGACTGGCGAGAGGAGGATCGTGCCGATGAATAGATATAAGATCAGTTGTGGAAAGAGGCCATCGCTACCGATTTGGTCATAGTGGGCCTCTACCTGTAGCAGCGCCACTGGCAGGTAGAAAACTGCTCCCAGCAGCAGACAGGCAACCGCTCCCACCAAGGCTCGCCAGAAGTCACTCCTCTGCTTCAGCAGCCGTTGCGCCAGGGTGGCTCCGGCGGCTGCTCCCGGGAGGGCTCCGGCCAGAAAGGCCAGACCACCGAAGACGAGGCATGCTGTCATGCGGTCGAAATCAGTGTATTGCATCATCATGTGATATCCAAGCAGCAGCCCCGGGGGCACTCCAACGGCCAGGACGCCGATGAAGGCGCCAGCGATCCTGGCGAGCGGGCCAATGACGGCGCCGGCGATCCTCTGGCCAACAGTTGACTTGCTCATCGTCCTTGCACCGTGCTCCCTCTGTGGGCTCAGTATCCCACTCTGGCCGAGGGCTGTCTTGAGACCTTGGTCCCTACTCGCATGAGTGCTGAGGTTGTACCACAGGACTGTCTCCGTGGTGTCTCGGAACCCCACAAAGGGCGTCACAGATTGGTCCCGATTCCGGGGGCAGAAGCAGATGCTGAGAGGAGGGAGCCTGGGTGGGCCTCCGGCAGAAGGGCCTGTCCCGGCCCCGCCGGCAGCGGGTTGAGCTCTGGAGGCGGGGCCGGCGGCTGGCTTGACTCCCCAAATTCCCGAGTGGAATAATGGACGAACTCAAGATGAAGTCTTTCGCCGCCGAAACCAGGAACCTCACCAAGAGGTATGGGTCCTTCCGGGCCCTGGATGGCCTGAGCCTGCGGATCGAGCCGGGGACCCTCCATGGGCTGCTGGGCCCCAACGGCGCCGGCAAGACCACCGCCATCAAGGTCCTGTGCGGCCTGATCAGGCCCAGCGGCGGTGAAGCGTACGTCCTGGGCCGGAAGGTGCCCGACCGGGCCGCGCTGTCCCAGGTGGGTTACATGCCCCAGGAGACCGCCCTCTATTTGGACCTGACGGTGCACGGGAACCTGAGGCTTTACGGCCAGCTCTACGGCCTTTCCCCGGCCAGGATTGCGGAGAGGGAGAAGGAGCTGCTGGACTTCGTCGCCCTGTCGCAGTGGCGGGATTCGCTGGTGTCGAACCTGAGCGGCGGGATGAGGCACCGGGCATCACTGGCCTGCAGCATGATACACGAGCCGAAGCTCCTCTTCCTGGACGAGCCCACCGTGGGCGTGGACCCGGAGCTGCGGGCCTCCTTCTGGGAGTACTTCGACCTGCTGAAAGAGAAGGGCGTCACCATCGTTCTCAGCACGCACTACATGGACGAGGCCGTTCACTGCGACCGGATCGTGCTGCTGCGCCAGGGGCGGCTCCTGGCCGAGGGCGCTCCGGCCGAAGTGGTCCGCTCCGCCGGCGTTGCCAACCTGGAGGAGGCCTTCCTGGCGCTGGCCAGGAGAGGAGAGGCCCGGCCCTGAGCATCAGGAGGGCCCTGGCCATCTCCGCCCGGATCGGCAGCGCCCTGGTGCACGACCGGCGCACCCTGGCGCTGATGTTCCTGGCGCCGGTGGTCGCCATGTGCGTCTTCGGCCTGGCCTTCAGCGGCGACGTGAAGGACGTCAACGTGGCTGTGGTCAACCTGGACAGCGGCTACGCCATACCTCCATCCCCGGTGCCGGTCTCCATCGCCGGCGCCATAGTGGCCAACCTCGACCCGGAGGTGCTCAGGGTGCAGTTCCTGGGGGACGTGGACGAGGCGGTCCGCCGCGTGGAGAGCGGCCGGGCCTACGCCGTGATCATCTTCCCCGAGGACTTCACGCGCAACGTCTACCTGAAGAGGCAGGACCCGTCCTATGCGGGCGACACCACCATACGGGTGAGGCAGGACATGACCAATGTCAACGTGGCCACGGCCATCACCAAGAGCGTCAGCGCCGCGGTGCTGAAGACGGCCGAGGCAGCGGGGCAGGACCTGCCCATGAAGGTGGACACGGCGGAACCCGTCTACGGCCGCGGCGCCAGGTTCATGGACTTCTTCGTGCCGGGGATCATGGCCTTCGTGGTCTTCCTGCTCACCACCCTGCTGACCCTCATCTCCTTCGTGGGGGAACGGACCTCCGGCAACCTGGAGAGGCTGCAGTCCACCCCGCTCCGGGACAGCGAGCTGGTGGCGGGATACGCCATCGCTTTCAGCGGCATCGGGATGTTCCAGACGGTCCTGCTACTGGCTATCGGGGTGCTGGCCTTCGACATCATGATCGTGGGCAACATCGTGCTGGCCTTCGCCGTCATCGCCCTGCTGGCCATCGTCAGCCTGAGCCTGGGCATACTGCTCTCCAGCCTGGCCAGGAGAGAGTCCCAGGCCATACAGTTCCTGCCCCTCATAATCCTGCCCACCTTCCTGCTGGCCGGTATCTTCTGGCCGGTGGAGGCCATACCCCACTGGCTGCGGCCGCTCTCCTATGCCACACCTCCGTACTATGCCGTGGACGCCATACGGTCCGTCATGCTCCGGGGCTGGGGGCTGGACCGGATATGGGTGGACGTGGTGGCGCTGCTGGGCTTCGCGGCCGCCTTCCTGGCCGCGGCCATACTGTCGCTGAAGCGGGGCCGGCGGTAGCCGGCCCTGGGCCCGCTGAAGAGGACCCCGGCCCTTTCGCCCCCGTGATATCATGGTGGTAGCGCTCGACCGCTAACCGCCACATGAGAGTCCACTTCCCGCCGCCGCATGGTGGGTGTGAGAAGGAGAAGGAGATGCCGACGGTCAAAGAGCAGATCAGCAAGCAGGTAATCAGCATTTCAGAAGGCAAGAGGCTGGGCAAGATCAAGGACGTCCTTTTCGACGCCAGGCTCAACAAGGTGGTGGCCGTATCCCTGGGCAGCAGCGGCCTCCTCAGCCGGAAGCCGCTGCTGATCGAGAAGGACAAGGTGCAGGTGTGCGGCGTTGACGTGTGGCTGGTGCCCAGCGGGGACGTAATCGTGGGCCCGGACCAGATCGTGGGCTCAGAGGAGTTCCTGTCCGCCAGCGCACTGCGCGGCCGGCAGATCATGAGCGAGGGGGGCACGGAGATCGCCACGGTGGACAGCGTCATCGTGGACAGCGACTGCAACGTGAAGGGATTCACCCTGTCCAAGGTGGCGGCGTCGGGGCCGCTGTCGCAGAGGAAGGCCATCGCCCTGGGGGCCATCACCAGCCTCGGCGGGAAGAAGCAGCCCATGACCACCATCCTGGCGCAGGCGGAGTCCATGGAGATTCGGGCCTGACCTCAGGGCGCCTTCCCCTGCCATCGGCGTTTGCCAGCCTGGTCCGACCATCGTGCCGGGGTATTTGACAGCCAATCATACCCCTGCTAATGTCTGTGCGACAGACCCGCGGCATGGCCCGCCCGGGACCATGCCCGTAAGGAGGGGGGATGCGCAGAGCCACCGGCATATTGCTGGCGATCCTGGTGCTGGCCGGCCTGGCCGTCCCAGCCTGCAGTGATGACTCCTACCGGCCCCACATAGCGGTTGACGAGCTGGTGGCCAGCTCGCTGGCAGCCCAGTCCGGCGTGACAACCTACCGTTTCGACATGTTTCAAGTGTTTTACACGTACGGCCAGCAGGGCATCCTGATGCAGGAATACTCCGTTTCCGACAACGCCGTGGGGGTCGTCGATGAGGCCAATCACAGGATGGCCATGGACATGAGCGTAACCGTTCAGCAGTCGGGGAGGGACCCGCAGACCACCGAGGTGCGGGCGTTCCTGATCAGTGACAACCTCTTCACGGGCACGCTCTCTACCGGGCAACAGTGGACCTGGCAGAAGCAGGCCCTCGGCCCGGGCTCCTGGAACAACCAGACGGCGCTGGACCAGAGCCGGGAGCTCCTGGAGGGCAGCCAGAGGAAGCTGGTGCGTGAAGAGGAAGTCAATGGCGTGGAGTGCTACGTGGTGGAGCTGACACCGGACGTTGACCAGTTCTGGGAGAGGCTGGCCGGGTCTTTGACCGGTGATGCCAGCAGCCTGGTCAACTCCAAAGAGGCCGTCACCGGTCTGGGGGCCACCCAGTGGATTGCCAGGGACACGCACCTGCTGGCCAAGATGGCGTGGCAGGCCAACCTTCACCTGGCCCAGGAGAACGTGGACATGGTCATCCTCGTCGAGATGGCCATCCACCACATCAATGAGCCGGTCGATATCACCCTGCCCCCGGAGGCAGCGGTCTAGAGCCCTTCGCCATCGCGGGGCCCGGCCCGTGCCGCGACCCGGAGGGCCGCGGCCACAGCGGATCAAGGGATTCAGGCTCCGCCGGCGACTAATACGCGGTTGGGGTAGAATCCCCGCAACTGATATCCGGCCCGGCCGGAGAAAGAAAGGGGGAGGGTAATCAACATGTTCAGGAAAATGGCCAGGGTGGCTCTTCCGGTGGCGGTGGTGGCCGTCATAGCCGCGATCACCATTGGCGCGGCGGGTCCCTGTGACATTCTGAGCCTGCTCACTAGCCTGCTGGGCTCGTAATGAGTCCGTAGCATCTGAGCGCAGTCAAATCGCCTGGCATGTAGAGAAGGCGGGAGGCCGCAGCGGCCTTCCGCTCTTTCTTTGCTGTTTCGCCAGGCACCGCGGCGCGTTCCGGCGCCAGTGCCGGTCCTCTGGGGCCCGCCCGGCAGGCGCGACCTACCTAGTACGCTTCCCGAGCCGTCACTAAGTACTGTTGCCAATGGCGGCCATCCGGAGGCCGGCCCTAGACTTAGGCCGGAGCGCCCGCATGCCCGTCGTCGAAGTGAGGGACGTCAATCTCTACTATGAGGCCCATGGCCACGGCCCCCCGGTGGTGTTGTCCCACGGCGTGCTGGATGATTGCTCGCTGTGGGAAACGCAGATCGACGGCCTGAGCCGGTCCCACACCGTGGTCCTGTATGATCACCGGGGGCATGGCCGCTCCGACAAGCCCCGCGGGGACTACTCCATTCAGACGCTGGCCGACGACCTCAAAGGCCTGATGGAGCGCCTGGGCATTGAGCGCGCCTCCCTGGTGGGCTACTCCCTGGGAGGCATGACGTCTCTCAAGCTGGCCCTGGACCACCCCGAGAGCGTGCACAAGCTGGTGCTGGTGGCCACCCCTGCCCGGGCATTTCCCCAGTCGCCCGCCATGGCCGGCCTGGTGAACTACCTCAGCCCGCTGGTGCCCTACCGCTTCGTGGCCCGCAAGGCCATGAGGAGGGGGAGCGGGCCGGAGAAGCTCGACGCCGGCGTTCCCAAGCACGTGGCCCTGGCCTTCACCCGGAGCCTGCTCACCAGCTATGACCTGCGGGCCGCGGCCCACCGGGTCAAGGTCCCTACCCTGATCGTGTCCGGCGAGAAGGACCTGGGGGTCCCGGTCAAGATGAGCCGTTTCCTGCACCGGGCCATCAGGGGATCGCTCCTGGCGATCATACCGGACTGCGGGCACCTGCTGGTTACCGAGAGGCCCGCCGAGTTCAACAGGGTATTGACGGCGTTCCTGGACGGAGATCCGGTTGCCCGGCCGCAGCGCAGGCCCGCGGACAGGGAACCGCCGCCAGGGGGACCGCCGGGTTCGCGGACGCCGCAGCGCGCCAGGGACACTGCGCCGCAGGGTTCGGTCCCCGGCCGGGGCCCGCGGAGCCCGGCCCGCGAGGCTGGAGGAGGGTAGCCTTGCACCACGCGGACAGAAAAGTGGCCATAGTCACCGACAGCGCCGGCAGCATCTCGCGCCAGGCCCTGGCTGAATACGGGATACATGAGGTGCCGCTCCGCATCACCTTCGGCGACAGGGTCTACCGGGACCGGGTGGACCTGCAGCCGGACGGCTTCTACCAGCGCCTCAAGGATAGCGCCGAGCTGCCGACAACCTCCGCGCCCTCGCCGGAGGATTTCCTGGAGGCCTACCGCAAGGCTCAGGATGAGGCCGCCGACATCCTGTGCATAACCATGTCGGGCCAGCTCAGCACTACCCTCAATGCGGCCAACCTGGGAGCCGGCATTTGCCGCGCCTCGTCCGGGGACCGGAAGATAGCGGTGATGGACAGCCGGCTGGCCGCCGCGGCCGAGGGATGGGTGGTCCTGGCCGCCGCCAGGGCCGCAGCGGAAGGCCGGAAGCTGGCGGAGGTTGAGTCACGGGCCGCGGACGTGGCCGGCCGGACGCACCTGGTGGCCATGCTGGCCACCCTCAAGTACCTGGAGATGGGAGGGCGCGTGCCAAAGGTGATAGCTTCGCTGGGGGCGCTCCTGGATATCAAGCCCCTGGTCACCTTCAAGGACGGCCAGATCCATGCCCTGGCCAGGGCCCGGACCTACCAGGCCGCCACCAGGCAGATACTGGAGGAAAGCCGCCGGCGGGTGATCAACGGAAAGCCGCTGCGCATGGCGGTCATGCACGCCGCCGAGCCCGGGAGGGCCGCCGAGTTCAAGGAGGAGGTGGCCCGCCTGTTCGACTGCCGGGAGCTCATAGTCACCGAGCTCTCCCCCGTCATCGGCGCCCACACCGGCCCCGGGGTGATCGGCCTGGCCTTCTATAGCGAGGCCTGAATGAGGCCTGGCCGGAATCCCGAGACCCCGCCGGCCCGAGGACCCCGGCCGGGGCCATGAGCCCACCTCGCCGTCTGGCAAGCCCGCCTCCCTGGTCCGAAGGCCGGCCAGGGTCCGCCATTTGTCAGCCACACCGCCGAACGCCTATCCTATCTATGGCGGGCGTTGATGCCGGGATTCCCTATACTACCGGAGGCAGGAGGACAGCATGGACCTGAACCTGAAGGGCAAGGTGGCCATAGTGACCGGGGCCGGCGGCGGCGGCATCGGCACCAGCGTTTCCCTGGAGCTGGCGCGCGAGGGCGCCCTGGTGGTGGCCAATGATATCGACCGCGGCTGGGCCGACCGGGTGGCCAAACAGGTCGCCGCGGCGGGCTCGAAGTCCATCGCCACCTATGCCGATGTCACCAACTACCAGGCTTGCGCCGCCATGGTGGACAAGGCCGTGGCCCAGTTCAACCGGGTGGACATCCTGGTCACCATACCGGCCTACATGGGCGCCGGAAGCTTCGCCCACAGCAGCCTGGAGGACATCCACCACGTGGTCGACGTTACCTTCTGGGGCACCCTGAACTGCATCAAGGCCGCCCTCAAGCCCATGCTGGCGCAGCGCAGCGGCAGCATCGTCTGCATGGGGTCGGACTCCGGCCGCATGGCGCCTCCCGGGGAGAGCATGTACGCCGCCTCCAAGGCCGCCATCATGACCTTCACCACCAGCCTGGCCAAGGAGATAGGCTCCGCCGGCGTGCGCATCAACGTGGTGAACGCGGCCCTGGTCAGCACCCCCGGCTCCGCCGGCCTGGCCGGGGGCTACTCGCACAACTACGCCCTGGGCCGCTTCCCGGACTCGGACGAGGTGGCCGAGGCCATCCTTTTCCTGGCTTCAGACCGGGCCGGCATGATCACCGGGCAGTCCCTCTCCGTGAACAGCGGGAGGATGTGACCCCGGGGCCCGGGCCCGAGATGGCCGAAAGACGGCGCCTTTGAGCACTGAGGGAAAGAAGGACGGGCTCTTCTACGGCTGGGTGGTGGTCTTCGCCTGCTTCCTGGCGACCCTCACCCTGGGCGAGACCTTCTGGTGCTTCAACGTCTTCTTCCGGCCCCTGGAGGAGGAGTTCGGCTGGAGCCGGGCCATCACCGGCTCGGCCTACACCTGCTTCCTGGTAGGGCACGCCATATCCCTCATCATCGGGGGGCGGCTGGGGGACCGCTTCAGCCCGCGGCCTATCCTCCTGGCCACGGCCGTCATCTCCGGCAGCGCCATCGCCCTGGCCAGCCGGACGGAGACCATCAACCACCTGCGTCTGTTCCTCTTCATCGCCGGCCTGGGCGCCGGCCCCATGTGGTCCGTATCCACCAGCACCATTGTGCGGTGGTTCAGCGGGCACCCCAGGGCCGACATCGCCCTGGCCCTGACCACCACGGGGGTGGGCGCCGGGGCCATCATCTTCGCCCCCATGATCAACTACTTCATCGACAGCTACGGGTGGAGGGACGCCTTCCTCTACGTGGGCATCATCATGGGCATCATCGTGCTGGCCTCCGCCATCCTGGTGCGGCGGGCCCCTCAGCCGGCGGGCGACCACGGCTCGCCTGGGGGCCCCGGGGCCGCCGGCTCCGCGCCGGCGCGCTGGGGGCTGCCGGCGCGGGCCATCATCGCCCCCTTCGTCACCGTCACCGTCATCATTACGGTGGCCATCTTCTCCTTCCAGGCGGTGAACTCCCACCTGGCCATCCGGGCCACCGACGCCGGGATATCGGACGCCACGGCCGCCCTGGCGGTGGGGCTGATGGGCGGGTTCTCCATACCAGGACGGCTCCTCTCGGGCTTCGTCTCCCGGGTGGCCGGCTGGCGCCGCACCCTGGCCATCGCGGTGCTGGGCATGGCGCTGTCGGTGCCCTGGCTGCTGTTCCTGGACGGGGCCTGGATGCTCTACGCCTTCGTCCTCAGCTACGGCGTCTGCCACGGTCTTCGGGTCCCGGCCCAGATCGGCACCCTGGCCCAGTCCTTCGGGCTGGCCTCGCTGGGCCAGCTGGTGGGGATCAGCAC